>JADJTL010000001.1:1030000-1326613 GCA_016711215.1 Pseudomonadota bacterium | reverse complement strand
TCGCCGAGCAACGATCTGAGCGTGGCCGATCCGTCAGTATCTCGGCATCATTGCGAAATTCGCCATACCGAGGGCGGTTTCGCCCTCCGTGACCTCGAGAGCACCAACGGCACGGTGGTCGCGGGGATGTCGATTCGGGAGGCGGTCATCCATGGCGAGGTGGTGATCCAACTGGGGCGCACCGCCATCCGCTTCATTCCGGGGAAGGAAGAAAAGCGGGTCGATGCTTCGCATGCTGTGCACTTCGGGCAGCTCGCCGGGCGAAGCCGCGGGATGCGCGAGATCTTTGGCATTCTCGAGAAGATCGCGCCGACAGATCTGACCGTCAGCGTGCAGGGGGAGACGGGCACCGGGAAGGACCTGGTGGCGCGAGCCCTGCACCAGGCGAGCCCCCGGCGCAAGGGCCCCTTCGTCGTCTTCGACGCCGGGGCCGTGGCCGCGAACCTGATCGAGAGTGAGCTCTTCGGTCACGAGAAGGGTTCCTTCACGGGTGCGACCGAGCAGCGCCAAGGGGCCTTCGAGCGGGCGGATGGCGGCACCCTCTTCATCGACGAGATCGGCGAGCTGGCGCCCGAGCTGCAGCCCAAGCTGCTGCGCGCGCTGGAACAGCGCGAGATCCAACGTGTCGGCGGCTCGCGCCGGCTGCCCGTCGACGTTCGCGTCATCTGTGCGACGAATCGCTCGCTGCTCGACGAGGTCAAGCGCGGACGATTCCGCGACGACCTCTACTTCCGCATCTCGGTCGTGGTGCTGGCCCTGCCACCGCTGCGCGATCGGCGGGAGGATATCGAGCTGCTGGTCGACGCCATCCTCCACCACGTCAAGCCAGGCGTCAGCGCCGCGCCGGACACGATTTCCGTGCTGCAGAACTACGATTGGCCCGGCAACGTGCGCGAGCTGCGCAACGTGATCGAGACGGCGTGCGCGATGTCGCAGAGCAAGGTGCTGCACGCGCGCGATCTGATCTTCGCCCATGACAGCGACCATGGGCCGAGCCGCGACGAGATGTCCCTGGCGGGCAAGACCCTGGAGAGCATCGAGCACGCCGCGATCGTGCAAACGCTCGAGCACTGCACGGGCAACCGCAGCGCGGCCGCACGAGCCCTCGGCATCGCGCCCTCGACGCTCTACTTGAAGCTGAAGAAATACAACATCGCCTGAGCTCGTTCAGCGTGGGCCGATCGCCTGCGCCGCAACGGGCGCGATCGGTGAGTCGGCGCTGGTCGCGCTTACGAGAACGGCCACCAACGACGCTTGGCTGGACGCGCTTCTGCTCTCGGGGCGTTTGGATCGACTTCCGGCAGGATGGAGGGACGAGATGGCCAGCTGAGGTGGCGATCACCACGTCGAAGAAATGCCTGCGCGAGGCTGACGACACGCGAGCTGTCTTGAACCCCCACCGCCCAGTCGTACTCGTCCGGCGTGAGCAACTTTGCAGGAAGAAGCCATACCGCGTCGTCACCACCCAGCGGTGCAAGAACAGCCTGACCACCCAGCTGGGCGCCCCTGTACGGGATGCCAAGCAAGACGCCGTGGAATCCATTCGCACCCGTGAGATGCTCCAACCCACCAACGCGAGGCACAGCGAGCGTCACGCAGGTGAAATGAATGAGGCGGCCCTTGAGATCATGGCGCTCAGCGATCGCCCAATCCGTGAGTGCCCAAAGGAACGTCGGCATCCAGCTATCGGCGATAGCTTCATCCGTCGAGGATTCGAGCCCCTTCGTCGGCACCTCGAGTGCCACCTCATAATCGAACGTGAATTCTGGAGGGTTCGGGTGGAGCTCGGGGCTCCACGGATCCGAGATGCCATCGGTGACGAGCAGAACGCTATGCTCTCGGTGGATGATCCGAAATTTCCCGATAGCCTGACCGGGCCAGAAGAAGAGCTCGGGCCCTGCATCTGTCAGCCGCATCGGTACGGTCCGAGAGAGGACCTGGTCACTGAGCCTACCAAGCTTTCGCAGGGTGGCCTGTCGCGCCTCTTCAAGCTTCAAACGCCTTGCTTCGTAGTCCGACATCGTTGCGGGATTACCACCCTCCATACATGACCTGAGCGCTGACGGTCGTCCGGTCTTCGTAGACGCTGATTTCGACGTCAGCGCTTGCATTCTCCGATTTGATCTTCAGCTGGGTCCCAGTGCGCTCCGCCCTCGCGGCTGGGTCGCCCTTCTGCACAGCCGCGAGGTCGGCAACCAGCAGCACGCCGATCACCCAGCTCATCGGATTGCCGGGCACCGCCCCTCTGCGACCAGGAAGCGGAGGAGCAGTCGGAGCGCGTTGGCGGCGGCCTGACCTCGGGCTCGGCCGGACGTGGCTAGTGAAGCACGCGACCTCCCGCGATTATGCGGAGTGCTTCAGCCGCGCGACGGCCCTCCCCTCAGCCGCGCGACTGCCCTCAACTGCGCGAGCGGACCCGGCGATACGGTCTCGGATCCGCCTAATCATCTGCTCCGCATACTCCTCGTTCTGCAAAGTTCCGCCTAGGGCGCACGACGATGCCCCGGTCGACGGCGCGGCCCTTGCCGAGCTATCAGGGCGGCGCGGCCCGTGCGGCGGCCGCCGGGGGCGCTGGCGCGTCGCCGCTGCCGGTGAGGCGTAGCATTTCGATCTCTTGCTCGATGCGCTGAACGCCCTCCCACCAGCCGATCGTCTGGCAGAGGGTCTGTGCCTGATCGAGGTGCTGGCGGCTGTCAGCCGAGTCCCCCGCGATCCGGCGCAGGCGTCCGAGCGTGATGTGAAGCTCCGCGAGCCGCGTGCGATCCGCGCCATGGCGCGCGAGCTCGAGCGCCTGACGCGCGCAGCGCTCGGCCTCGTCCCATCGGCCGGTGCTTTGATGCAGTCGCAAGAGCTCGGCGGCGATCTCCAGCGCGCCGCCGGAGGCTGCTTGCTCGAGGGCATCGTCGAGCGCCCGCGTCAGGTAGCTCTGGGCGCGCTCGGAGAAGCCGATCTGGCCGCAGGTGCGCGCGGCGGCGAGCAAGGTCACCCATTCCGCGCGGGCCGCTTCAGGACTCGTGGCCGTGCTGTCGCCCCGCCGCCCCAACTCGAGGGCCTCGACGATCAGCCGTCCGGCGAGCCCACGGTCGCCGCCCAGACCGCTGGCCAGGGCCAGCTCGCGCACGATCTCGCCCAGCAGCAGCGGTTGCCCCGTCAGCGTGTCGGCGTCGGCGCGCGCCAACTGGAGGTGCCGCAGCGCGCGCTGTGGCTGGGCGCGGTCGAGATCGAGGCGGCCGAGCTCGAGGTGCAGACGTGCTCGTGCGGCGCTGTCGACCGCGGCCACGGAGAGGATCTCGCCCAGCACACCGGCGGCCGTCAGCGTGTCGCCGCGCTGCCGCAGGACCTCCGCCAGGCGCAGGGTCAGCCCGACGGCGGCCTCGTCGAGCTCGGGCGTGGCCACGCCCCCGCGACCCCATTCGCGCCGCACCAGCTCGAGGGCGTCGGTGTAATGGGTCGTGGCCTCACTGACGGCGAGGCTCTGCTGGCAGAGCATGCCGGCCCGTTCGAGCTCGGCGATGGCCGGGAGGCCGTCGTCGGCGCGGTGGGCGTGGTAGGCGATCGCGGTGATGCAGGCGCCGCGCTGCTCGCGTAGCTCGCGGGCGATCGTCTGGTGCATTTCGCGCCGGACCTCGGCCGGCACCCCGGAATAGACCAGCACGGCGAGTGACCGATGCGGAAAGCTGAAGGTCGCGTCGTCGCGTCGCAAGTAGCCCTGCTGGACGAGCAGGTCGAGCCGGTCCACCAGCGCCGCCCGCTCCTCCGCGGGCCGGCCGGTCAAGCGCAGCAGCGCATCGGCGTCGGCAGGTTCGCGGAGCACGGCCATCCACTGCAAGAGCAAGCGATCGGGCTGACGAAGGTGCTCGAGGCGCCCAATGAAGAGCTCCCCCAGGCGTTCGGGCGGATCCTGAAGCGCCTCGTGGACCATCGCCCGAGCGGCTTGCTCGATGTAGAGCGGGCTGGCGCCGCCGGCGGTGATGCTGCGCGCCACGCTGACCAGCCGACTGGATCCCCCGAGCAGCGACGCGAGCAAGGACGCGACCTCTTCCTCCGCGAGGGGCGGCAGAGGCAAAGCCGTGACGTCGGCGGGCCAAAGCTGGCTGCGGTCGGGGGTGTGCGTCAGCACGACCGCGAGATCACCGCCGACCGGGCCGTTGGCCAGCGCCATGAAGAGCTCGCGCGAGACCTCATCGTGTTGTTCGATGTCCTCGATGATCACCAGGAGTCGCTTGTGCCGCGTGCAAACCTGGCCCCAGAAGGTGCGAAAGGCTGCCAGGCGCTCGCGGCGGCGGGCCGCCGGGTTGAGCGTGGCCAGCGGTGCGGCCGCCGAGGCGTCGAAGAGATCGCGCAGACCGGCGAGGTCCGCGGCCGCGAGCTCGAGCGCTTTGGCGGCGCCAAGGAGCGCCGCGCCGCCGCCATTACCCGTGCCCTGGCCCACTCCGAGCGAAGTGAGAGCCTCCTCGATCGCCGAGCGGGCCGACGAGATCGGCAGCGTGGCCCAGCCCTCAGTGGGTGGACAGACCGCGACGGCGATTTGCTGCGCCCGCCCTTGGCGGACGAGCTCGCGCACCAGCGCCGACTTCCCCATGCCGTCGGGCGCCTCGATGCGGAGCGCGCGCGGCCCGGATTGCCGCAGAAAGGCCTCGAGCTGCTGAAGCTGGTGATCGCGTCCGAAGAGCCCGTCGGCGGCGGCCAGCACGAAGGCCGGCTCGGAGGACGCAGCCCCGCTCTTCGGCGGTGCAGCTGCAGCTTGCTCGCGCCGCGCGGCGTCGAGCGGCGCCGGCATCTGCTCGAGCTGGTCCTGGGTGAAGAAGTCGAGCAGGATCTCCGGCGCCGTCGCCCGCGCATCGCCTTGTAGCGGCCAGAGCCCCGCGGTCTGCGCCCACGCCTCGAGGACGTCACGGAGCTGCGCGGCGGAGGCGATGCGATCACCGGGGTATTTGGCCAAGGCCCAGGTGACGATCGCCTCCAGGGCTGCCGGAATCTCGAGGTCGGGGCGTCGGCGTGAGGGCGCTTCGACGGGGTCCTGGACGTGCGACATCATCGTTGCGATGGCCGACGCGCCCTTGAAGGGCACGGTGCCCGTCAGCAGCTCGTAGAGCACGACCCCCATCGCGTAGACGTCGCTGCGCGCGTCCAGCTTCTCGCCGCGGGCCTGTTCGGGCGACATGTACTCGGGCGTGCCCGGCACCAGCCCCGGCGTCGTGACCGAGCGGTCTTCGAGGTCGAGGATCTTGGCGATGCCGAAGTCGAGCACCTTGACGAAGTCGCGGCGCGAGTGGCGTGCGAGCAGGAAGATGTTCTCGGGCTTGATATCGCGATGGATGATGCTCTGCTGGTGCGCGGCATGCACAGCCTCTGCCGTCTGGCACATGATGTGTGCCGTGCGCCCCAGCGGCAGCGGGAAGGCGTCGCGCAGCAGGATGTCGAGCGAACGGCCAACCAGGTGCTCCATCACGATGTAGAGCATCCCCGCCTCGGTCTGGCCGAAGTCGAGGATCGCGATGCTGTGCTGATGGTTGAGCGCGCTGGCGGCGCGTGCTTCATTGATGAAGCGTGCGGCCGCGGTCGCATCGCCGAGCAAATGGCGGTGCATCATCTTGACCGCCACGCTGCGCCCGACGCCGGTGTGATCGGCACGGTAGACCTGCCCCATGCCGCCGGTGCCGATCAGCTCCCGCAGCACGAACTGCCCGCCCACCGTCGCGTTGATCAACGGATCGGTCGGTCCATCGTTCTGGTATGCGCTCAGATCGACGCCGCACCCTGGGCAGAAACGGTGCGCCTGGAGGCAGGGCGTCGCGCATTTGGGGCACGCGCGCATCGCTAGATCATGCCTGCCCGCTCAGCTGAAAGCCAGCGCGTAGAGCCGGCCGAGGTTGCTCAGCAGCAGCACCAACCCCGACCCCGCCGCTGGCGGGGCGCTGAAGCCATGGCCCGGGTCGAAGTACTGCAGCAGCTCGCCGCTCGCGCTGGCGACGACGAAGAGCCCCGTCTCCGTTCCGGAGACCAGCAGGTAGGGGCCCAAGGCCAGCGTCAGGGCGGGCACTCCGGAGGGCAGGCCCTGGCGCCAGAGCTCGCCGCCGCGTTCGTCGAGCGCCACCACGCCGGCCGTCACGGACGACACAAAGAGGCGGCGTCCACTTGCCGTCAGGGCGACGGTACCTTCGAGGGGTGCGTGCCATTGCACGGCGCCGGTCTCGGGTGCCAGGGCATAGACACCGCCGCTATGACTGGCCGCGACGATCGCGCGGCCGAGCACGACGGGCGTGGCGTCCACATCGCCGAAGCGCTCCGCGCCGGCCGCGAGCGCGCGCGTCCACACCAGCGCACCCGATCCCGGCCGCAGCGCGACGAGCATCCCGTCGGAGAACCCGGTGTAGGCCACGTTCTGATGCACCAGCACGCCCGCGAAGCCCTGCATGCCGAAGCCCTCGCCCGGCTCCCGATCGTACTGCCAGCGCCAGCGCCCAGTGCGCGCGTCGACGCCGTAGATGCGGTTCTCGCTCGTCGTGAAGAGCAGCACCCCATCGTGGTAGACGGGGGCTTGGGCGACCGTGCCCTCGGTCGAGAAGGTCCAGCGCAGGCGCCCATCGCGCGCATCCACGGCGTACAAGCGCCCATCGTCGGCGCCGAAATAAACGGTGCGCGTCTCGGCGTGGTAGAGCGGGCGCGAGGCGACGCCGCCGCGCGTCGCCAGCTGCCAGAGTTCCTGGCCATCGGCTGCCAGCGCCATGAAGCGTTTGGCGCTCGAGCCGACGTAGATCGTTCCGTGCTCGTCGATGGCGGCGGAGGCCCACTCCTGGGGTCGATAGCTTAGCAACTCATGCTGGACGAGCTGTTTGCCCCAGACGACATGCAGGGCAGGCAGCTCGCCGCGGCCGGGTTGGCGCGGCGGGCCGTGGAGGTCGAGTCGAGCGAGGCTGGCGCAGCCGCCAACCAAGAGCAAGCTGCTCAGCAGCGCCGCCGGCAGCGACCGCGCCGCCTGCCCGGCCAGCGCCTGCCCGGCCATCGCCTCTCTGGCCATTAGGGCGCGTCGCGCAGGGCCGTGAGGGCCTGCGACGCGCGTTCGATCAGCGTGCGTGACTTCGCCCCGGCCACGACCTGCTGCAGCCGTTCGCGGCCGCCCTTGCGATCGCCCTTGCCGAGCAGCAGCCGACCCTCGTGATAGAGGGCATCGAAGCGTGCGTCGCCCTCGTGGGGCAGCCGCCGCGCGGCGGCCAGGGCCTCCGACCATCGCTGGCGCGCCTCGAAGGCGTACATCAGCCCCTCGGTCGCCGCGGCGCCGAAGAGGCGCGTCGTGTCTTCGTCCGCATCGCGCAGGAAGGCCTGATAGTCAGCTTGCGCCTCTTGATAGCGCCCGCGCTGGTAACGCACCCCGGCTCGCATCAGCACTGCCAGCGCGCGGAGCTGGCGGCCGCGGCCCTCCGCGATGGCCCGGTCAAACGCCTGGTCTGCGGCGCTCAGGCGCGCGCTCTCGGTTGTGAAGCGCGGCGCCGTCCCCGCCTCCGCGGCTTGCGCGCTCGCGGTCGGCATGACGGCAGCCTCGTTGACCGCCAGCGCCTTGGAAAGCACGCTGGTGCTGCCCTCGGCGCGCCGCAGGGAGAGGTGCTCCCAGGTCCAGGCCGCGGCGACGATCACGGTCGTGACGCCGATCATCGCCAGCACGCGAGTGGTATGGTCCGTCACCCAGCCCCAGGCGCGCTGGGTCATGGTGATGAACTCATCGGGCTGGTTGAGTTGTTTGCGCGTGTACTTTCGGGCCACCATTCACCTCGTTGGGAGGCGTTACTTAATCAGCACGGTCCTCAGGTGTCAACGCGGCGCGGCCGGCCTCCTCTGCGCCGCCGCGCTCGCGATCGGCAGCGGCGACGGGGCGCGCGGCGTCGGCTCGTCGCGGGCCTGGGGCGAGGCCCGGGCGGCGCGCGCCGCCTTCCCGCCCTGGCAGCTGACGGTCGCGCCGGTCTACGCGCACCTGGCGTCCGCGGGCGCCGTGGAGGCGCCCGGTGGCGGTGCGCGGGTCGAAGTACGCCGCGCAATCACTGCCGAGCTCGGCGCGCAGCTCGGTGGCTTTCTCAGCGTCCAGCGGCGGGTCGGCACCGACCCGGCGAGCGGCCGACGGTGGGGCGAACTCTGGGGCGTCGGCCTCGATGCGGTCTATCTGGTCGACCTGGCCCGCTGGGTGCCGCGCGTGGAGGCCGGTCTCGGGCTGCTCTGGCGCGGCGCCGGGATGGGCGAGCCCTTGCTCACTCCCCTGCTCCACCTCGGCCTCGGACTGGACCACGCCCCGCGCACGTGGCTCGCCGTCGGTCTGGCCCTGCACTACTACGCTCCGCTGGAGCAGCCGCTCGAGCTACCGACCTACCTTCAGATCGGCCCGAGGCTCGCCCTGCGCTGGTGAAGGCGACGATCAGCGAGGGGACCTGGCGCGCGGCGCCGGCAGGTCGCGCAGCGTCGTACCCATGGCGCGGCGAAAGCGTTGGTGCAGCTGCTCGCGCTCGCGCTGGTCGTCGAGGCGCTCGTCGCCGCTCCAGCTCCGCAGCTGACAGCTCAGCAGCACTGCAAGATTGAGCAGCAAGGCGCCGGCCGCGAGCGCCGCGGCCCCCGCCGTCAGGCGACGCGGCTGGCTGCGCGCGCGCTGCTGGCGACGGCGTCCAAGCGCCGCGACCAGGCTTGCGCCCGCCAGCAGCAGGCCGACGAGCTGAGCGACGCCGAAGGACGGGATCAAGGCTGCGCCGAGCGCCAGGAGCGCCAGCAGCGCCAGCAGCACATCGATCACGGGCTCTCCTTCCGCGCGGGCCGGAGGGCATGTTCAGCGGCGGCGCAGTGGCCTGTCAAGGTCCTGACGCCGGGTCCTGGCGCCGGGGGTCCCCCATCCCATCCTCGACTGACGAGCTCGTTGAGCAGCGAGCGGACTTCGCGCGCGAGCTCGACCGCGAGGGGCTTGGCGTCAGTAGCCCGGGGCGCTTCGAGCAGCGCCTGAGCATGAGCCGCGCGGGCGGCCAGGCGCACCCCACCGACGATCTCGGCCGCACCCTTGGCCCGGTGGGCCAGCCGCGCCAGCCGCGTCGCATCACCGTCAGGCGGCATGAGGTCGATCTCCGCCGCCAGCGCCTGCAGCTCCTCCAGCGCCTGGCGCCCGAAGCGCTGCCAGAAGCTCTGGCCACCTGCTGTGCGCAGCTGATCGAGCTCGTTGAGGCGCGACTCATCCAGCGCGACGAGATCGTCGGCGGGTGGTGCCTCGCCCTGCCCATGCCGTCTCAGGCAGCGAGCGAGCGTCTCGAAGGACACGGGCTTGGTGAGCACGTCGTCGAAGGCGGTCGCGTCCTGCTCGTGGGTCAGAAAGACTGCGGCGGTCATGGCGACGATGCGTGGGGGATGCTGGCCCGCCGAGGCCTGAGCCCGAATCAACTGCGCGGCGCTGGCGCCGTCGAGATCGGGGAGCTGGCGGTCCAAGAGCACCAAGTCGTAGGCGGTCTCCCGGCAGCGCGCGATCGCCGCGCGCGCGCTGCCCACCGTCTCCGTGCTGCAGCCGAGCCGCTCCAGGAAGGCCTCGGCCAGCTCGCGACTGACGGCGCTGTCGTCCACCACGAGCACCCGTGGCGACCAAGATGGCGTCTGCTCGGTCGGCGCTCGCGGCGTCGGCGGCGGGGCGCACGCCCCGGTCGTTGGCAGGGTCACGGTGAAGCGCGAGCCACGGCCAGGCTGGGTCTCGATCGCCAGCCGTCCAGCGAGCTGAGCCAGCAGGTGGTCGACAATCGCCAGACCGAGGCCCACGCCTGCCTGGGGCTGGGCGGCGGCGTCGTCGCCGCGCGAGAAGGGCCTCCGCAGGTCGGCAACGCGGTCAGCAGGCATGCCGATGCCCGTGTCGTGCACGCTCAGCGTCAGCTCGTCCGGCTGGTCCTCAGCGCGCGAGGCAACGATGGTGATTGACCCCTGGGGCGTGAACTTCAGCGCGTTGTCGAGCAGGTTCCCCAGGATCTGCTCGACGGCATGGCGATCGCTGATCAGGGGTGGCAGGTCGTCGGCGAGCTGCAGCTCCAGCACCAGGCCCTTGGCCACGACGCGCGACCGCTGCGCCTCGACGACGCGCCGGACGAGCGCCGCCACGTCGAAGCGCTCCCAGGGCTGGGGCGGGCGCACGGCATCCCGCGCAGCGACGTCGAGGAGATGGTCGACCAGATGCAGCAGCAGCTGCCCCTGTTCGCGCAGGAGCCCGAGCCAGTGCGCCTGCTGCGGAGCCAGCGTGCTGCGCGTGAGCAGCTCGGCGAAGCCCAGGATTCCATGCAGCGGCGTGCGCAACTCGTGGCTGACGCTGGCCAGGAAGGCCGCGCGCGCCCGATCGGCCCGTTCGGCACGCGCCAGCGCCACGCACAAGCGCGCCTCGGTACGCTTGCGCTCGGTGATGTTGCGCACGCTCGTGCGGTAGCCCAGGCGGCGTCCCTCGCTGCCGGTCAGTGGCTGCCAACTCATCGCGCCCCAGCAGGGGGCCCCGTCGCGCCGGCTGATGCGGAACTCCAAGTCGTTGCCGCTGGTCCCCTGCGCCGCACCGGCCAGGACCTCGCGCACGGTGTCTCGATCCTCCTCGTGCACGAGCGGCAGCGGGTAGCTCGGCAGCTCCAGGCAAGCGGCGACGCTGTAGCCGGTCATGCGCTCGACGGCGGCGTTGATCCACCGCGTCTCGCCGAGCGGACCGATCCAGCTCTCCCAGTCGTAGGTGTACTCGGCGATCGCGCGAAAGGCCTCGCGCGCGAGCTCAGGCATTGTCGCCGATCCATCCACGGCCCATCGCGTAGCGGGTCAGGCCGGCGATGTCGCCGAGCTGCAGCTTGCGGCCAATGCGCAGGCGGTGGTTGGCAACCGTCTTGGGCGAGATGCTGAGCGCGGCGGCGATCTCCTTGCTGCTGCGCCCGAGGGCCACGAGGCGCACGATCTGTTGCTCCCGCGGGCTGAGCGGTTCGGGCGGGGGCTTTCGCGAGTGCATGCGCAGCATCGAGCTGGTCGTCGCACAGTAGTAGACCCTGCCGGCGACGACGCGCCGGGCCGCCTCCTTGAGCTCACTGAGCGGCGTGGACTTGGTGACGATGCCGTGGACGCCGGCGTGAAAGACCTCCAACACGACCGCGGGTCTCTCCTGCGCCGTCACGACCAGAATGCGCAGCGCGGGAAGGGTGCTCAGCAGCCGGCGTACCAGCTCGAGCCCGCTCACATCCGGGAGCACGAGGTCGACGATCGCCAAGGTGGCGCGACCGGGGGCGAGCGCGGCCAGCGCCTCGCGGCCCGTGCCGCAGGTGCCAACCACCTCGAAGCCGGCTCGAGGCGCAGCAGCTCGGCCAGCATCTCGCGGAAGACGGTCTGGTCTTCCACGATCACGACCTTGGCGGTGGGGTTCGCGACTTGGGTCATCTCATCGGGCTTGATGGGTACTTGTACCCCTTCTCTCGCGTCGGCCGGCGATCCATGTTCAGGGCGGAAAGATATCACATCGACAGGAGGTCCCCCGATGCAAGCACGTTCGTCCTCATGGGCTGTGACACTCGTCGGCGCTGCCGTCTTGCTCGCCTGCGCTGGCACGACCAGGGCGCAAGGCGCTGGGCTGCGGGACGAGCCCAACGCCGACGTCGGGGCGTGTGCCGGGCTTTCGGAGCAGGAGCGTCGCACACCGCTGCTGGACTCGAGTGCGGTCGTCCAGGCGGACCAGGTCACGATGCGTCGAGGGAAGCAGATGCTCTGGCAAACCGACGGCGCCGAGCTCTCCTTGCGAGCGGGTCGCGGCGACACGGCGGCCTGGATCGAACGCCTGGCGCGCTGTCAGCTGAGCGCGCCGGAGTACCTCAGCGACGCCAATAGCCCGCTTGCGGTAGCGGGCGCCGAGGCGCGCGTGTTCCGTGCGGGTAGCACCCTCGTGCTGAGGATCACCGCCAAGGACATGTGGGTCGGAAGAGAAATCTGGCGGCGGGCCGCAGGCCTCGCGCGCTCCTCTCGCTGAGCGCAGCGGGAGCGCCACGCGTCGACCCATTGCTGGGGCGAAAGGCTTCGTGCTAAGGCCAGCGCCGATGAGCGCCTCCCCTGCCCCACCCACCCGCGCCGGTACCGTCGCGATTTGCGGTCGACCCAACGTCGGCAAGTCGACGCTGCTCAACGCCGTCGTCGGTGTAAAGCTGGCCATCGTCAGTCCGCAGCCGCAGACGACACGCAATCGCATTCTCGCGGTGAAGACGAGCGGGGACGCCCAGCTCGTCCTCGTCGACACCCCCGGCATCCACCGGCGGCGCGCCGGGCTCAACCGCTTCATGGTGCGTGAGGCGCTGGCCAGTCTAGACGGCGTCGACTGCGTGCTGCTGGTGACCGAGATCGACCCTCGCCTGGGCAAGGATGGCGCTCGCGAGCCCGAGCGACGCGTGCCTGAGCCCACCGCGGCTGCCGAGGCCCTGTTGCATCCGGAGGATCGCTACGTCCTGGCGACGATTCGCGCGCATGTCCAGCGCGCCCCGCTGGTGCTCGCTATCAACAAGATCGATCAGCTCGCCGATCGGCGCGCGCTGCTGCCCATGATCGAGGGCTGGCGGCAACTCGGCATCCACGCGATCGTGCCGATCTCTGCGCTGCAGCAGGACGGTGTCGATGGGCTCGTCGCCGAGCTGGCGGCGGCGCTCCCTGAGGGGCCGCACCTCTACCCCGAGGATATGCTGACGGATCGCGCCGAGCGCTTTCTCGCCGCCGAGTTCATTCGCGAGCGGGTGCTGCGCCATACGCGCCAGGAGGTCCCTCACGCGACGGCGGTAGAGATTGAGCGCTTCGACGAGCGCCGCGATCGCGGCGATGTCGTGATCGCGGCGCGAATCTATGTCGAGCGCGTCGGGCAACGAGCGATCTTGATCGGCGCCGGCGGGCAGCAGATCAAGCGGATCGGCAGCGAGGCGCGGCAGGAGATCGCCAATCTGCTCGGTTGCCCCGTGCACCTCAAGCTCGAGGTGGCGGTCGCTGATGATTGGACCCATAGCGCCAGTGGGCGCCAGCGCTTCGGCTACGAGTGATCGATGCTGCCCACCCTCGCGATTATCGGCCGCCCCAACGTTGGCAAGTCGACGCTCTTCAATCGGTTGATCGGTCGGCGACGGGCGCTGGTGGCCGATGAGCCGGGTCTGACCCGCGATCGCCACTACGCGACGGCTTCCTTCGACGACCGCGAGCTGCTGCTCGTCGACACGGGGGGCTTCGAGGACCAGGGCACCTCGGGCATCGAGTCCGCGGTGCGGTTGCAGACCCAGATCGCGATCGATGAGGCCGACTTGGTGCTGCTCGTGACCGACGCGCGCGCGGGGCTGACGAGCACCGACCAGGAGCTGATCGCGCGCCTGCGCCGCGCGGCGAAGCCCACGCTCCACGTCGCCAACAAGGTCGATGGACCGCAGCTCGAGGCCGCGGCCGCCGAGCTTTATCGCTTCGGTGTCACCGACGTGCATGCGGTCTCGGCGGAACATGGCCGTGGCCTCGACGAGCTGGTGACCGCGATCGTGGCGCGGCTGCCCCCGCCGCCCGCTCGCCCGGTCGGTGAGGCGGTGGACGCGGGTGAAGCGGGTGAAGCGGGCGCCCAGCGTGTCATTCGTCTGGCGCTCGTCGGTCGCCCCAATGCAGGCAAGTCGGCGCTGCTCAACCGCCTGGCGGGGAGCGAGCGCGCGATTGTCTGCGATGAGCCCGGCACGACCCGGGACCCGGTCGATGTTGAGCTGGAGACGAGCGCGGGGCGCTTCGTCGTGGTCGACACCGCCGGCATTCGCCGCAAGCGTCGCGTTGCACCGGCGATGGAGCAGATCGCGGTTCTGCGGGCTCAGCGGTGCATTCACGAGGCCGACGTCGCTTGCCTCCTCATCGACGCGAGTGAGGAGCTTTCGGCCCAGGACGTCAAGATTGCGAACCTCGTGCTGGAGGCTGGCCGCGGCCTGGTCCTGGTCTTCTCGAAGAGCGACCTGGTCGGCAATCCGCAGCAGGAGCGGCGCCGACTGGCGCGCCTCGTCAGCGACCAGCTGCGCTTCGCCGAGAGCGCGCCGCAGCTCCTGCTCTCCGCCCAAACGGGTGCCGGCGTCGCGCGCTTGCTGCCGGCCGTCAGGGCCGTCGACGCCGCTTGCGCCCAGCGTGTCGGCACTGGGGAGCTGAATCGCCTCTTGGCCGAGCTGGTGGAACAGCATCATCCGCCGGCGCACCAGGGCCGGCCAATCAAGCTCTTCTACGCCACGCAAGCGACCGTGCGTCCGCCGACCTTCATCGTTACCGCTAGCCTCCCTCAGGCGGTTCCGGAGAGCTACCGCCGCTATCTGGTCAACCGCCTGCGCGAGCGCTACGGCTTCGCCGGGGCCCCGCTGCGGATCTTCGTGCGCGGTCGGCGGCGGGATAGCGGCGCCTGAGCGATCCCCGCCGGGCGCCGGCGTGCGAGGGCTCGAGCGCCCTCCAGCGCGCAGCTCAGTCGCTGGAAGCTCAGCGGCCGCTGCTCAGACCTCGGGCGTGAGGGCCGCGCGCTTGCGGGCGCGCAAGGCGGTCAGTCGCTCGAGCGCGTCTTGTTGCTGCTCCGGGGTGGCGTCGGGACCGATCCCCGCGGCTATCTGATCGAGCTCGTCCAGCTCCTGCTGGGTCTGCTCGCGCAGCGCCACGTACATCTCCTTGAAGGCGGCCCAGAAACCGCGTAGCTGGTCGCGTCGCCGCAGATCATGCACGGCGGGGAGCTGGCCATCGCGCACCGCGCCGAAGGCCAGCTTCATCTTGTGCAGCGGGCCGGCCACCTTATGCGTGAAGACGATCCCATAGCCGGCGAGCGCGACCGCCAGCACCACGCTGAAGCCGACCAGCGCGATCAGCCGCCGCCGATCCTGTCGGGCGAGATCCTGATGGATCTGGCGCGCGCCCTGCTCGTCGAGGCTGCTCAGCACCTGGACCTCCACGATCTGCGACGCCTGGCGCATCTCGCCGTACCAGAAGTAGCCCAGCCCGGCGCTCAACGCGCCGCTGACCAGCACGACGATCAGCGAGTAGCCGAGCTGCAAGCGACGATCGAGCAGGTAATTCCGGATCAGTCGGCGATGCCGTGTCGTGGCCATAGATCTTCCTCCCACGCTCCGCAGCGTCGTCCCCGCGTCAGCGTGGCGCCCGCAGGTAGGCTTGGACGAGGTGATCGCGCGCCCCCTCGGCGGCGCCATCGAGCAGCTCGGCAAAGAGCTCATCGGCGTGCGCTCGATCGAAGCCGCGCGCCGGAACCGACATCGTGGCGCCCCCGCTGTAGGAGGCCTTCATGCTATTTCCGGGATATGTGGTCAACGATACCCGAATCTCACAGGAAAGCAGAATCTCGCTCCCCGACGCGCGCTGCGAGAGGGACTCGATCGAACCGTCGATCACGTAGCTGACGGCGCCGTGTTGTTTCAGGCGTCGTGCCGACGGCAGCCGGTCGCGCTGGCCGGCCGCGACGCCCGGTGCTTGGGCGAAGCGTCGCAGCAACGCCTCGGCCAGCCGCTCCGAGAGCTGCGCCCCGCCGGCTGCGGGACGCTTGGCGACCGTGCCGACGGCGATGAAGATCCGCGCGTCGGCCGGCAAGGCGGGGCCGTCCTCGAGCAGCGCGAGCGCCTGGCTCACCTGCTTCCGCACGAAGGGACTGCGTGTTCGCTCGCGCAGCGCGCGCAGCGGCGCGTCCGCCCTGCGGTCGCCGATTTGGCCGAGCGCCGCCGCCGCGGCGCCCTGGACGTTCTGATCGGCGTCGCGCAGCGCCGCACTGAGCGCCGGTACCGCGCGGCTGCCGCCGAGCGTCCCGAGCGTGACGGCGACCTGCAGGCGCACCTTGTAGCTGGCCGCCGTGGTGAGCAGGTGCGCGAGCGCGTCGATACGGTCGGCTCGGGCGACGCCGGCCGCCGAGAGCAGCAGCAGCGCGATGAGCGCCGCGACGGGCGCATGCCTCTTCAGCTCTCGATTGGGCACAGCAGAGGTCACGATCTAGTCACGCCATCACCAGCGGCAGAGCGCTCGTTGCGCAGGAGCCCCGCAGGTCAGCCTATCGTCCGTATGTCATCCGTCGGTATATCGTCCGTCCGTATATCGTCGAAAGGGCCCTGCCCTTAAGTCGGCGGCCGGAGCGCGTGGCGATGCTGCCGCGCAAGGTCGATGTAGTCCGCCGCGGACTGCCGCAACCCGCTGAC
Source organism: Pseudomonadota bacterium (assembly GCA_016711215.1). Lineage (NCBI taxonomy): Bacteria > Pseudomonadati > Pseudomonadota > Pseudomonadota bacterium. Next base: position 1,310,438 of record JADJTL010000001.1, on the reverse strand, counting down.
CTCGTCCGGCCGGAGCGGACGTACGACGCGGGCGGGATTGCCCAAGAGCAGCGAACCAGGCGGATACGACTTACCCGGAGGCAAGAGCGATCCGGCGCCGACCAAGCTATCAGCGCCGACCTCGACGCCGTCGAGCACCACGGCGCCCATCCCGATCAGGACGCGGTCGGCGATCCGGCAGCCGTGGAGGATCGCCCCGTGTCCCACAGTCACCCAATCGCCGATCATGGTCGGCGCGACGTCGCGTGTGACGTGGACGACGCAGTTGTCTTGGATATTCGTACCGCGCCCGACGTGAATGGAGTGCACGTCGCCGCGCAAGACGGTTCCGTACCAGATATTGCTTTGCGGGCCGAGCGTAACGTCGCCGAGCACCAGCGCGCTCTCGGCGACGAAGACCTCGGTGCCGAGCGACGGTGCCTTCCCGGAAAATTCCCTTATCATCACAGTCCCATGCGAGCGCCGTCGTCGTGAAATTGCGATGGCAATTGCGATCGCAACCGCGCTGGCACGGCGGTCTCTCGGCGCATCCTAGAACTGATTCTTGGCCGGGCGTCAAGCCGAACCCAGAGGCGCCTGCCCTTAGCGCTCGGGGATGTCGAGAGGGCTGTCCGCGACGAGGTAGGATAACCTCGCACTTTGTAGTTTATTTGCCCCCATTATCCTACTGAGCGACCATTGGCCAACACTTCGTCACGACACCATCGAGGAGACGCACCCCATGCCCCACACCGATCGGCGCCACTCTCTGCGCCTGGACGCGTTCTCGCTCGTGCGAGTCGAGACCGAGGAGCACGGGGATTGCCACTTCGTCGCGCGCAACGTCTCCGAGGGCGGCATCTTCCTCGAAACGCGTGATCCGCTGCCCCTGGGCAGCGCGCTACGCATTTGGTTCACCAGCCCGGACAGCCGCACGCGGGTCTGCGCCCGCGGCGAGGTCAAGAACCACTACCACCTGCATTTCGCGCAGCAACGGCAGCCACGCTCGCTGACGGGGATGGGGGTGCGCTTCACCGGCTTCGAGGATCCGCTGGCCTCGATCGGCGCGCTTGTCCCGCGCCGCCGTGATGCGCTAGGACACTGACTCATCGCTGATTCGGGGTGCGGCCCGTGCGCGTCGTCCTCGCCCTGCTCGTGGGCATCATCACGATCGTTGCCTTCGGTCGGCCGTCGCTGGCACGACAAGGCGAGGTTAGCGCCGAGCCGGCGCCGGCGGCAGCCCTCCGGCTGCTGCGGCGTTTGCGGCGGCAGCTCGCCTCCGAGGCCCGCGGACCCGCGCGCGTCGCGATCGCTGCCGAGGTATTGCGGGTCGCCCGTGACGCCGACGACCTCGGGCTGGTCGTGCGTGAGCTGAAGCGCGCGGCACCCTCGACCTCGGCCGCCAACTTCAAGGCCGTGCTGCGCGCCATCGGGGCCGCCGTGCCGGATGCAGGCGGGCGTTTCCCGGCGATCGAGGTCTCTGCCAGGCGTCCCGACTGGCTCCGATCGCTGCTGCAGCGTCCTGCCCTTGGCCCCGACCGGTCCAACCTCCGCTCGGCGGCGACCGAGGCGGCCTACTTGATCGCGATCGCTCGTGGCCTCGCCGCCCGCCGGCGATCCGCGGCCGCCGAGGCCTTGCTGATCTTCGCCTACCGCCACGCCGGCGCCTTTCGCGACGAGTGCGGAGCGCTGCTGCGGGCGATGGGCGACGCCGCCGTACCAGCCCTCGTGCGCGCGGGGCAGCTACGCCACCCCTTGGCCTACCGCATGGCGCGCTATGCCGACTACCAGCTCGACCGCCTGAACCGCCTGCGCCCGGACCTCGCCCTGCAGGTGGACGCGCCGCGCCTTCGCGCGGAGCTGCTTCGAGCCTATGGCGTCGTGCGCCATCCAGCGGCGGTCGGTGAGGTTCTCCGGGCGACGGCGGCGACGCATCCTGCTGTGCGCAGGGCGGCTCGCTGGGCGGTGCTACGCTACCTCGGCACCGCGGCGGCGGCCGCCGCGCCGGCACGGCGACACCTGCGGCTGCCGGGCGGGCAGACGAGCGCCGACGAACGGGACCTCTACCTCGACCCGGGCGAGCTGATGCTGCGCGCGGTCGCTGCGCGCAGCGCGGCGCTCGACCCGAGCGGCGCGCGGAGGCCCAGCGCTGACCCGCAGCAGCGAGCCCAAGCGCTTTTCGCCGCGCAGGATCGGCGCCGCCGCCGCTGGCGCGAAACCCGGCAGCGCCGCGCGGCGCGCGCGCTCGCGGCCGGCCGGCCGCTCGTCGCCGAGGCGGAGCTCGACAGGCTCGTCGCCGGCGACGGACCCGCTGAGAGCGCGACCGATCAGCAGGCGATCGGGCGGCTGCGCGCCGCCGTGGCCTGGGCGCTGCTTGCTGGTGGGAAGCCAGCCGCCGCCGTCGCGGCGAGCACCTTGGCGTTCCACTCGCTTCCGCGCGACGACGCCGCGGGGCGCGCCGAGCTCGCGGCCCTGCGCCTGGCAGCGGAGGCGGGGCGCGACGGTCCCTTCGGCGCGCTGAGCGCCTGGCGCTGGAATCAGGCGCTGGAGCGCGCCCCAGCCGCGGCGCGGCTGAGGCTGAGCGCGATTAGGCCCACCGCGCTGCGGCGCTTGGGGGTGCTCTTCGCGCTGATCGCCGGGGCCGTCCCCTTGCTGCTGCTGGCCGCGCGTTCCCTCCGCCGCGCAGCGCGGCCAAGCGCCTGGCGCGCGACCCGCAGCGCCGTCTCGGTCGTGCGCGGATGATCAGCGCGGCCGCGTCCCCCGGGACGGTCGCGGCGAGCGGTCGGCTCGTGGCGCTCGAGGGCATCGACGGAAGCGGTACCACGACCCAAACCCGCCTGCTGGTCGACGCGCTCGCGCGCCGCAGCGGGCCGCAGCGCCGCGCTGCCGGTACCTGCGAGCCATCGCGCGGTCCGCTGGGTCGGCTGCTGCGGGAGGCCCTCACCGCGCGACCGTCGTTGGACCCTGGCGCAATGGCGCTCGTCTTCGCGGCCGACCGCCTCGACCACTGGACGCGCGAGATCGCCCCGCTCTTGCGAGAGGGCGTTGACGTCGTCACGGATCGCTATGTGTACTCGTCGCTGGCCTATCAGAGCGTGTTCCTGCCGGAGAGCTGGGTCTTCGCGATCAACGCGCGTGCGCCGGAGCCGTGTCTGACGATCTATCTGCAGCTCGACTCAACGCTCGCAGCGCAGCGACGCCAACGACGCGGTGGCGTCGTCGAGCTCTACGAGACCGAGGCGATCCAGAGCGCGGTGGCTGCGCGCTACGACGCGCTGCTGGGGCCCAGCGCGGCGCTGGCGACCTGGCAGCGCGGCGGCGACGGGCGCTGGCGTCGCTGCGGCAGCCCGCGTAGCCAGCACGGTCGGGTCGGCGACATCGCCCTGATCGATGCGTCGCGGTCGGCGGCCGCAGTCCAGGGCGAAATAGCTGAGCTGGTCGCTGCGGCCCTGCGCGAGCCGCGCAGCGCCGGCGCGTGAGCCAGCGCCCGCGTGGCGCGGAGCGTTGACGCGCGCGGGGCGGAACCTTGCCTCGCGGCGCGCAGGCGGGCTACGATCTGCAGCCAGTCATCGCGTGGAGGCGACCATGATTCCCTATGAAGAGCTTTGCCGCGCGCTCGAGCGCTTCAACCAACACGGCGCCGCCGCGGGCGCGCCCGATCGCGGTGGCCCGGCGGCCTCCGCCGCGGAGACCACCGCCGCGCCGCGCGCGCGAGATCTGGGCGACGAGGTCGACCTCGACCAGGACGCCGGCGTGGATATCAGCAGCTTCGACGACGACGGTCGCCTCGGCGACACGCTCTAGCGTCACCTGCGCTCGCCTGTGGTTGGTCTGCGGCGCGCGGCGCGCGATTGACACTGTGCCGACGCCCCCGCGATACTCGGCGCCGTGCAGTTCATCGGCTTCTCCCAAGCGGACTTCGACACCTACCGGCCCGAGAAGTGGGCGAGCAACGTCTTCAATCGCCAGCGGCTAGAGGTTAAAGAGAAGCTGGAGGCGCTGGCGCGCGGCCTCGCTCCGCGGCTCCACGTCGGTGACGGCGCCCCGCTGGCCTTCGAACTCAGCGCAGAGCATCCGGCGCTTTGGAATCATCACCGCGTCGCGCGCCAGCAGCTCTACCTCGCGCGCGATACGGAGGCGCGTCGCGAACTCGACGGGCTCCTGACCCGCAAGCGCAGCATGGCCTCGCTGATCGGTGATCCATCGCCGCTGCGTCAGCACGTCTTCCTCTGCGTCGCGATCGATCAGGCGGCCGTGGAGGTCGCCTTGCGCTTGCACGCCGACGCGACCGTCGACAGCGGTAACCTCGTGCGCAAGAGCCACGACTTCTTCCAGCGCGAGCGGCTGCTGGCGGCGCTGCACGGGCTTTCCAATGCGTTCTCGATCGAGTTGGACGGCGGGCCGCCGCAGGATCCCGCGGCTCTCGACGACGCTGGCTTGCAGACCTTGCTCGCCGGGCTCGCGCAGGCGCAGGACTGGTTCGTGATTCGCTGCACGATCGACCGCGACGACGCCGTTGCGGCTGGTGCGGCCTTCGCTGATCGCATCGGCGCCTTACTCGACCGCTTGCTCCCGGTGCTGCACTACGGCGCCTGGCGCCGAGACAATGATTTCGTCTCGGTGCGCGAGGCGCTGCGGGACCATCAGCACGAGACCAAGACGCGTGGCCTCGTCAAGGGCGATCGGGTGCGCGTGACGCGCGGCCCCTTCGCCGGCAAGCTCGGGGTGGTCCAGGCCACCGACACCAAGGGCAGCCTCAAGGTCCTGCTGGGGTCGGTGGCGGTCAGGCTCAGCGGCGAAGACGCCGTCAAGCACTGAGAGCCCGTCAAGCACTGAAAGGAAGGCACTGCGAGGAAGGCACTGCGAGGATCTGATCGCGCGCAGCGCTTTGATCCCGACGCTCGCCGGGCCTGTCGCCCTGTCGAGGCTGCCGCGCCAGCGGGCTTCGCCCAGCCCCCCTCGAATCAGCGCAGCACGAGCCAGACGATCGTCGCGAGCGCGGCGACGGCCAGCACCACCCCGATGGCGATGCCGATCTTGCGGCCCTGGTTGAACTCGCCGACCAGATCCTCGACCTCCATGCGGGCGCCCGGGACGGATCCGCTGGGCACGACCGCCGGCCGTTGCATCATCTGCGTCTTGCCGGTGCGCAGCGAGAGCCGCTGGGCTGCCTCGTCGCTGAGATCAGCGGCGTCGGTGTACTTCTCGGCGAGCTCCTGTGCGTCCGGCGGGATGGCCTCCGCGGCGGCGCCCTGTTCTGCCAGCGCCGACTCGACCTCCCCGCGGAAGAACCACATCGTCTCGCGAAAGGCCCCAGGGCCGCCGGCTGCGGGCGCGGCGGTGGCGGCGGCTGCAGGTCCCGCAGGCGCAGGTCCTGCTACAGGCCCACCGCTGGCACCGCTGGCGGATGGCCGTTCCGCCGGAACCTGAGCCCGCTGCGCGGGCTGCTTCTGGTCGAGATCGTCGGGGATCGTCGCCTCAGCCTCGGCCGCGCGCGAGGGGAAGGCGCTTCGGCCCTGGGCTGCGCCGCTCGTCGGCGGCTGGGTGGCGTAGGTGCCTGCGACCGCCGAGGTGATGGCTGCGTTGCTGCCGAGCAGCGATCCCTCGCTGGTCATCCCCTCGCCGGTCCGTTGCGAGGGGAACGCCGCGCTGCGCGGCGCCTCTGGAGCCGCCGCGCGCGTCGCGGGCGGTCGCGTCGGCACCATGGTTGGCTGGCGGGCGACTGACCACTCGGACGAGGGTGGGCGTGCGCCGCCACTCAGCGCCGTGACGCCATGGACAGGGGTGGTTATCGGCTGCGGTCGCGCCGGTGGCGGCACCTCACCCGACGCCGCCGGGCTGACGATCGCCTCGAGCTCGCGCAGGAGCTGGCGCAGCGTCAGGTGCCGGCGACTCGGCGATTTATCCATCGCCTTGGCGATCAGCGCGTCGACCCTGTCCGCCAACGCGAGGTCGGGCCGACGCTGCACCAGGGTCGGCGGGGCATCGTCCTGATGCTGACGCAGGACGCTCGCGGAATCCCCGACGAAGGGCGGATTGCCGGCGAGCATGAAGTGCAGGAGCGCGCCCAGACTATAGATGTTCGAACGCTGATCGACCGGTCGAGCGGTGGCCTGCTCCGGGCTGAGGAACGCCGCCGTGCCATGAATCTCGCCCTTGATCGGCGCCGCAACGCTGCAGCAGAGGAGTCGCGTTGATCCATCGGAGAGCAGCCAAACGTTCTCAGGCGCCAAGTCCCGATGAACGACGCCGACCTTTTGCACAGCGGCCAACCCCTCGGCGACCTCCCCGGCGATGTGTGCCGCGCGCTGCAGACTGAGTGGCCCCTTGGCCACCTCGTCTGCCAGCGTCGATCCTTTCAAGGGCTCGATGGCGATGAAGAAGCCCTGGTCGGCATCGCGGCCGTGGTCGATCACCCGCAGCAACTGCGGGCTGGCCGCCTTCTGCAGCTGACGCAGCTCGCGACGGGCCCGCTCGAGCTCGATCGTCGAAGCGATCGCAGCGGGATCGACCAGCAAGAGCGTCACCGTTTCGCCAGCGGCCGAATCGCTCGCCGCGCGCAGCTCGCCGACGGGCAGACGTCCCAGGGTCGCCCCGAGGCGGTACCTCCCGGCCAACAGTGGCGCCGATTCTGCGCCCGCGGCGCCCGGCGTCGCCGCACGCTCGGGCGTGGTCGCAGCGCGCTCGCTGGCTGGTGGCCCGGCGGCGGGCTGTGGCATCGCGCCCGTGTGAAGCACGCCATCGGCCACATAGCCGAAGAGGGTGGCCTTCTCCGGGGCGGGCGCCTTGCGCTCGCGGAGACTGGCGCCGCAGAAGCCGCAGAAGACGGCCTCCGTCGGGTTATGATTCTGGCACTTGAGGCAAGCGTTGGTACGCGGATTCGATGCACCGCTCATCGGGAGTCCTCTCGCTGGCTCGGTTGCGGTTGCAGTCTACACCAACTGGCGCCCCCGCAATGCCTCCTCGTTGCGCCCCGCGTGCGGGCCCGTTGCGCGGTCGCAGGCGAGCGCCAAGCGGGAGGCCCGATCGTCATTTGCCGTCATTTGACAGCGGCCAAGGGATCCGTTAAGAGTGCTCCGCCCTGGAGATTGTGATGGCTTCAAACACAAAGATTGTCGAGGAGCGTCGGCGCATGCGTCGGCGCAAGGCGGGTCGCAAGCGCAAGGCGATTACCGCACGCAAGAGCACGCTGAGCTATGCCGAGTTCTTCGCGGCGCTGGGCGAGCCCGGCCAGCCGGCCCCGACGGCGCCCGTCGGGGGCTAGCGCGCGCTACCCCCCGGCCCGTCGTGATAGGGCCCCTCGCGCTTCGCTGCACGACCGAAGACTGCATGCACGACCGCTGCATGCACGACCGCTGCATGCACGACCGCGCCTACATGGCTTCCGCCGCGCGCCTGCAGCAGCTACCCCGCCGCCTGCACCCGTAGACCTTTATGCACCCGTAGACCTGCCTGCGCCTGTAGGGCGGCTAGAGCCGGTCGACCGAGTATACGCCCTTGATCTTCTTGATCGCGCGCATCACCTGCTTGAGGTGGTCGAGGTGCGCGACCTGAACGTGGAAGGTGTTGATCGCCCGGCCCGTCGCGGTGACGCGGCAGTTGGCTTGGGCGATGTTGACCCCTTGCTCCGAGAAGGCGTGGGTCATCTCGGCGAGCAGCCCGGGCTTGTCGTTGGCGTGGACGTTGATCTTGACCGCATGCTCGACGTTGGCCGCGCTATCCCAGGCCACCTCGATGCGTCGTTCGGGGTCGAGATCGAGGGCCTTCGAGCAATCGAGCTTATGCACCGTCACGCCGCGGCCGCGCGTGATGAAGCCCATGATCGCGTCGCCCGGTAGCGGATGGCAGCACTGGGCGAAGCGGACCAGGACGTCGTCCTCTCCCTGAACGCGAATCCCGCTCGGCGCCGGGCGGCGGCGCGCCTTGCGGAAGATGCTGATCAGCCGGTTCGCGGCCGGCTCCGGCGCCTCCTCGACCACCGTCTCCGGCAGCAGGGTGCGCACCACCTGCAGCGGCGTCACCTTGCCAAAGCCGACCTGCATCAGCAGCTCTTCGGCGCGCTGGCCGGCGTGCAGGCCGACCGCTGCCTTGTCGAGCTGTCCGTCCTTCTCGAGCTTGGTAAGCGAGTGCCCCTGCGCGCGAAAGGCGCGCTCGAGCAGCTCCCAGCCGAGCGCGCGCCCGCGCTCGCGCCGTTCACGTCGAATGTAGTGGCGGATCTTTGCACGCGCCCGTGCGGTCGCGCAGAACTTGAGCCAGTCCTTGCTGGGCTTTTGCTTCGGATTCGTGACGATCTCGACCGTGTCGCCGTTGCGCAGCCGGTAGCGCAAGGGGACGATGTGGCCGTTGACCTTGGCTCCCGTGCAATGCAGGCCGACCTCGGTGTGGATCGCGAAGGCGAAGTCGATCGGCGTCGCCCCTGCCGGCAGCGCCTTGACGTCGCCGCGCGGGGTGAAGACATAGACCTCGTCGCTGAAGAGATCGATCTTCACCGCGTCGATGAACTCCGCCGGATCGTGGAGATCGCGCTGGAACTCGACGAGCTGTCGCAGCCAGGCGAACTTCTGCTGATCCTCGCTCGAGAGCACGCTGGCGCCTTCCTTGTAGACCCAATGTGCGGCGATGCCCTCCTCCGCCACCCGCTGCATCTCGGTGGTCCGGATCTGCACCTCGAGCCGCTCGCCGCGCGGACCAATCAACGAGGTGTGCAGCGATTGGTACTGGTTGGGCTTCGGCATCGCGACGTAGTCTTTGAAGCGCCCTGGGATCGGCGTGAAGTGCTCATGCACCGCGCCGAGGGCGGCGTAACAGTCGCGGATGCTGTGCGTCACGACGCGAAAGGCGACGACGTCATGGATGTCGTTGAGCGTGCGCTGAGTGCGACGCATCTTGGCGTAGATGCCCCAGAGGTTCTTGGCGCGCCCGCTGACGTCGCACGCCAGGTCGTTGTCGTTCATCAGCTGGCGCAGCAGTCCCTCGACCTGCGCGATATACGCGCGCCGCTCCTCGGCTGACGCCGCCAGCGCATCGATCAGCGCGCGGTACTCGTTCGGGTAGAGGTAGCGAAAGGCCAGGTCCTCGAGCTCCGCGCGCAGCCAGTAGATGCCCAGCCGATTCGCAAGGGGCGCGTAGATCTCGAGGGTCTCGCGGGCGGTGCGCTCCTGCCGCTCCTCGGAGACATGACCGAGCGTCCGCATATTGTCAGTGCGATCAGCGAGCTTGATCAGGATGACGCGGATATCCTCGGCCATCGCGACGAGCATCTTGCGAAAATTCTCAGCCTGGCGCTCCTCGCGGGTATTCCAGGGCAGTCGTCCGAGCTTGGTCACACCATCGACGAGGGCAGCGATCGCCGGCGAGAACTCGGCCGCGACCTGCTCGACCGTCATCTCCGTGTCTTCGACGCAGTCGTGGAGCAGTCCGGCGCAGAGGCTCGGCACGTCGAGCTTGAGGTCAGCGATCACCGCGGTGACGCCGAGCGGGTGCACGAGGTAGGGCTCGCCCGACTTGCGCCGCTGACCAGCGTGGGCCCGGGCCGCTGCAACGAAGGCGCGCTCGAGCAAGGCGACGTCGGCGTTCGCGTTGTAGTGTAGGACCTTGTTGATGATCTCGTCGACGCGCGGCCGCAGCGACGCCTCCTCGAACGCCTCGGCGGCGAGTGCGTCGGTCGGAGGCGCGGCGACTGCTGGAGGATCGGCTTTCATTGGTGTTCGGGGCCGACCCGGCGTTCATGCGTCGCCCTGCGGTCGCGGCCCGGAGCAAGTCTATGGCGCGAGGCGCTGCGGAGCAATATGGTCAGCTGGCGCCCGGCGGCTCGAGTTGCGCGACGAGGGTTCGCGCGAAGGGCGCGCGGCGCAGCTGAGCGCAGCGCGCCGCGACATAGACGGCGCGCAGCTCCTGGTAAGCACAATCGACGTCGTCGTTGATCACCAGGAAGTCGTAGCTCGTGAAGCAGCTCAGCTCTGATCCGGCGCGCGCGAGCCGGCGGGCGACGATATCGGGCTGGTCGGTGCCGCGGCCGCGCAGCCGTCCTTCCAGCTCGCCGAGGCTCGGCGGCAGGACGAAGACCAGGACGGTATCGATCGGAAACGCCGCGCGCAGCGCCCGGGCACCCTGCCAATCGACGTCGAAGAGCACGTCTCGCCCGCCCGCGACCGCCAACCCGAGCGGCTCGCGATCCGTGCCATAGCGCTCGCCATGGACCTCCGCCCACTCGGCGAAGCGTCCCGCGGCGACCATGGCTTGGAACTTCTCCGGTGAGACGAAATGGTAGTCGTGACCCGCGTGTTCACCACTGCGCGGCGGGCGCGTCGTGTACGAGACCGAGAACGCCAGCGCCGGAAACTCCTGCTGCAGGCGGCGACAGAGCGTGGTCTTCCCCGCGCCCGAGGGCGAGGATACGACCAAGAGCAAACCCCGATCAGTCGTCACCACGCTTCACCCCGCCTGGATCGAAGGCAGCCGCCACGCGCAGCAGGAGGCACCGCTTCCGCGCCGACACCGATGTGACCTGTTCGACACTCGTGACCTATTCGACATTCTGCGCCTGCTCACGCATCTTCTCCAGCCAGGACTTGGCGTCCAGCACGAGCACCCCGAGCTCCGCAGAGGTCGCCTTCGTGGCCAGCGTATTCAGCTCGCGATGCACCTCTTGGAGCAGGAACTCGAGGCGCCGGCCGATCGGCTCAGCGGCCCCGAGCACCGCCTCGAGCTGGTCAAAGTGGCTCTCCAGCCGCGCCAGCTCCTCGCTGACGTCCGCGCGCTCGGCGAGGATCGCGACCTCTTGCGCCAAGCGCTGCGGGTCCACGGGGCTCGCGGCGAGCTGGGCCAAGCGTCCAGCGAGCAACCGCTGTCGGCGCGAGGGCTCCTCGGCGGCGAGCGGCGCCATCTTTGCGGCCAGCGTGCGCAGTCGAACGAGCTGTTGCCGCAGCTCCGTGGCGAGCGCCGCCCCCTCGCGGGCGCGCATCACCAGCAGCTGGTCGAGCGCCGCGCCGAGGGCGTGGCGGAGGCCCTTGGCGTCGCTGCCCTCCCAAAGCGCCGCACTCTCCGGTCGGCTCGCGCCGAGCGTGAAGATCCCCGCAACGGGTCCAAGCAGCGTCGCGGCGCAGGCGCGATCACCGCCGCAAAGCTCAGCGAGCTCGTCGAGCGCCGCGGCGGCGCGCAGCGCCAGCGCGTGGTCGAGCCGCGACGCCCCGCCGCCAGCCGGAGCCTGGTCATCCCACAGCGCCAGGTCGACGCGCCCTCGCGCGAGGCGTTCACGTACTGCAGCGGAAATACGGGTTTCGAGCTCGCCATCGAACCAGGGCAAGCGCACCTTGAGGTCGAGAAAACGGCTGTTGAGCGAGCGCAGCTCGACACGGTAGGCGGCGCCCCCAACGCCGAACGTGGCGCGACCAAAACCCGTCATCGACTGCATCCGGATCTCCCTGCCGCGCGCTCGTTCCGCTTCTACTGCAAGCCCACGCGGACTGTCAAAGCAGCGGAAAGCCCCAGCGGAAAGTTGACCGAGGGCGGCCGCGGCAATACTGTACATCCATTCACCACCTCACATCTGTACAGGTCATGACATGACGGCAGTCCCCCTGCGCGACCCCTCAGCTCAACCCACAGCGATCACGCCCCTGGTCGAACGCTGGCTGAGCGGCCCACACCAGCGCCACATCGTCGCGCACCGGCTCCTTGCCGCCGAGCGCGCGCGCAGCGAGCCGCTTCCAGGCGGGCTCGACCCGCGGCTGCGGCGCGCCCTCGAGGCGCAGGGCATCGCTACGCTCTATCGCCATCAGGCAGCCGTCTACGCGGCCTTGCAGCGGCGCGAGGATCTCGTCGTCGCCACCCCGACAGCCTCGGGCAAGACGCTCTGCTACAACCTGCCCGTCTTCGACGCGCTGCTCGCCGACCCGACCGCCCGCGCGCTCTACCTCTTTCCGACCAAGGCGTTGGCGCGCGACCAGATCGAGACCGCGCGCGCGCTCGCTCGTGGGCTCGAGCTGCCGCTCGGGATCGCGGTCTATGATGGTGATACGCCGCCAGGCGAACGCCGCAGCGCACGCCGGGCGCGTATCCTCGCCACGAACCCGGAGATGCTCCATGCCGGCATCCTGCCGCACCATCCGCTCTGGGCCGAGTTCCTCGCCGGGCTGCGCTTCGTCGTCGTCGACGAGGTGCACAGCTACCGCGGGATCTTTGGCAGCCACCTCGCCAACGTGCTGCGCCGACTACGGCGCGTCGCCACTTTTCATGGCGCGAGCCCGCGTCTCGTCGCGACGAGCGCAACGATCGCCAACCCCGCTGAGCTGGCGACGCAGCTCTGGAGCTCCCCCGTGCAGTGCGTCGCGGACCACGGCGCGCCGCGCGGGGATCGCCACTTCCTGCTCTACAACCCGCCCGCCATCGATCCCGGCCTGGGCTTGCGTGCGAGTTGCCTCAAGACCGCCTGCGGGCTGACACGCGAGCTCGTGGCGCAGGGCGTCAGCACACTGCTCTTCTGCCGCAGCCGGCGCTCGGTGGAGGTGGCGGTGCACTACCTGCGCGAGACCCTCCGCGCTGACCAGACGCGCGCCGAGCGCCTCGCCGCTCCAGCGCCCTCGCTGCAGGCGATGCTGGCAGGCGCGGCCTCCGCGTCCGCCGCTGCTGCCGAGGGTCGCGACTCGACTGACCTGGCGGCAACCTCGCGCGTGCGTGGCTACCGTGGGGGCTACCTCCCGGAGCGGCGTCGAGCGGTCGAGCGTGCGATGCGCGCCGGCGAAACCGACGTCGTGGTGGCAACCTCGGCGCTCGAGCTCGGCATCGACATCGGCAGCTTCGACGCGATCGTGATGGCCGGCTGGCCTGGGAGCCGGGCAGCCGCCTGGCAGCGCGCCGGGCGCGCGGGGCGTCAGCAGCGCCCGAGCCTCGCCCTGCTGGTCCTCGGCAGCGATCCGCTCGACCAATTCGTCGCCAGCGAACCCGAGTACCTCTTCGGTCAGGGCGCGGAGCATGCGTGCACCGACCCCGACAACGTCGCCGTGCTCGTTCCGCACCTCAAGTGCGCTGCCTACGAGCTCCCCTTCACCCAGCGCGAGGCCTATGGTTCGCTCGCTCCGAGCGAGGCGCAGGCCGCGTTGGCCACGCTGGCCGACGCGGGGCTGCTGCACCGCGGCCGCGAGAGCTATCACTACGTCGGAGCCGAGTTCCCTGCCAACGACGTCGCGCTGCGCGGTCCGCTCGAGGAGAACTTCCTCGTCGTCGAGCGCGCGCGGGCAGAGGTCCTCGCCGAGGTCGACTACCGAGATGCGCCGCAGGTCCTGCATGACCACGCGATCCATCAAATCGAGGGCCGGCAGTACGAGGTCCTTGAACTCAATCATGAGCAGCGCAAGGCCTATGTCCGCGCGGTCGACGTCGACTACTTCACCGATGCGATGACCCAGCGCCGCCTCCGCGTGCTGGAGCGGCTGCAGCAGCGCGGGCCCCTGGCTCAGGGCGAGGTGCACCTCGTCGAGCGCGTCGTCGGCTTCAAGAAGATCAAGCTCCATAGCCACGAGAACATCGGCTACGGCGAGGTCACCCAGCCCGATCGCGAGCTGCACACCAGCGCCTTCTGGTTGACGATCGATCCCGCGTTGGTCGCGCCCCTGGGCTGTGGGTCGGCGGCGCTGGCCGCTGCGGCGCTGGCCTATGCCTACTGCCTGCGCACCGCAGCGGTCGTCCTGCTGATGAGTGACCGGCACGATCTCGGTTACGCCGTGGCCCAGGCGCATGAGGGCTGGTTCGCCGGTGTCGATCAGCGTGCGGCGCACCCGCTCGCCGCTGGCGCCCTCGCCGCCCCCCTTGCCCTCTTCCTCTACGACGCCTACGCCGGCGGTACGGGCTTGAGCGAGCGCCTCTTCGAGTGCGCCGCCGATCTGCTCCAGCGCACGGCCCGCCAACTGGCCCGTTGTGCCTGCCACGCGGGCTGCCCAGCCTGCGTCGGACCGGGGCGTAGCGCGACCATCAAGGGCGACGCGGCGCGGCTCTCGACGCTCTTGCAGTCGAGCCTCGTCGCTGCTTCGACCGGCCTGCGCGCGGTCGCTCAGGCCTCCTGAGATCCGCTGGGCTTGGAGGTCAGCATGAGCCTCGTTGAGCGTCTGCGTCGCTGCTATCCGGCGTCGACACAGCCCGCCGACAGTGCGCGATCCGCTGGCGCTGCAGGGGAGCGCTCGGGGTGGAGCGCCGATCAGCTCGTGCGAGCACTTCGACGGCAGATCAGCCAGCTCGAGCGCGCGCGGCCAGCGGCAGGAGCGCGGCCGGCGCCACGGGCTCCTGAGCCCTTCTCGGCGCCGGACTACCCGGCGGCCGCGACCCCAGCGCTGATCGCCGACGCCGCGCTGCTCGAGCGGATCGGCGCGCTCGCAGCGCTTTCAACGGGTCCGCGACGCTCTCCCCCGGCGCCGGCGGCGCTGCGCGTGCCCGTCGACCCCGAAAGCGCCGCAGCGTGGTGCACCGAGGATCATCGCGACCCGGCGCGAGGGCTTGCTGCGGAGGAGGTGCTCTTCCTCGATACCGAGACCACCGGACTGGCTCGCAGCGCCGGCACGGTGGTCTTCCTCATCGGCGTGGGGGGCTTCTGGGGACCGGGTGGTAGCCTCGCGATCGACCAGCTCTTCGTCGAGCACCCCGAGCGCGAGGCGGAGGTACTGCGGGCCCTGGCGCCCTATCTGGCGCGCGCGCGCCTGCTCGTCACCTTCAACGGCGCGAGCTTTGACCTTCCGCTGCTACGCGTACGGGCGGCGCTCCATCGTGAGGCGCTGCAGCTGGCTCAGGCCCACCTCGACTTGCTCGCGGTCGCGCGCTACCACTTCGGCGCGCGACTCAGCAACTGCCGGCTGGTGACGATCGAGCGCGAGCTGCTCGGTCTGGCGCGCGAGCACGACATCGACGGTGCGGACGTGCCCGCGCTTTATGCTGACTTCCTCCGTCATGGCCGGCGCGCGGGGATTCAGCGGATAGCCGAGCACAATCATCGCGACGTCGGCTCGTTGGCGCTCCTGCTCGAGCGCCTGACGCGGCACGTGCTCGATCCCTTGCAATGGGCAGAGGACGCGGCGGAGCTCTGCGCCACCGGCATCCGACAGCTGCGCCGGGGTGACGCGGCGCTCGGCGAAGCCTGTCTGCAGCGCGCCTTGACGAGCCGCTTGCCAGGACATCTCCGCCATCGGGCCACCGTGGCACTCGCTGCTCAGCTACGCCGCACTGGGCGCTCGAGGGCGCTCGAGGTCCTGTGGGAAGGGTATCGCCAGGCGCTGCCGCAGAGCAGCAGCGCGCAGGTGGCGCTGGCGAAATACCATGAGCACGTCACCGGTGATCTGGCGCGGGCAGCCGCGCTGCTGCGAACTGCGCCCGCCCTCGCGGTGGGCGATTCGGCGCTGCTCCACCGCCTGCGGCGCCTTCAGCGCAAGCTAACAGCCCGTTGATCGATTGCGGACCGAGCGAGGTATAGAGCTGCGGCCCGAGGGCAAGGAGCGGAAACGTGGCCATAGCGCTGCTATGGGTAGTTTTCGCGACGCCGACCTCGGGTCGCAGTGCTGTGCCTCGCGACGGGAGCAATCGATCAACGGGCTGCTAAGCGCGGTGACGAGGGCCGAGCCGGCAGCGCCGATCGGCGCCTAGCAGCGTTCGTGGGCGCAGACGCGCCCCGTGGCGCGGCACAAAGCAGAGGCACAGCCCCAGCCTCTCCTCGTCAGTCGCGTCCCGCGTCTGGCTCCTGCTACGCGGAGCTCCGATCGTCGCACGAGACACTCCGAGCTGGTGCGGCGAGCAGTCGGAAAGCAGCAGCTCGATTCGCGGACCTGAGGCGTGAGTGGGCCTGTCGATTTATGGCTTGACAGAAAACCAGTATGCGGGCGTACTAAAGAAGCAATGCCAATAAGCGGAGGTGCCTCATGTCAATGCGTCGAACTGTCAGTGGAGCGGGGCTTGGTCGGGCGCTGCAGGTAGCTCGTCTCGGGGCTTTGGTGGCTCTTGGCGCCCTGGTCGGCTGCGAGGGCCTGGCGGATGACAGCGCGCTGAGCACGCCGCCGGCGGTGCGGGCGCAGGCCGCGAGCAACAGCAGCAACGCGATGAACGCGATGAACGCGATGAACGCGATGAACGCGATGAACGCGATGAACGCGATGAACGCGATGAACGCGATGAACGCGATGAACGCGATGAACGCGATGAACGCGATGAACGCGATGAACGCGATGAACGCGATGAACGCGATGAACGCGATGAACGCGATGAACGCGATGAACGCGATGAACGCGATGAACGCGATGAACGCGATCAATGTCGGCAACCTGCTGATTCCCTCGACGACGCTGACGGACTTCTCCGAGTACACCTTCGCTCAGACCGAGGTGGTCTGCCCACCGACGAAGCTACCCTACACGCTGCCGACGGCCCTGCCGGATGGCACGCGCGACGTCGAGCTGGTGCTGCCGCGCTGGAATACGCTCAAGACCCAGGTCGAGCGCGTCTACGAGGCCTGCTGCCCCAGCCCGCCCTGCAGCAGCCCCTGTCTGCCGCTCAAGGTCAACATCGCCGAGGACTTCGACGGCAACGGCACTCCCGAGACCACCGTCAGCCACGAGGTCTTCTCCGCCCAGGCGCTGGCCTGTGCCGACAAGGCCTACCGCCCCGTCCTACTGCATCCGGTGACCGGCCCCGAGGTCCAGGCGCTCAACGGCGACGGCACGATTCCGACCTTCGGCACCTTCTTCCGCTACTTCTGCGTCAAGGCCTTCGACGAGACTGCCCGCCAGAGCCGCTACTTCTGCGGCCGCGGCCGGCTGGCCAACGGCATCGCCGGCTATGCCGTCAAGCCCAACACGCTCTCGCCCTACCCGATGATGGTCAAGGCGATCACCTGGGGCGCCAACACCTGGAACGCCCACTTCGAGCTGATCCAGGCCCACCTGGGCGCGATCATCGAGCGGACCCAGCCCGGCACGCCGGCCAACGGCTACGCGCTCGACAACGCCTGGAACCTCAACCCCGTGGACAATCACAGCGACGGCACCAGCAAGGCAGCCGACTTTCTCGCCGCGCTGGCGCTCAAGACCGCCACCAGCCGCTCCGGCGTACAGGTCAGCCCCTACAACAACGCCGACAAGACCGGCGGCAGGGCCTTTGATTACGCCAAGCTCAACCAGTGCGAGCCCGGCTACAACACGCCCGACCTGGCCTCCAAGGGCACCGTCAGCAATGGGCTGCTGCTCGACCTGTCAGCG
This sequence comes from Pseudomonadota bacterium, assembly GCA_016711215.1. Lineage (NCBI taxonomy): Bacteria > Pseudomonadati > Pseudomonadota > Pseudomonadota bacterium. The sequence goes on along the minus strand of JADJTL010000001.1, from coordinate 1,293,231 downwards.
GCGCCGTGGTACCGGCAAAACTGCACGTGGGCGACCGACTGGGGCGTGCCCGAGCTCGCCCCAGTCGCCGTCAGCGGCACGAGCTGCAGCAGCTTCCCCGTCGGCACCGGCGCCAACCAGGCGCGGCTGGGCCTCAATCTCTACGACACGGGCACCGCCCGCCGCTGCCCGAGCTTCGTCACCTGCCAGCCCGGCCAGGCCTGCTGCGTCGGCCGTTTCGACACCGGCACCAACGGAACCTGCGTGGTCAAGACCGACGGTACCGTGTGGTGTTTTGGCGGGCAGTATGGGGTGCCCATACCGACCGGGCCGGTGACCACCGCGAACGGCGTCCTGGACAAGGTGCTGGAGGTGGCCGTCGGGGATAACCACACCTGTGCCCGTCGGTCAGATGCCACCGTGTGGTGCTGGGGCGTGAACTGGGCTGGGCAGCTCGGTCGGGGCACCATCAACAGCGGAAGCTTCGAAAGGCTTCCCGCCGCGCCGGTCAGCGGCCTGGAAAATGTTGCCCAGGTCGCGGTGGGGGAAGACCACGCCTGCGCGCGGCTCAACGACGGCACGGTCCGCTGCTGGGGCTACGTCAGTACGCGTGGGGCGCTCGGCGACGGATCGGCGAGCGACTACAGCCTCAGTCCCGTCGCGGTCGCCGGCCTGAACGGCGTGGTCGAGGTTGGGGCAGGCGGGCAGTACTCGGGCCATGGCTGTGCGCGGCTCGCCGATGGGAGCGTGCGCTGTTGGGGCACTGGCGGCGCGCTCGGCGACGGCACGACCCTTCGCCGCCTCACGCCGGTGGCCGTCAACGGGATCACCAATGCCACGGGGCTCGCGGTCGGTGGCGGTGCAGGCGCTGCAGTGCTGGCGGATGGCACCGTGCGCACCTGGGGCAGCCCTTGGTACGGTCAGCTCGGCGACGGCACGACGGTGGGCGGGACCCTGCCGGTGGTGGTCAGCGGCATCACCAACGCCAAGCAGGTTGCTGCGGCGGACGGCCACACCTGCGCGCGGCTCGCGGATGGGACCGTGCGCTGTTGGGGCTACAACGTCGTTGGCCAGCTCGGTGACAACAGCACCACCAATCGGCTCGTGCCCGTCACGGTCAGCGGTCTGACCAACGCCACCGATCTCGCGGTGGGCGATGCCGGGACGAGCTGCGCGCGCTCCGCCGACGGCCTGCTGCGTTGCTGGGGCTGGAACTACAATGGCTTCGTCGGCGACGCAGCCAGCACGAACCGCAAGGTCCCCGTCGTGGCCAAGGTGATCCGGTGCGACAAGGACGACGGCGTATGTTCGGCCAACGAGACCCAGCAACTCAGCCCCGGCGACTGCCGCTCGACAAGCTGCGGCGACGGCAAGTGCTCCGAAGCGGAAACGCCTGCGAGCTGTCCTGCGGACTGTCCCGCCCTTTCCTTGCCGAGAACGGTCTCCTCCCACGCGTGTTATCGACAAGCGAGCGACGGCCGATGGCGCTGTTGGGGCGCCAACAGCTTCGGCCAGCTCGGCGACGGCACCACCGTCAGCCGCTCCACGCCGGTGCTCGTGTCGGCAGTAGGCACCCCCATTGAGCTCGCACTCGGGGGGAGCCACACCTGTGCCCGCTACGCGGATGCCACAGTGCGCTGTTGGGGCCAGAACAGCTCCGGCCAGCTCGGCGACGGCACGACGACGGACCGACGCGCGCCGGTGGTCGTCAGTGGCCTGACCGGGGTCACCGGGATCGTGGCCGGGGGCACCTCCACTTGCGCCGTGCTCAACACGGGAGCGGTGAAATGCTGGGGCTTTGACCCTCGCTGCCCGAGTTGCAGCGGAAGCACCACCCTCAGCCCCAGTCTCACGCCGGTGGCGGTCAGCGGTTTGACCCAGGTCGCCGAGGTGGTGATCGGCTACGGGCATACCTGCGCCCGACGAACCGACGGCACCGTCTGGTGCCTTGGGGGCAATTGGGGTTATTCGGTCGGCGACGGGGTTCGCACCGTAACGACGCGCCTGGCGCCTGTCCAGGTCACCGGACTGAGCAGCGTCGTGAAGCTTGCCGCGAGCCTTTCGGCGAGCCACACCTGCGCAATCAAGACGGACGGCACCGCGTGGTGCTGGGGGGAAAACCAATTCGGCACGCTTGGTGATGGCACAACTGCCGATCGTGAGGCGCCCGTACAGCCGAGTGGGCTCACACAGGTAGCGGACATTGCGGTCGGTTCAGACCAAACCTGTGCGCTCAAGACGGACGGCACCCTCTGGTGCACGAGCAATTCCGCGCCGCGCGTCTTCACGCAGGTCGTGGACCTGCCCCCGGTCGCGCAAATCGTGCCTTCGACCGGCTACTTAGCCTGCGCGCGGTTGACCGATGGACGCCTTCGCTGCTGGGGATGGGCGGACCAGGGCAAGCTCGGAAACGGCCTATTCGCCGGCCAGATCGTTCGGCCAGGCACCGAGGTGCTGATCTGCGGCAACGGCATCTGCGAGTTCGGCGAGAAGCTCAACAATAGCTGCGCCGCCGACTGCACGCCGGTGATCGGCGACTGCGTCTGCGACCCGCTGCTCGAGGACACCACCAACAGCCCCGCGGACTGCGACCCCAACCGCACCTGCTCACCCACCTTCACCGTCGGCGATGGCAAGTGCTGGATCGCCGCCGGCGAGAGCTGCAGGAACAGCAACGATTGCGGCCCCGCCTGCCCCTAGCCCCGCTCCGCAGCCCTTCCCCACCCTAGCCCTTCCGGGCGTCGCTGGGGTCAGCGCTGCGGCAGATGGGGCGCGGGATCGATCGGCTCCTCGCCGCGCCGTAGCTCGAAGTGCAGGTGGTTGGCGCTGGCGCGGCCGCTGCGACCGACCTCGGCGATCACCTCGCCACTGCGCACCTGCTGGCCCTGGCGCACGTGATTGCGGCGATTGTGGGCGTAGACGGTGACCATGCCGCCCCGATGGCGCAACAGGATCAGGTTGCCGTAGCCGCGCAGGCCGGAGCCGACGTAGATCACCAGGCCGGGCGCCGCAGCCAGCACAGGGGTGCCTGCGGGGGCGGCCAGGTCGATCCCCTCGTGGACGCGCCCCTCGCGCAGGCCAAAACCCGAGGTGAGACGGCCGCCCTGGAGCGGCCAGGCGAGCGTGATGGGCAGCGTGGTTGGTGCTGGCGGGGTCGCTCGCGCGCGCGGGCTGGAGGAGGCGTGCGCGGGCGCCGGAACGAAGAGGCGTTGTCCGGGCGTGAGCGGGTCGGCGGCGGAAACACCGTTGAGCTCCTCGAGATCGTCGAGGGGCACACGCAGGCGCGCCGCGATCGCCCGCAGGCGTTCGCCGCCTTGCACGGTATACCAGGTGCCGCGCAGAGGCCCTGGGCTGCTCGGCGAGGTCCGAGGGAGAGGCCGAGGCGCAGGCCGAGGCTGCAGCCGACAGGCGCCCAGCGCGCTGAGCCCTGCCAGCAGCACCGTGGCGGCGGCGGGCGACGCTAGTCCTCGCGGTCGTGCCAACCGTGAAGTCCGCGCAGATCGACGAAGCGGCAAGCGGTGTCCTCGCGCCAACTGACGCCCTCGGTCCTGCGCTGGTGGATCTGCAGTGACTGCAGACCTCGACCGGCGCCCACTGGAATCACCAAGCGGCCGCCGCAGCGCAGCTGCGCGAGCAGCGGCGGCGGGACGGCCGGCGCGCCAGCGCCGACGATGATCGCATCGTAGGGCGCTGCTGGCGGAAACCCGAGCGATCCGTCGGCCTCGATGACGGTGACGTTCGCCACCGCCGCGCGTTGGAGGGCGAGCTGGGCGCGGCGCGCCAGCGGGCCAAGCAACTCGAGCGAATAGACCCAGGCGCAGCAACGCGCGAGCACCGCGGCCTGATAGCCGCTGCCCGCGCCGACGTCGAGCACGCGGTCGTCGGCGCGGAGCGCGCAGAGCTCGACCATGCGCGCCACCATGTAGGGTTGCGAAATGGTCTGCCCGAGGCCGATCGAGAGCGGGTGGTCGTCATAGGCTTGGTCGACGTCGGCGGCGTCGACGAAGAGGTGGCGCGGCACGCGACGCAGGGCGTCCAAGACGGCGAGGTCGCGCACGCCGCGCGCTTCGACCTGGTCCTCGACCATCGCGGCGCGGCGGTCGGCAAAGCGCTCGGTGTCGTCTGCCGGCGCTCCCCGAGCAGTCATTCGCTCAGGACCCCTGCCCCCCCGCTCCGCCCGCCGCGGAGCTGAGCAGGCGAGTGAAGCCCGGCACCTCGGCGCCCCAGCCGAAGGCGGGCGTCATGTTCCAATCGAGCCGCACCGGCGTGACCGAGTAGCAGCCGGCGGCGAGCGCCCAGCTGTCGCTACCGACCGGATCAGGCGCGTCCTCCAAGGTGTTGCCGAGCCAGTAATAGGGCGCCCCGCGCGGGTCGACGCGGCGCTCGACGCAGCCGCGGTACATGCGCTGGCCGAGGTGCGTGAGATAGAACGCACGGCTCGGGCGATTCGGCGCATTGACGTTGAGCACGACCCGCGGGGGCAGCGGCCGCGCGAGCACTGCGCGGGCCAGCCCGGCGGCGAATTCGGCGGTCTCCCTCAGCAACCCGTCGAGGGCCGGGCTGAGGTGTTCGAGCGGGTCCCAGGGATTGGCCTTCTGCCACTCCTCGCTGTCCTGCGGTGAGACGTCCGGGATCGAAGGGAGCTGGAGCGAGATCGCGAGCGCCGGGATTCCGCGCAGTGCGGCCTCGACCGCGGCCGCGACGGTGCCGGAGTAGAAGACGTCGGTGCCGAGGTTGGTGCCGTGGTTGATCCCCGAGACCACGAGGTCAGGCCGCCGCGGGCAGATTTCGCAAAGCGCGAGGAATACGGCGTCGGCCGGCGTACCGGTGACGGCGTAGCGCTGCGGACCGAGCGTCCGCACCCGCAAGGGCTCGTGCAGGCTGATCCCGTGGCTGACGGCACTTTGCTGCCGCGAGGGTGCGCAGATCACGACCTCGCCGACCGCACGCAGCGCCTCCGCCAGGCGACTCAGTCCGTCGGAGAGGACCCCGTCGTCGTTGGTTACCAGGATCAGGGGTCGGGTCTGTTGGGTCATTGGCGCAGTGCTTGACGCGATGCGATACGAAATGGGGCGCCGTCGTCCAGGACGCGGCGCCCCCGCTGTCGGGGCGACTGGATTCGAACCAGCGACCCCTTGACCCCCAGTCAAGTGCGCTAACCAGACTGCGCTACGCCCCGATGCGCCGCTTTTCTAGTCCGGCCCCAGCGACGTGTCAACCGCTGCGCGTGGCCGTCAGCGTTCTTTGCGGGTGAGGGCGACCAACTCGCGCAGCTCGGTGCAGAGGTGGCGCAGCAGCGTGCTCACCTCGGCCGGGATCGGGGCGCTCTCGCGTGACAGCTCAGCGATGCGCCGTTTTGCGCCCGAGATGGTGAAGCCGTCCTGATAAAGTAGGCGCTTGATCAGCAGCAGGAGCTCGACCTCGCGGCGGCGATAGACGCGCTGGTTGGTCTGCGTCTTCTGCGGGCGCAGTGCGCCAAACTCGCTCTCCCAGAAGCGGAGCACATGCGGCTTGACGCCGACGAGGCGCGCTACTTCGCCGATCTTGAAGTGCAGCTTATCCGGAAGATCGTGCGCCGTGGCGTCGGCGCACGCGCGGCACTGCGTGCCTTGCGTGAAAGATCACGTCCCACTCGGTAGCGGCTCCCCGCGGTGGCGCAAGCGGCTCGATCGGCGGCGATCGCCTGCGGTGCCGGCGATTAGTCGATCAACCGTTCAGCGCGGTCTTGAGTACCTGACTCGGCTTGAAGGTCAGTACACGACGGGCGCTGATCGTGATCTCTTGCCCGGTCTGCGGGTTGCGCCCGACCCGCGACTTCTTCTCGCGCACGACGAAATTTCCAAAGCCAGAGATCTTGATCTTCTCGCCGACCTCGAGCCGGTCCTTGATCGTGTCGAAGACCGTCTCGACGATGTCTGCCGCTTCCTTCTTAGAGAAGCCACCGACCTTTTCGTAGACGGATTCGATGATGTCCGCTTTCGTCATCTCTGCCTCTCCCTGCCTTTCGGCTCCGACGCTGTGCTGCGCCCGCCTGCGCCGATGGCGGCGCCGCAAGCACGCAAGACTCTGACCAGGCATTCGGGTCGCCGAGATCGCCCAGAGGGGCCGGCGCCCGAGGGCCCAACGCCCGGCAGCCGAGGCCACGCCGTCATCCTGACTCACCGAGTTGGCTGAACAGCGACAGCATGTTCCAGATGGGCTCGCGCTGTCAATCTAAGGGCCGGCTTCGGGCGCGTCGACGCACGGTCGCGTCGCGCTCGCCGAGCGGGCGAGTCGCCGGCTCGCCCTGATCCGGGTTCTGAGGGCGTACCCGCGACGCGCGCGTCAGGCGCGCGCGCGCACCGAATCAATGATCTGGGCGAAGGTCGAGGGATCGGCGACGGCGAGCTCGGAGAGCACGCGGCGGTCGAGCTCGACCCCGGCGGCGCCCAGCATTCCCATCAACCGGCTGTAGCTCATGCCCAACGTCCGCGCGGCGGCGTTGATGCGGATGATCCAGAGGCGGCGGAACTCACGCTTCTTGACCCGACGATCGCGGTACTCGTAGCGCCACGCCCGTTTGACCGTCATCACGGCCTGGCGGTAGACGCGCCGGCGTGCGCCGACGAAGCCCTTGGCTGCCTTGAGGATGCGATTGCGGCGGCGACGGGCCTTGACCCCTCGTTTGGCTCTCGGCATCGGAACGCTCCTGACTAGCTGCCGTAGGGCAGCATGCGAACGACCTTCGCGGTGTCGGAATCAGAGACGATTCCACAGCCACGCAGGTGGCGCTTCCGCTTGGTGGATTTCTTCGTGAGGATATGGCTTCGGAAGGCCCGCTTGTGCTTGACCTTGCCCGAGGCCGTGAAGCGGAAGCGCTTCTTCGCTCCGCTGTTGGACTTCATCTTGATCTTCGGCATCGCGCTCACTCCGCCCGCACTTAGGCGCGGGGAATCTGCCCCTCCAGGCTTAACTTGTCAACGAATTCTGCGAGAGGCAGCGCAGGCAAGGCCGCACCTTGCCGCGGCCGCGGGGCTACCAGCCCGGCGCTCGCCTCGCGGTCGCCGACCACGAGCATGTAGGGCACCTTCTGCAGCTGCGCCTCGCGTATCTTGGCACCGAGCTTCTCGTTGCGTAAATCAGCCTCGGCGCGCAGGCCCGCCGCTCGCAAGGTGTCGCGTACCTGGGTCGCGTAGGCAGCCTGGGCATCCGTCACGTTGAGTACGGTCGCTTGGACCGGCGCCATCCAGACCGGAAAGGCCCCCGCATAGTGCTCGACGAGAATGCCGAAGAAGCGCTCGATCGACCCGAGGAGCGCACGGTGGATCATGATCGGACGATGCTGCCGACCACCGTCCTCGCCGACATAGGTCATGTCGAAGCGCTCGGGTAGCTGGAAATCGACCTGGACGGTCGAGCACTGCCAACGGCGACCGAGACTGTCCTTGATTTTCAGATCGATCTTGGGCCCGTAGAACACGCCGCCCCCGCTGTCGACCTGGAAGGGCACGCCGCTGGCCTCGAGCGAGCGACGCAAGATCGCCTCGGCCTCGTCCCATTGTTCCGTTGTCCCGACGAAGTGTTCCGGTCGCGTGCTCAGGTAGAGCTCGAAGTCCTGGAAGCCGAGGGCGCGCAGCATCCTCAGGCAGAAATCGATCACACGATCGATCTCGCCCGCGAGCTGATCGCGCCGCACGTAGAGGTGTGCGTCGTCCTGCGTGAAGCCGCGCACGCGAAACAGACCGTGCAGCACGCCCGTCCGCTCGTAGCGATAGACCGTCCCCAGCTCGGCCCAGCGCAGCGGCAGCTCGCGATACGAACGCAGCGCGTGCTTGTAGATCATCGCGTGGAAGGGGCAGTTCATCGGCTTCGCCAGATACTGCTGGCCGTCGATGTCCATGCCCGCGTACATGTTCTCGGCATAGAAGTCGAGGTGCCCGCTCTGGCGCCAGAGCGCCTCGCGGGCGAGGTGCGGCGTGTAGACGAGCTGATAGCCGGCGGCCAGGTGCTCCTGGCGCCAGAAGGTCTCGAGCTGGTGGCGCACCAGCGCACCGCGCGGATGCCAGAGCACGAGGCCAGGGCCCGTCAGCTCGTTGATGCTGAAGAGGTCGAGCTCGGTACCGAGCCGCCGGTGATCGCGCAGCTTGGCCTCCTCCAGCAGCGCGAGGTGCTGCTCGAGCTCGGCAGGCGCGAAGAACGCCGTGCCGTAGATGCGCTGCAGCATCTTGTTGCGCTCATCGCCGCGCCAGTAGGCGCCCGCCACCCCGGTCAGCTTCACCGCCTTGAGCAGCCCGGTGCTTGCCACGTGCCCGCCGCGGCAGAGGTCGACGAAGGCGCCATGCTGGCAGACCGTCACCGGCTCGCCTGCAGGAATCGCATCCAGCAGCTCCAGCTTGTAGTCCTCGCCCAAGGAGGCGAAGAGGATCCGTGCCTCGTCCCGCGCGAGCTCGCGCAGCTCGAAGGGGTGATCGGCGGCAATGATCGTCGCCATCTCCTGCTCGATCCGCGCGAGATCGGCGTCGGCGAAGGGCTCGGGTACGTCGAAGTCGTAGTAGAAGCCCTGCTCGATCGGCGGACCGATGGTGATCTTGGCGGCGGGAAAGAGGCGCTTGACCGCATCGGCCATCACGTGGGCGGCGCTGTGTCGGAGCCGATCGAGGTCGCTCAGCGTATTCGGCGCAGTCACCGGCGGCGGCGCAACTGCGACCGGCGGCGTAGCGGACGCGGTGGTCGAGGCGTCGCATGGATCGCCGCATGGATCTGTCGGCTGTCGTTTGTCTTGCATTGTTACCATCCCCAGAAGCGCTGCCGACGCGGCGCGAGACGCTGCATCGGGATGCAGCGCAGCCCTCGGCTCCCCCCGCCTCCCGCCGGCAGGCCCGGCAGACTTGGGTACCTGACTCTGCGCCGGGGGTTGCGCGCGGCGGCGCGCCAGGACAGTCGTGGTAGGCACGGGCGGGATTGAACCGCCGACCCCTACCGTGTCAAGGTAGTGCTCTCCCACTGAGCTACGTGCCTGTCCTGTTCGGTTAATTAGACGTCGCGACCAACGCCGTCAAGGGTAATGTCAGAGCGAACGAATCCATGGGCGGCAGGCGCCGACCCGTTGCGGGTCAAGTCGCCATGATGAGCACTTCGCCGCTCAGCGCGCGCCGGCGCCTGCAGAAGTACGAGTTGCTCGAAGAGGTCGGGCACGGCGGCATGGCCGTCGTCTTCCGCGGACGGGACACGCACCTTGATCGCGAGGTGGCGGTCAAGGTCCTGCACCCGCACCTGGCCAAGGAGCGGGAGGCGAAGGAGCGCTTCCAGCGCGAGGCCCAGGCGGTGGCTCGGCTGCGCCACGAGAACATCATCGAGATCTACGACTACTCGGGCGCGGACTCGGATGAGAGCTTCATCGTCACCGAGTTCATCCACGGGGAGACGCTGAAGCAGTTCGTCGCCGCGCATCCGGTCGCGCATCCGGAGCTGGCGGCGATGATCGTGATCGAGGTCTGCGCGGCGCTCGCGCATGCCCACGGGCTCTCGATTATCCATCGCGATATCAAGCCCGAGAACATCATGATTCGGCGTGATGGGCGGGTGAAGCTGACCGACTTCGGTATCGCCCAGATGGTCGAGTTGGCCAAGCTGACGGTGACGGGTCAGCTGATCGGCTCGCCGGCCTATATGTCGCCCGAGCTCGTCACCGGCGCGCGCGTGGATTACCGCTCGGACGTCTTCAGCGTCGGCACGCTGCTCTATCAGCTCGCCACCGCGCAGCTGCCCTTCACCGGCAGCAACGCGCACGAGGTGCTCCGCCGCATCGCGGAGGGTCGCTTCCCGCCGCCCGAGGCCGCCAGCCCGCGCGTGGACGCCCAGCTCGGCGCGATCATTCGCCGCGCGCTGGCGCGCGATCCGGAGGCGCGCTACCCGAGCGTCGTGGCCCTCGCCGACGATCTGCGGGAGTTTCTGAGCGCGGTGGGGCTGACCGAGGTGCAGGGCGAGCTGCAGCGCTACTTCGCCGATCCGGAGCTCTTCTCGAGCTCCTTACCCGAGCGGATCGTCCCCGCGCTCCTGACCCAGGCACGCCGCTACCTGCAGCAGGGACAGCACGCTCGCGCCCTGCAACAGCTCGATCGCCTGCTCAGCGCGGATCCCGCGCACGGGGAGGCGCTGGCGCTGCTCGGTCGCCTCTCGGCGCGCCGGCGCTGGATGCGCACGGGGGTCGTGCTCTTGGCGATCCTCGCGCTCGGCGGCTTGGCCTACCTCATCGTCGCGCAGCGTGCGCGGCGGCCCCACCCTCCCCTCGCCCAGCCAGCCCGGTCGCTGCCGTCGGCGCCCGACCTGCGGCGCCGGCCGGCGAGGATCGTGGCTGTGCAGCGCGCGAAGCAGAGCAGCGGACGCGCGACGGGGCCCCGGCCTGCGCTCGCGCCCAGCGCTCAGGTGACCGACCGCCCCGCCGCCGTGGACGCCCTGCGGACGGCCTCCCCGCGTCGTGGCGCAGCCGGGCCTTCGCTGCCCGAGGGTTCCTCCGCGACCGGCGCCGTCCGACGCCGCGTCGAGATCGTGCCGACGCCGAAAGCGGTGACGATTTGGGTCGACGGTCGGGAGATCGGAGCCTACGGTCCGGACCTGCGCTATCTCGATCTTCCGCTGGCTCCCGTGACGCTGATTTTTCGCAACGAGGCCTGCTGTTTTGAGCAGCGGGTGCAACTCGACGCGAGGTGGAACGCGCCTTCCCTGCGGGTGCGCTTGCCCTGGAAGCCAGCACGGCTGATCGTCACGCTCGATCCGGCGCCCCCGGCGACCACCGTGGTCGTCGGCACGGTGGCCGCGCGACCGGGTCAGGCGATCGAGGTGCCGATTCCGTCGTATGCTGATGACGGTCGCACGCAGGTTCAGGTGACCGCGAGCGCCGAGGGGTACCTGACGGAAGAGCGCACGGTGACCGTGCGGGCGAATACGACCTCCGAGGTGACAATGACACCGAGACCCCTGTGACGGAGCGTGGAGCGCTGTCGCGGCGCTTCGGTGCCCTCGGCGCTGTACTGCTCTTGCTCGCCAGCGCTCCCGCGGTGGCACAGGCGCAGGCCGCGGCGCCGCGCGAGCCGCTCGCCGTGGCGCAGGAGGCCTACGCGCAGGGGCGCTACGAGCAGACCGTGGCGCTGCTCCAGCCGCTGCTCTATCCGAGCAACCGGCTCGCCACCGGCGAGGACTACCTCAGCGCGCATAGGATGCTGGGCGTCAGCTACGTCTTTGCGCGTGACCGCGCCCGCGCCGAGCAGTCCTTCCTCGCCATCCTCGTCGCGCAGCCGAGCTACCAGCTCGATCCGCTGGTCGATCCGCCAGTGGCGGTGGAACTCTTCGAGGAGGTCAAGCGCCGCAATGCGTTGCTGCTGCGCGAGGTCGCCGAGCGAGAGCGAGCCCAGGCGCGCACGCGCGCGCGCCGAGAGCGAGCGGCGCCCGAGGGGTCAGCGCGGGCGCTCGATCCGGCGGGGCGCTATCTGCGCGTCGAGCGTCACGCGCTGTGGATCAACTTCCTCCCCTTTGGTGCGGGCCAGTTCCAAAGCGGTCAACGCGGCAAGGGTCTGGCGCTGCTGGCGACCCAGGTTGCACTGGGGGGCACCTCGCTCGGCGCGGCGCTGGCCTTGCGCTTGCGCTATCCAGACAGCCGTCCGCCGCCCGCCGAGCTGAACCGCGCGCGCACGCTCAACGTGCTGCAGGTCGCCGCCGGCGGCTTGTTCTGGGCCGCAGCGATCGCCGGGGTGATCGACGCGCTGGTGCATCACCGCCGCGAGGTCGTGGTCGGCGAGGCGCATCCCCCCTCGCCGGCCGGCGCGCTCAGTCGCCGAGGCGAGGCACCGATGCGGCGGCTGCCGCTGCTGACCGGCAGCCCGGGCGGCCTGGGCCTGCAGTGGACCTACTGAAGGAGGCCCGAGGATGGCGACACTGCGCGTGATCCTCCCGGACGGTGTCAGCACCGCGCACCCCTTATGCCGCAACCTGACCTCCGTCGGTCGCGGGGCGGATTGCGACATCACGGTCGGGGATCCGAGCGTGGCGGAGACCCACTGCCACCTGCGGTGCGACGGCCGCGCGTACGAGATCGCCGCGATCGGCAAGGCGGAGCTTTGGGTCGGCGGTAAGCGCCGTCCGCGTCATGAGCTGCGGCACGGCGATCGGCTGCGCATCGGCGGCAGCGAGCTTGTCTTTGGCCTGCACGATGAGCCAGCGCCGCTGGCCAAGGCGGAGAGCGATGCGACCTACCGGAGGTTCTTCGAGTTCTCGAGCCGGCTGCTCCGGCAGTACGAACTACCGGAGCTCCTGGAGCAGCTCCTCGACGCCGTGATTGCCGTGACGCACGCGCAGCGCGCCTTCCTCGTGCTGCTCGATGGTGACGTGCCGCGCATCAGTGTGGCGCGCAATGTCGAGCAGGAGTCGCTCGAGGACGCGATCGATCAGCTCAGCGACTCGATCATCGCCCGCGTCGTGCGCACGCGGCAGCCGCTGCTGGTGAGCGACGTGGCGCAGGATGCCGAACTCGGCGCCGCGCGCTCAGTGCTGCGCCTGCGCCTCGCCTCGGTCTTATGCGTGCCGCTGCTCGACCAGGACACCTTGCTCGGCCTGATCTATCTCGGCAATGACAGCGTGTTGCAGAGCTTTGATCGCTCGACGCTCGAGCTGCTCAATGGATTTTCGGCGCATGCCTCGCTGATCGTCAAGAACGCGCTGCTGATCAACTCGCTGGAGCTCGATCGACGGCAGCTCAAGCAGCGGTTGGACGCCCTACGCTTTGGCCGCGTGATCGGCGCCTGCGAGCCGATGCGCGAGATGTTTCGACGGGTGGAGAAGGTGGCACCGACGGATATCTCGGTGCTGATCACCGGCGAGACCGGGACGGGGAAGGAGCTGATCGCGCTCGAATTGCATGAACGCTCCCCGCGCTGTCGCGGGCCCTTCATCTCGATCAACTGCGGGGCGATTCCGGAGTCCCTGATCGAGAGCGAGCTCTTCGGCCACGCGAAAGGCGCCTTCACTGGCGCGGTCAGCCATCGGCGCGGCAAGTTCCACGCGGCCGACGGCGGCACGCTCTTTCTCGACGAGATTGGCGAGCTGCCCTTGGGTCTCCAGGTCAAGCTGCTACGGGTGCTGCAGGAAAAAGCTGTGGTGCGCGTCGGCGAGACGCGCCCGGAGCCGGTCGACATCCGCGTCGTCGCGGCTACCAATCGCAACCTGCAGCAGCAGGTCGCGGCAGGGGCCTTCCGCGAGGACCTCTACTACCGGATCAACGTGGTGAACCTGCATCTGCCGCCCTTGCGCGAGCGTGGTGAGGACGTCATGTTGATCGCCAAGTACCTGCTCGATCGCTATGTCGACGAGCTGGGGAGCAAGGTGCGCGGGCTGACGGCCGATGCGGCAGTGGCTGTCCGTCGCCACGGCTGGCCGGGCAACATTCGCCAGCTCGAGAACCACCTCAAGCGGGCCGTGGTCCTCAGTGAGAAGCCCCTGCTCTCGGCGGTCGATCTGGACCTCAAGTCCGAGGACCTGCCGCCGGTCGTTCCGCTGGCCCAGGCCAAGGAGGACTACGCCCGGCGCTACGTGGCCGAGGTGCTGATCCGTAATGGTGGCAATCGGACCCAGACGGCACGGCAGCTGGACGTCGACCCGCGGACGATCTTTCGCTACCTGGAGCGGGGCGACGAGCCCCAGGAATCGGCGTCCTGAGCGGTGCGTAGGGTGGTCGTTTTTTGGAAACGTGAGCGCGGAACATGACATTCATGTCCGGCAGCAAGACGCCTCTCGCGCAGCGCCGCGCCGCGAAGCCCCGGAAGAACGCGGGTCGGTCGTGGTGGACTGCCTTGGCACCGCGCCTGCATCGCCTGCAGGGCATGGCGATGCTCAGCGCGCTGGCGACGGGGAGCTTCGGCGGGGTTGGCTGCATCCTGCCCGAGGACCTGCACTCACCGCAGGAGCACGCGCCCCGGATCGTCCCGGAGCATACGCAGCCGCCGCCCGACCAGGTGTTCTCCTTTCCCCAGAGCGCGACGAGCGGCCCGAGACCGACGCAGACCTTCAGCACGATCGTCATCGATCCCGACGAGCAGGAGTTGCGCACGCGCGCCTTCGTCGACGGGCGCTATGATCGGGCGCTGGCGCTCAACAATGATCGCGTCGACTCGCCGCCGCGCGGCATCCTCGACGGGCGTCGCGGTTACTTCTTCGATGTCGAGGGCCTCTGCGACGACAAGGTCAATCGCGAACTCGGCCGCCACGTCCTCGAGCTCTATGTCAGCGACAGCGGCTTTGTCGGGCGCGGCAGTGATTTGCGGCAACCGAACGCCGGCGGCCTGCGCGACAGCCTGCTCTGGGTCTTCAACTGCATCGAGCCGCTGCCGCCTGCCCTCGAGGATGGGGTGACCCCATGAGGTCAGCCAGCGCGGCGCGGTCAGGCGCGAGGATGCGGCCGGCGCGTGCGCGGCAGCTGCGGGCCTGGGCGGCGGAGCGCCCCTGCTGTCGCGATAGCGCCGCCGTCCGTCTCGCGCTCCTAGCGCCGACCTTCGCGCTTTGCCTCTTCGGCTGTGCCGCTGTCGATGATGGCGCGGCGATCGATGCACCCCGGGTCTGCCGCACCCTCGATGGCTGTCCCGGTGACCTGATCTGCGACTTGAGTTTGCAGCGCTGTGTGCGCCGCGCGGCCGGAACGGTCGATCTCGAGCTTCGCCCGCCAACAAACGATCGCGGTTGGGTCGCGCAGGAGTTCCTCGGTGCGCTGCCCGGGGCGGCGCAGGAGCTCGAGCTCGTGCTCGACGCGGCGGTCCTTTGGCGCGGCAGGGTGGTCGCCTCCGACGATCCAGAGACGCCCTTGCCGGCGGACGTCACGGTTTGGCGCAAGTCACGCATCGCCGGTCGGCCCGTCGTGCAGCTCGAGGCCAGTACGATCGTCGAGGGAGGCGAGGGGGATCTTGGCGAGCACTCGGGCGGCGGCGCGACGGCGGCGGGGTCGTTCTTGTTCCTGCTCAATCGCGGTCAGAGCTACGCTGGCGTCGCGGTGCCGCGCTCGCCTGTCGACCACAGCGACGCCTGTGTCGGCAGCGCAGATCGTGACTGTCCGCCGAGCTTCCCGCCGGTTTTTGAGCCCGCCGTCAGCCTGACGGACCACCTGCAACGCGACCTCTATCTCGACGGGCGCGACCGCTCGATCGTCATGATCGGTCGGGTCCTCGATGCTTCGGGCACGCCGCTGGCCTTCAGCGTCGATCTGCGCGCCGTCGGTGAAGGTCAGGCCGCGCGCCTGCGCTCGACGATCGGGCGCACGTGCAGCAAGGCGCAGCCGAGCCGCTGCCGCTGTGCGCCGATCGAGCGCTGTCTCGGCGCCTTCGCGCTGGCGTTGCCACGCGGAATCGAGCGCTATGCCCTGCGCCTCGCCGCTGACGCGAGCACCAGCGGCGAGGCCGCGGCGCAGCAGCTGCCGACGGTCGAATGCAGTGGCGCACTGCTGGGCTTGGCTGCGCTCGACGGCGCGGGCGGGTTGCAGCCGGTCGTGCTCCCGAGCCCACTGATCCTCCCTCCCTTCCCCGCCGCCGACGGCTATACCCTGCAGGTCGTGGGCGATGACGGCGGCCCGGTCGCCAGCGCGGAGGTTAGCCTTGCCAGCGACGACTTCACTGCGCTGGAGGCCCCGCCGGAGCTGGGGCGCTGTCGCGCGCATCATCGGCAGGCGGCTGTGACCGACGCCGAGGGTCGCGCGACGCTCCTGCTGCTCCCCGGGGATAACGCGGCGCGGAGCTACGAGATCACGGTGATCGCGCCCGCGCGCAGTCGCTGGGCCAGCCTCCGCCGTGGCGGCATCGCGGTCGCGCCGGGCGGGCGGCCACTGGAGCCGCTGCGGCTGCTGGAGCGCTTGCGGATCGTGGGGCGGGTGCGTGGGCCGGGCGGCGAGATCGTCGCGGGCGCGCTGATCGAGGCCGCTCCGGTCACGCCGAGCAAGGCCGCCGTGACAGCGGCCGTCCAGGGATCTGCGAGCGCGCTCAGCGGGGCAGATGGGACCTTCGCGCTTTGGGTCGATCCGGGGAGCTACGACCTCACGGTGCGGCCGCCCGCGACCGTCAGCCTGGCCGCCACGACACAACTCGATCTCGACCTCAGCGAGCCCCGCGACGCCCTGGACCTGCGGCTGCCCGAGGCCGCGCTGCTCCACGGGCGGGTCGTCGACGCGACCGGCGTCGGCGCGAGCGGATGCACCGTCCAGGCCTTCGAGAGCGTGGCCCGGCAAGGGGAGGACGCCAGGCCTCCCTTGGCCCTGCCGCGAGCCACCGCCGTCACCGATTCCGACGGGCGCTTCAGCCTGAGGCTGGCACGACCCGAGTCCTAGCACCCCGTGGATCGATGGCTCCCGTCGCCAGGTGCGCCAGCGATCGACAGGCTGCCGGGAGGGATCGGAGCGCGGGCGCTGGTCGCGCAGCCTCGCTTGACGGATGGGGGATGCCGGCTGTAGATGGTGGGGCCGCGCGCGGGCGCTCGCGGGGGGAGTGTGTCGGCGGTATCAGTGGAACCAGCGAGCGAATCAGCAGGAGAAGCGGCACGCGAGTCCGTGGGCGAGGCGCTGGACGAGCAGGCTGCCGGCGCGGGCGCTGAGCCCCGCTGTGTGCGGCGCTGGCGCGTCGGTACGCAGGTGGTCCACCTCGTCGCGACGGTGGCGCTGTGCCTGTGGGTCGCCGCTTCGGTCGTCGCGACGCATGCGGGCGCTTACGAGAACAAGCCCGCCGTCTCCGCTCCGCGCATCAGCAGCAGGGCCGACAATCCCGAGGAGCTGATCGACTGTCAGCGCCGACTCCAAGGGCTGCTGACCGAGCTGCACCAGGAGGCCTTCGCGCTGCAAGCGCGCGCCGTGCGCTTCGGCTTCGACCCTGGCGGCGAATGGGCGAACTGGACCGAGGGCTGGCGCTGGCGCTGGCAACTGGTCGCACATCGCTGCCGACTCGAGGAGCTGGCCAATCGCGGCGTCAGCCCCGCCATCGACCTGCTAGCCGAGGTCCATCGCGCGCTGGACGAGCTTCAGCTTTCGTATAGTGATGTTGTCTACCGCTTTATTGACCGTTACTTGGAGCGTTTGCGCCACCTCAATCAACAGCTAACGCGCGCTCGCTCGCTCATCACCGCGGGCCGGCTGGTGAGCCCGCAGCTCACCCGACCGTCCCCCCAACCCGCGGAGCCGCCCCGTGACCCCAACTGAGCCGATGATTCCTTCTCCGATGACGAACCCCGAGCCGACGACCGCGGAGCTCGCCACGACGAACGACCCAGCGCCCTCGATCAGCTTCGAGGAGCTCGGCCTCAGCGAGACGCTCGTCGCGGCCTTGACCGAGATGGGCTTCAGCGCGCCGACCGCGGTCCAGGCGCAGACCGTGCCCCTCGCGCTCGCTGGCCGCGATCTCCTGGTGCAAAGCCGCACGGGCAGCGGCAAGACCGCCGCCTTCGCGATCCCGCTCGTCGAGCGCTTGGTCGATGTCGACCGGCGCGAAGCACAGGCCTTGATCCTCGCCCCCACCCGCGAGCTGGCGATGCAGGTGCATCGCGAATGTGCGCGGGTCGCTGCCGTCAAGGGGACGGTCTGCGTCGCGATCTATGGCGGCGCCGCGCTTCCGCCCCAGGCCCGCCTGCTCGCCGAGGGCGCGCAGGTGATTATCGGCACGCCCGGTCGTGTGCTCGACCACCTGCGGCGCGGTACCCTCTCGCCGCGCGCGCTGCGGACGTTGGTGCTCGATGAGTGCGACGAAATGCTCTCGATGGGCTTTCAGGAGGAGCTCAACGCGATCCTCGAGCGCCTGCCGCGCGAGCGTCAGACGCTGCTCTTCTCGGCGACCATTCCCGGCGAGATTCAGCGGCTGATCGACCGCTACCTGCGGGATCCCGAGCGCCTCTACCTCTCGCAGGACTTCGTCGGCGTGCGCGAGATCGACCACGTCTGTTATCAGATCAGCGGCGGCGGACGCAGCGAGGACCTGCTGCGCGTGCTCGACTACGAGCAGCCTCATCGCGCGCTGATCTTCTGCAATACCCGCGACGAAACCGCCCGCCTGGCGAATTTCCTCTCGCAGCGCGGCTTTCGCGCCGAGGGGATCAGCAGCGACCTCGGCCAGGGGGAGCGCGAACAGGTGATGACGCGCATGCGTGCCGGCCAGGTGCAATATCTCGTCGCCACCGACGTGGCGGCGCGCGGTATCGACCTGCCCGAGCTGAGCCATGTCATCAACTACGACTTCCCCGAATCTGCGGACGTCTACGTGCACCGCACTGGGCGCACGGGGCGCGCCGGACGGAGCGGCATTGCGGTCTCGCTGGTCTCGCCGCGCGAGGTCGGCAGCCTCTACTACGTCAAGCTGATCCACAAGATAACCCCGGAGCATCGTCATCTGCCGTCGGCCGAGGAGCTCTCGAGTCGGCGTGAGGGCGAACAGCTCGAGCGTTTGCGCGCGCGCTACCGGGAGCAGGCCGCGGCACCGACCTTGCTGAGGCTGCTGCGTCGCATCCAGTCGAGCGAGGACGGCGAGCAGCTGCTGGCGCAGCTGCTCGGCTCGGCCTTGGCAGCGGCAGACCCGCCACGGGCAGCGGCGACGGAGGCGCGCGAGGAGGTCGCCCGCGGCGACGCGGATCGGCGCCCGCGGCGAGGCGGGCGTCGTGGGGGAGCACGGAGCGAGAGCGACCACTCCGCCCGGGAGGCTACGCCCGCGGAGGAGCCAGCGCGCGCCGCGGTGGCCGCCGCCCCAGCTGGTGGCGAGGAGGCAGCCCCGGCAGCGCGGGCGGCGCCGCTTTCAGGGCCGGCTTCGACGGCTGGGGCTGTCGCTCTCCGCCGCGAAGGCGCCGCGGGCGAGGCGCCCCGGCGACGGCGTCGCGCTCCTGCGAATAGCGAGGGTGAGCGGCTCCCGACTGCCAGCCAGGAGGACGTTGGTGCGCGCGAGAGCGTGACCACCGGTGCCGGAGACGTCGAGTATTTCGAGACCTTCGACCTCAGCGATGCCACGGCCAGCGCGGCGCCGGCCGCCCTGACCCCTCCGACGGCCGAGCTGACGCGCGTCTTCGTCAATGTCGGACGTCAGCATGGTGTGCGGGTCGAGGATCTGACGAGCTTCATTCAGCTCGAGGCCGGGCTGCGGGCGGACGAGATCGGGCCCGTCAACCAGCAGGACCGGCATTGCCATATTCTGCTCCACGAGCGGATCGTTGATCAGGCGGTCGAGGCGCTGAACGGCAAGCCTTACGGGGAGCAGACGCTGCGCGTCGAGCGCGCGCGCGCCTCCGAGGGCGCGAGCCGTGGGCGCGGGCGTCGTCCACGACGCTGAGCGAGCACGGAGCAAGGGATCAGGCCCGGCGGGCCACTCGAAAGGCCTCTTCAGTTACTCGAAAGGATTGATCAGGTCGTCGACCTTGGCCGGCCGCGAACGGGCTGCGCGTGGGGCCCTGCGAGCCGCGCGGCGCAGCGGCGCAGTCCGCTGCCGTAGCGCCCGCGCTGTCGATCGCGCGGTCGGCTCCGGATCTGGCGTCGCGCTCGCTGCCGCGGGCTGGCGGTGCAGCGTGACGCGCAGGCGTTTTCCAGTGGCGTCTGGGGTCACTGGCTCGTGGGCGGTCTCGTAGCCCGCGAGCACCAGCGTCAGCATCACGCCGCGTTGACTCTGGGGCAAGCGGAGCTCGAGCGGCGTCTGGCCGACCGGAATGGTCCCCTTGAGCACGCGCGCGCCGCTTGGCTCCGACTCGACCGAGACCGTTACCTCGGGGATCGCCGCTGGCAGCGCCACCTTCGCCGGCTGGGGCGGTGGCGCTGCGCCCCGCGACCAGACCAGAACGAGCCCGAGCAGCGCCAGCGCGAGGCCGAGGCCGGCGTAAATCGCGCCACGCGGACGCCGCGGTAGCTCGAGCGGGAGCTCTTCAACCGCCTGGTCCCTCGCCCCCACCCCTCCCATCTGCGTTCGTGCGGTGCCGCTCGCCGGGGCGTCGTCCGATCCGGTCCGCGAGGCGAGCGACGGGATCGGCGTTGGCGCCAACACGATCGACGCTGCCGGCGGCTGAAGCTCGCCGCTCGTGCGCGTCATGCGGGTCGGCGTCTGCGCGATCGCCGCCGCCATCTCGGCCATCGACTGGTAGCGGTGGTTGCGGTCCTTGACCATCGCCTTGAGGACCACGGCCTCGACCTCTGGCGAGATGTGCGCCTCCGGGTTGACCCGCGAGGGCGGTACGGGTTCCTCGAAGATGTGCTTGGTCAGGATGCCCATGAAGGTGTCGGCCTTGAAGGGCACCTGTCCGCTCAAGAGCTCGTACATGATCACGCCGACCGCGTAGACATCGACTCGATGGTCGGGATGGTGGCCCTGGGCCTGCTCGGGCGACATGTACTCGGGCGTGCCGAAGATCATGCCGGTACGGGTCAAGCGCTGCTCCCCGTCGCTGGCCCCGCTGACCTTGGCGATCCCGAAGTCGAGCACCTTGACGAAATCCGGCCGGCCTTCGCGACTGATCAGGATCACGTTCTCGGGCTTCATATCGCGATGGACGATTTGCTTGGCGTGCGCCGCGCCGAGCGCCCGGCAGATTTGCAGCAAGATCGCCTTCGCGCGCGGCCAGCTCAGCGCCCCATCCTTCTTGACGTGGTGGGCGAGATCCTGACCGTCGAGGAACTCCATCGCGAAGAACACGCTGCCGCTCGGCGTCTCGCCGAAGTCCGTGATGTCGACGATGTTCTCGTGGCCGATGGCGGCGGCGGCACGGGCTTCGCGCAGGAAGCGCTCTTTCAGGTCGGCCTTGCGCGCGTATTCGGGCAACAAGACCTTGATCGCGAGCTGCTTGCCGATCGCCACATGCTCGGCGCGATAGACGGTGCCCATGCCACCTTCGCCGAGCTTCTCGGTCACGCGGTAGCGCGACGCCACGACTTGTCCGATCAGGTCATCTTCCACGGGCACCCCCCGCCCTAGCGGCGCACGCGGCAGGCGCGCGGCACATCGAGATCGCGCATCCTAGCATGCACGATCGCCCGGCTGTCGAGTTGGCCGGCCTCAGCGCGACGTTCGGATCGCCGCAGGTTGCTGGCCCTGGGGACCCTGCACGCCGAAAGGGTCGCGCAGGTCGGCCCGCTTCGGTCGCGCGCGCGCGCGCGGTGCCATACGCGCCTCAGGGACGACCGAGGGCCCGCCGCGCGGGGCCGAGGCCCCCGCCTCTTGTGGAAGTCGGCGCAGGGTGATGACCCAGGCGCTGGTGCCCACCGTGGCGGTGATGGCCCGGCGTTCGACCCGATAGCCGCCCTTCTGGAAGGCGAAAGGCGTCACCGCCGTCATGGGCACCGAGAGGCTCAGAGGGGTGCGCCCGAGCGCTCTGCCCGCGACACTGACGCTCGCTCCCGGTGGTCGTGTCTCCAGGAGGAGAGTGCCACGACCCTCCTCCTGGCGATCGCCGGCGCGCGCCCGATACACGCGGGGCGCCGGCGCAGCGCGGAGCGGCGTCGTCGTGAAGGTGGCGTCGCGGGCCCCCCCTTCGCGCTGGCGCCACCAGCCAGCGGCCGCTGCGGCGAGGACCAGCGCGCCGAGTGCGAGGGCGAGGCTGGCGCGGCGCGCAGCGCGCCAACCCGCACGCGCGAGCGGGGGCTGATCGACCGGCGGCCCGCGCTCGGCGGTGGGTAGCGCCAGCCTCGCCGACGCGCCCCGCGGCGGGCGATTGAGCCCTGCCCCCACGCAGCCGTCGATCAGCGCGGCGACCTCGTTCGCGTTGGCGAAGCGCTCCTCGGGCCGCTTGGCCAGCATGCGCAGCACGCCCTGCTCGAGCGCGGTCGGCAGCGCTCGGGCTGGCGCTACAACCGACAGCGGCCGTGGGGTTGCGCTGATCTGCTGGTGGAGCGTTCCAGCGAAGGTTTCGGCGACGAAGGGAGGTGCACCGCTCAGCAGCTCGTAGAGCATGCAACCGAGGGCGTAGATATCCCCCCGATGGTCGGCGTCGTCCCCGGTCGCCTGCTCGGGCGACATGTACTGCGGGGTGCCGAAGATGCTCCCCTGCTGCGTCAAGCGCGTCCGCCGGCTGACGAACCTGGCGATGCCAAAATCGAGCAGCTTGACGAAATCACTGCGGTAGCCCGGCGAGGACGCGCTGCTGCGAAGGCTCTGCGAGTTGACGATGAAGATATTGGCCGGCTTGAGATCGCGGTGCACGATGCCCTTGGAATGCGCGGCGGCGAGTCCGTGGGCCATTTGCCGGGCGAGATCGAGCACGCGCTCGAGCGGGAGCAGCGCTGCGCCGAGCCCGGCGCGCTCCAGCTCGGCGGCCATCGTGCAGCCGATCAGCCGCTCCATCACGAGGAAGTGCTGGCCATTGGGCAGCACGCCCGAGTCGGTGACATCGACGATGTTTGGATGTCCGATACGCGAGGCCGCGCGCGCCTCGCGGAAGAAGCGCTCGACGAGGGTCTGATCGCGGCAGAGATCGGCACGCAGCAGCTTGATCGCCACCGGCTTATCGAGGATCACGTGGCGCGCCGCGTAGACCACGCCCATGCCCCCATGTCCGAGCCAGGACTCGACGCGGTAGCGCGTGTCGAGCAGCCGCCCAAGCCACGGATCCGGCGCATCGTTGAGCCCATCGTCGAGCCCATCGTCGAGCCCATCGTCGAGCGCCCGTAGCCGCTGGCCATCGGCGGGACAGAAGTTCGCGTAGGACGGGTAGCGTGCATCGCACTGCGGACAAGCCTTGAGCAGGCCGCTGGCTGCGGCGCCGCGCGGCGCGTGCTCCGATGCTTCGACGCCCATCCAGCTCCTCGGGTCTGCCCCTGGCTTCCGCGCATCGTAGCGAGCGGCTCACGAGGGCGCCAGCGGCGCCTGGCGCTCAGCGTAGGGTGACCGCGGCGCTCGGTACGAGCGGCAGGGCGCGCAGCAGCGCCATCCCGGCGTGCTGGACGTAGTCGATGCGAATCTCGCTGCGCACGGGCGTCTGCGTGATGCCGCCCAAGGCGAGCTCCGGACGTGGCCAGAGGTAGCCGCCCGAGCTGCGCTGCTGCTGATCGACGAGGTAGCGTAGCGCCTCGAGCACGGTCCGACGGAGCAAGGCATCCTCCTGGCCCCAACGCCGCGCCAGCCGGGCGGTCGCCACGTTGGCCTCGGTGCGACTGCCGACCGGCGTGTTATGCGGCAGGACGAAGGGTGTGACGCCAAAGCTACCGCGCAGGTCGGCGAGCGAGGGATCAGCCGCGCTGAGCTGTGCGCGGCGGCCGAAGGCGGCTAGCTCGCGGCAGAAGGTCAGATGCCGCGCCTCGCGGACAAAGGGCCAGGCGGCCTCGGCCGCGATGCACGTCCAGTGATCTTCACCGAGGAGAAACTGCCCGAGGAAGTAGTCATATTGCTCGTCGACGAGGTAGTCGAGTGCGCGCCGCAGCGCGGCGACGATCACGGGCCGACGCGCGGGGCGCACGGCGGCGGCTTTGGCCAAGGCCAGGGCCGCCTCGCCGCTGTAGTAGAGCCGCACTGGACCGCAATCGTAGCGCCGCAGCCGAGGCCGGTAGACGTGGCAGAAGTCGCCATTGGGCCGCTGCGCGCGCAAGACGGCCTCGATCAGCCGATCAAGGAGCCTCGCGTGCTGCCGATCGCCCGTGGCGTGTTCATGCTCGGCCAGCGCCACCAGCGATAGGCTGCTCGCCCCGAGGCCTACCTCGTCCGCATCCCCGACGCAGGCGAGACCCTGGCGGCAGGGCGCCGGCACGCCCTTGGCGGCGAGGTAGCCCAACGCCCGCGAAGCGGCCTCCGCCAGGCGCTGGTCGCCGAAACGCTGCGCCGCCAGCACGAGGAACCAGGTCGTGCCGGCATGCCGCGTCAGGTTGTAGCCGCTGTCGTCGGCGAAGCGATCGCTGAGCGGGTCGTAGACGTACTGAAAGCGCCCATCGGGGCGCAGCTGCCGCACAATATAGTCGGAGGCCGATCGCGCGGCGCTCAGGACGCGCTGCCGACTGATCCGATCGATCGGCACGCGCCCGCGGGCGACCAGGTCAATCCGCGCGCGCGTCGGGTCGTCGAGATAGGACCGCAGGCGCAGGCGCGACCAGCGATGGGGCAGCGTGCGCCAGTCCTCGCGGGTAAGCTGAAGTTCCGCCGCGAGCAGGTTGAGGGCGCCGTGCACCTCGAGCCCGCTGCGCAGCTCGACCATGAAGGACACTGGCTGATAGCCGGCGAGCAGCGCGAAGCGCTGCTGGTCATCGGGTAGGAGATACGCGCGTCGGGAGCCGACCTGAAGCACCACGGCGTCGAGTCCAGGAACGAAGGAGTGGGCGAGCACCAGCGCGGGCAGCGCGACGACCCGACCTGCGCTCACGCCCAGATCGAGCTTGATCCGCAGGTCGGCCCAGTCGGCGCGCGTCAGCGCGCGCACGGCCTGCGTGACCGCGAGCGATCGAGCAAGCTCCCCCGCTGCCGCCGACCACTGCGCTTGCTCCGATCGCGCGCGGGCCACCAATCGCCCCGCACGATAGAGGCTGACCCAGACCGGTAGGCGCAGGGTTGGCGCCGAGCATCCGTCGGGCGGCGGCGCCTCGCCATCACGCAGCGTCGCGCGGAGCCAGGGCAGGATGAGGGCGGCGCAGCGATCCAGGCGCTTCGTCGCCCAAGTCGTCGGCTCCAGGCGATAGCGGGCCCAGACGGCGAGATAGAGGGCAGCGGCAAAGACGGGCACGAGCAGCGCCAGGCAGCCCCGCCGGAGCGCGAGGCGGCGAGGATTGCTCTGGGTCAGGCTGGTCATGCTGGTTATGGGCGCAGTGCGCGGCCGAGGGTCGATCGCAGAGGTGAGTGAACGCACGTCAGGATTGAGGCGCTCGGGCTGGGCGGTGCTGGTCGGAGCGCAGCGCCTGCTCGAGGGCGGCGCTCGTTGGCGCATCGAAGTGGACATCGACCTGAGGGAAAGGGATGGTGATCGAGGCCGCGCGCAGCGCGCGCCAGAGCGCTCGTCGCAGGTCTGACTGCCCCCGTCGCAGGCCCCAGACGTCGCGCGTCCAGACGCTGGCCTCGAAGTCCACCGACGAGGATCCGAAGTCGACCAACAGGACCACCGGATCGCGGGTCCGTTCGCGCCACGTCAGGCTCTCGGCCGCCTGGCGCAAGACCTCCGCTGCACGATCGAGGTCCGTCCCATAGGCGACGCCGATTCGCACGCGCAGCCGATGCACGACTTCCGTCAGGGTGAGGTTCTTCACCGGCGACTGGGTGAGAATGCTGTTCGGGACGATGATCTCCTCATCGTCGATGGTGCGAGCGATCGTGGCGCGGATCCCTACCTGCTCGACCTTGGCGATGTGTCCCTCGAACTCGATGATGTCACCTTGGCGAATCGAGCGCTCCGCGTGCAGCACTATCCCCGAGACGAAGTTCTCGGCGACCTTCTGCATCGCGATCCCGACGCCGACCGCGACCACTGCGCTCGCCGCGAGGACGCTCGCGAGGTCAACACCGGCGACCTGCAGCGCGACCACGACCGCCAGACCTCGAAGGGTGTAGCCGACGATCCGCGCCATGGTGGTGCGCCAACGAAGGGCCGGCGTTGGTTGCACGCCAGCGACGCGCCGGCCGTCCCCGCGGATCCTCGACGCGACCTTGGCCGCGGCCAGAAATCCGACCAGGATGATGCCAAGGGCGGTCAGCAGGGCCGCGAAGCTGAGGCTCGCACCACCGAACTCGAGGCCATGCCCGTTGAGCAGCTTCACCCGTCGACCTCGGCCTCGGGCGCGACAGCCGCGTCCGCGGAAAACACAGGGACGATCAGGAGCGAGCAAGCGAGGTCACTCAAGAGCTTGGTCGGGACGCTGCCGAGGGGGACCGCCGTCGCGCGTTCGGCTCCACCGCCGCCATGACGAGCCACGATGACGAGGTCGGCCTCGACCTGCGTGGCCTCCTCGAGCAGCGTCCGAGCCGGACCTGAACCCCCAACGTGCAGCTCGACTGCGCCGTGGGCGCGCAGCCCCTCGGCGATGCGCTCGAGGTAGCTCTGCAGGGTCGCGGGCGTCGTATCGCCGTCCGGTACCGCGACGAGCACGACCTTGGCGCCGGCCGCGAGAAAGCGGGCCGCGCCCGGGAGCACCGCTTCGGCGTCCGACGAGCCGTCCAGCCCGACGAGGACCCGGGTGAAGGTCGGATAGCGCAGCGTCGGATCGGCCGACTCGTGGACCACCAGCAGCGGACGATCGGTGGCATTGGCGAGCGCGCGCGAGTCTGGAAAGCTGCGGGTGACCACGATCAGATCGAGGTGCTCGCGCCCGCCAACCTCGAGGGCCTCGGCTACCGAGCGCGCGCCGAGGACGCCCTTCTCCGGCTTGAAGACCGACTCGATCAGCCTGGCGTAAGGCGAGGTCGTCCTACCCTCGGTGTCCGCGGTCAGCACGATCGCCCACGGCACCGCAAGGGTCTGCGCGAGGTGGGCGCCGGCGAGGAGCGCGGCCTCGCCGCGCTGAGAGCCGTCGGTGATCGCGAGGGCGCCCTGGGGCCAAGGGGTGCTCTGGACGGGCACGAAGGACTTCTTCTCGGCCAGGGCGCGCCCGATTCGTTCCTCGATCTGGGTCGGCGCGCCGAGCCGCCGCCGGTAGAACCCGAAGACGAAGCAGAGCGCGGGCACCATGATGAAGTAGGCCCAGGCGCCGTCGAGAAAGCGCTCGACGACGATCAGCAGCGCGGCGCCGGAGGTGACGAGGGCGGCCATCGCGGTGCCGATCACGCCACCGGCCCCCTTCCGCTTGGCCCGCCACTGGCGAAAGAGGCGGTTGACGGCAGCCCAGCCGGTGAGCCCGAGCAGCACGAAGACCCCCGCGGCGTAGAGCGCGAGGTAGGTCTCCTCATGCGTGCCGAAGGCGAGGAAGCAGCCAGAGACGAGAATGACCTGGATCCAAACCGGGCGGTCGGCGACGTCGAAGCGGTTGCGTTGGCCAAAGGAGGCCGGAACGTAGTGCCGGTGGCGCAGGCCAAGCGAGAGGTTCTGCAGGCCCTGCGCGCTCGCCGCCGCGGCGGAGAGCAGGACGACAATACCGACCAGTGTGCCCAGATGGGCCAGCGGCGAGGGCAGCAGCTGATCCATCGTCTGCGTGAAGACCGAGACGTCCTGCCGTGTCGGGTCGGCCAACGCCAGAATCGCCGGGCCAACGACGACCATCGTCACCAGCGTGGTGACCATGACGATCAGCAAGCTGCCGAAGGCCTTGCGCGCGCGATTCGCGGGCGAGCCGTCGTAGGCGGCGACGAGGTTGGCGAAGACCTCGATGCCGGTCATCAACGCCAAGAGGCGCACGTAGCCCCCGAGCGTGGTGTGCAGCTTGCTCGAGGAGAAGGCCTCCAGCGTCAGCGCGGGCAGGTGAAGGCCACGTTGCCAGACGACGGCGAAGACGAGCAACCAGAGCAACGCGAGCACGGCCGCCGTGGCTGGACCGAAGACACGCGCGGCCAGACGCGGCCCGCGGTTGACGACGAACCCGACGCTGAGGGTGAGCACCACGGCGAGGATGGCACGCTCCCAGCGACCGAGGCCCCCCGCTCGATCCGCGACGAAGGTCACGAGCGCGGCGAGGCTGACGAGGAAGGTCAGCGTATACTCGATCGCCGTGATGCTCGCGTTGACCTTGACGGCCCAGCCACCAAACTCCTCCTCACAGAGGCCGCTGCCGCCGCTGCCGTCTGGAATCCAGTGCATCACGTGGCGGTACATCAGGCTGACCACCACCACCGTCGCCACGACCATCCAGATCGGCGCGCCAAAGCAGGCAGCGCCGGCGCCGCTCGCCGCGAGCAGGCGGAGGAAGGGGCCGAAGACGTAGAGCGGCGAACTGGCCGGATCGCCGCCACCGGCCAGCGCGCCCTCGAAGGCCCCCTTCAGCCGCTGGGAGACATGAGCCATTAGCATCCCCCTCCTGAGTGCGAGGCCGCACCTTCGGCCAGCCGAGCGCGCAGCCGTGCGCGCAGCCGTGCGCTGGTTGCTGTCGGCGCGCGGCGCGCGGCGGCCCGCACCGCGGCGCAGCGCTCCTCGGTCGAGGTCGCTATCGCCCGCGTCTTGGCTGGATCAGATTTCAGTGGAATCCTCCGCTTCGTCGGCGGTCTGCGCGGCCTCCGCGCTGGTCACGGGCGCGAGCAGCAGCCGCCCGATGACGACCCCGGCCACCGCCGCTACGGCGCTCGCGCCGAGCACCCCGAGCTTCGCGCCTGCGAGCAATTGCGGGTCGGCGAAGGCGAGCTGGGCGATGAAGATCGACATCGTGAAACCGACGCCGGCCACCACGCCCAGGACCACGAGGTGCCGGGCCTTGATACCGGCTGGAAGCACGCCGACCCGCAGGCGCAGGGCCAGCCAACAGGCTGCGAGCACACCGATCGGCTTACCGATCACGAGACCGAGGGCGACCCCCGCCGCCGCCACGCTCGAGGCACCTTGGAGCGCCGCGCCGTCGACGGCTACACCTGCGTTGGACAAGGCGAAGAAGGGCATGATCCCGTACGCGACCCACGGGTGGAGCGCCTCGATCAGGCTCTCCGCTGGAGACATGGCCTCGCGGCGTGCGGCGTTGACCTGGCGCAGGCTCTCGGCGAATTCGCGCGAGGAGAGCGGGCCGCTCGTCGCCCGCTCGACGCGCTGCAGCTCCTCGCGAACGCCCGTGATGAAGCCCTCGGGTCCGAGCCACGCCCGGACGGGGGTCAGCAGGCCAATAATGACCCCGGTGATCGTCGGATGGATGCCCGCGGCGTAGATCCCGGCCCAGGCGACCACGGAGGGGACGACGTAGGCCAGCTTCGCCCGCACGCCAACGCGCTGCATCACGAGGATGCCGGCAAACCCGAGCGCGGCGAGCCGAATCCCCGAGGCCTCGATCCCCGGCGAATAGAAGAGCGCGATCACGATGATCGCCCCGAGGTCGTCGATGACCGCGAGCGCGAGCAGCAAGACGCGCAGGGCCGCGGGAACGCGCCTGCCCAAGAGCGTGAGAATTCCGACGGCGAAGGCGATGTCGGTCGCCATCGGTACGCCCCAGCCGGGGTGCAGAGCAGGCCTCCCCGCCGCCGTCAACAGGTAGAGGCCTGCCGGGGCCAGCATCCCCCCGAGCGCGGCGGCCGCTGGAAGCCCGGCGCGACGCCAGTCCGACAGCTCGCCCTGATTGATCTCGCGGCGGATCTCCATCCCGACCACGAAGAAGAAGATCACCATCAGCACGTCATTGACGAACCACTCGAGACTCCGCTCGAGCGTGAACGAGCCAAGGCGTATCCCGACTGGGGTGTGCCAGAGGTGAACGTAGCTCTCTGCCCAGGGCGAGTTGGCCCAGGCGAGCGCCACCAGGGCGGCGACGAGCAGCAGGATTCCGCTGGCCGCTTCAATTCGCAGGAAGCGCTCGAGCGGACGGGCCGCGCGGCGCGCCAGGCGCAGCAGCGGTCCCCAAGCCTCGGGCGGCGACGACCGCTGAACCGGTCGACCGCGCGAGGTAGGTCTGCTCATGAGCCGTGCTCCAACCAGCGCGGCGAGGCGGCAAACGCCGCGTGAATCAGCCCGACGTGCGAGTAGGCTTGGGGGAAGTTACCCCACATGATCTTCGAGACCGGATCGAGATCCTCCGCCAGCAGGCCCAGAGGTGAGTCCACGGCGCGGACGCGATCGAGCAGCGTGCGTGCCTCGGCCTCGCGCCCAAGCCTGGCTAGCGCCTCGACCTGCCAGAAGGTGCAGAGCATGAAGGCCACCGCGGGGACGCCAAACCCATCGTCCGTGCGATAGCGTCGCAGCCACCCCTCATGCTCGAGATCATCGCGCACGGCGTCGACGGTGGCATGCAGGCGCTTGTCGTCGGGCGGCAGGAGCCGCAGCGTGACAGCTTGCAGCAGCGCGGCGTCCACCTCCTTGCCGCCGTAGTCGGCGACCAGGCAGCCGCGCACCGGGTCGACGGCGCGCTGCAGCAACTCGTCGCGTATCTTTTCGGCGGCCCTGGCGAAGGTCTCGGCGTCCGCGGGCCGGTGCCGCTTGGCGATGCGGCTCATACGATCCGCCGCGGCCCAGCACATCAGCGAGCTGAAGGTCTGCGGACGCCACTCCGAGCGGAACTCCCAGATCCCGGCGTCGGGCTGGCCAGCCACCGCGATCGCCTTCTGCGCCAGGCGCGTGACCAGGTCGAGCAACCCCGGCGTGACCTTCTCGCGAAAGCGTGCGTCCATGAAGAAGGGTGTCAGCGCGAGCACCATCTCGCCGAAGACGTCGTACTGTTGATGCTTCGCAGCGCCGTTCCCGACGCGCACCGGCCCCTCGCCGCCGAAGCCCGGCCACGCCGCGAGCACCTGCTCGCCGAGGTCGCTCTTGCCATCGATGCGATAGAGCGGCGCGAGATCGAGCTCGGGCGCCGAGGCCGCGATATTGAGCAGGAAGTGCAGGAACTGCTCGCGCTCCTCGAAATGGCCGAGCAAGCGGAAGGCGCCGAGGGCATAGAACGCATCACGCAGCCAGCAGTAGCGATAGTCCCAGGTGCGCCCCGAACCAGGCGCCTCCGGTATCGACGTGGTCAACGCCGCGACGATCGCCCCGGTGTCCTCGAAGCAGTGGAGCTTGAGGGCGAGCGCCGAGCGGATCACTTCCTCCTGGTAAATCGGCGGCACCTCGCAGTGCTTGACCCACTGCTGCCAGTAACGGACGGTCTCGCGCAGGAAGCGCTCGCAGAGCGGCTCGAGCGCCTCCTCGACGGGTGCACCCCAGGAGAGCACGAAGTGCAGCCGCTCCGTCAGGGCGAAGGCTTCACCGTCGAGGTACGAGATCGCGGCGTTTGTCGTGAGCCGCAGCTCTGCGTCATAGCCGTGAAAGGTGATGTGGTGGGAACCGAACTCGCGGCGAGGGCGCGCGCGGGACCAGCCGAGCACGGGATCGCAGGACACCCGGATACGTGGGTTGCCCGCGAGCGGCTCGACGATGCGCAGCAGCTTGCGCGGCCGAAAGCTGCGATCGTACAGCACGAAACGCGGCGCGAAATCGAGCACGCGGAACGCGCCGTCGGCGTCCTCAAAGCGGGTCTCCAGTACGTTCGTATTCGGCAGGTAGCGCTGCACGCCGGTCCGGCGATCGGCGGCCGCGATCGTAAAGGCACCGCCCTGCTCCTCGTCCAATAGCGACGCGAAGACAGGTGGTGAGTCGAAGCGCGGCATGCAGGACCAAACGATCGCGCCGTCGCGCCGTACGAGCGCGGAGAGCTGGCAATTGCCGATTAGTCCAAGGTTGGCGAGCATCATCGGCCCCCCTCCTAGCATGCAGACCTTGGACATCCAAGCTCGATATGCTAGTAGTCTGCGCCAGAGGCGCTGCGCCGGCTGATCGCCGGGCTCGGGCTGCGTTGCAGTGTTGAGGTCGCCGTCGTGACGGACGGATCCCCGTACTGGCCTGCGCGGCCCGCGAGCCCCTCCCGGCATCACGTTCCAACGACTCGGCGTGTTCAAACGACTCGGCGTGGGTCCGACCCCTGGCGAGTCGCCCATCGCCTCGGGGTGGGCCCGCGGGCGACCTTCGCCGACCGACCCCCGAACCGAGGTCGCCAACCGCATTTCTCGAGGTCACCAGCCGAGGTCACCCACCGAGGTCACCAAGGAGTCTGATGCGTCGTTCCCTCCCCTTTCTCGCCGTGCTGCTCGCCGCGCTCGCGCTGCTGGGCGTCGTCGGTTACTTCGCGCTGGCGCATACGACGCGGGGTTGGTTCGAGGCGGATCTCGCGCTGCGCTCGCGCCTCGCCGTCTCGGCCGCGCACCAAAGCCTCGAGCGCCACTGGGGGGCGGAGCCCGCGCGCCTCGGCGCGACGCTCGCCGATATCACGCGGGACGAGCGCATCGTCGGCGCCGCGGCATGCTCCCCCGCTGGCCGCTTGCTGGCCGCCACCGACAAGTATCCCGAGGACTTCTCCTGCTCTCTGCTGCTCGGGCGGATGCGAGCGCAGGCCGCGCCCGGAGCTGGATCGTGGTCGACGCGCGCAGAGCTGCCCTCTGGCGTGGTCTATCTGAGCGTGATCCGGCTCCGCGGGAGCGCGACGGCGCGAGGCGCTGTCGTCGTCGCGCACGAGCTGAGCTACCTCGGGCGGCGCCAGGCGAAGATGCGCGCGATCTTGCTCGCGGCCTTCCTGGTGCTCGCGCTGGCCATCTCGCTCGTGACCTTCGTGGCGGCGCGCCTGGCCTGGAAGGGCTGGACGATCGCCCTGCGGCGCGCGCTGACGGGTGAGGCCACCACGCAGTTCAAGCCACTGGTCCGAGACCTTCGCGCGCTGGCCGAACGCCTGGCGAGCGAGGGCGATCGCGAGGCCCAGGGGGGGGTCTGGAGCCCCCAACGCCTGCGAGCGACCTTGACCCAGTATCTTCAAGGTGAGCGCATCGTCATCCTCGCCAACCGCGAGCCCTACGCGCACCAGCAGACGGCTGAGGGCGTGGAGGTCTTGCATCCCGCGAGCGGCCTCGTGACTGCCCTCGAGCCAGTGATGCGGGCTTGCTCCGGGGTCTGGGT
This sequence comes from Pseudomonadota bacterium, assembly GCA_016711215.1. Lineage (NCBI taxonomy): Bacteria > Pseudomonadati > Pseudomonadota > Pseudomonadota bacterium. The sequence continues at coordinate 1,260,795 of JADJTL010000001.1, read as the reverse complement.
CGCGCACGGCAGCGGCAGCGCCGACCGCGCCACCGTCGACAAGAACGATCGCGTGCTCGTGCCACCCGGCGAGGAGTCCTACCAGCTGCGGCGGGTGTGGCTGAGCGAGGCGCAGGAGAACGGCTACTACTACGGCTTCTCCAACGAGGGGCTCTGGCCGCTCTGCCACGTCGCCCATACCCGGCCCGTCTTTCGTGCCGAGGACTTCGAACACTACCGCGAGGTCAACCGCAAGTTCGCCGACGCCGTCTGTGACGAGGTCGACTCCAAGTATCCGGTCGTGCTGGTCCAGGATTATCACTTCGCCCTGGCCCCGAAGATGATCCGTGAGCGGCTGCCGCGCGCGACGATCATCACCTTCTGGCACATCCCCTGGCCGAACGCCGAGCGCATCGGCATCTGCCCCTGGCGCGAGGAGCTGATCGCCGGATTGCTTGGTTCGAGCGTCGTCGGCTTCCATACCCAGCAGCACTGCAACAATTTCACGGACTCCGTCGACGCCTTCATGGAGAGCCGCATCGACCGCGAACGGAGCGCCATTGTGCAGGGCTCGCGACGGACCCTCGTGCGGCCCTATCCGATCTCCATCGAATGGCCCGTGCACTGGCTCGACAAGGTGCCCCCGCTGGCCGAGGCGCGGGCCACCGTGCGCCAAGAGCTTGGCCTCGCGGCCGACGCCTTGATCGGTATTGGCGTCGACCGCCTCGACTACACCAAGGGCGTGGAGGAACGACTCGCCGCCGTCGATGAGCTGCTGAAACGCCATCCGCAGTACCGAGGGCGCTTCACCTTCGTCCAGCTCGCGGCGCCGAGTCGCACGAAGATCCCGCGCTACCGAGAGCTGAATGAGCGGGTGGAGGCGCTCGCCGCGGAGATCAACGCCAGGTGGGCCGAGGGTAGCTACCGCCCGATCGTGCTGCTGCGCTCGCACTTCGAGCCGGCCGCGGTCTTCCGCTTCTATCGGGCCGCGGAGCTCTGCTACGTCAGCAGCCTGCATGACGGAATGAATCTCGTCGCGAAGGAATTCGTCGCCGCCCGCGAGGATGAGCAGGGCGTGCTCGTGCTGAGCCAGTTCACCGGCGCGGCGCGCGACCTGACCGAGGCGCTGATCGTCAACCCCTACGACCTGCGGCAGGCGAGCGAGGCGCTGGACGTCGCGCTGCGCATGCCGGCGGAGGACCAACGCGAGCGGATGCGCTCGATGCGGCGACTGGTCTCGGAGTTCAACGTCTACCGCTGGGCCGGCCGCATGCTCGTTGACGCGGCCGAGCTGCGGCGCAAAGAGCGCATGTCGGGGCGCCTGGGAGCCTCCGGGATGGTCAGTTACACTGAGGTAGCATGATCTATCTGTTCTCTGAGGGGTGCGCCGGCGTGTTGGCCGCGCTCGCCTCGGGCCGCTTGCTCGTCGCCTTCGACTTCGATGGCACCCTGGCGCCGATCGTGAGTCAGCCTGACGACGCGCAGATGCGGCCGCGCACGCGCGAGCTCTTCGCCGCGGTGAGCCAGCGCTTTCCCTGCGCCGTCATCTCGGGCCGCAGTCAGGCCGACGTGGCCGCGCGGCTGGGTGGCGCCTCGGTCAAGTACGTCGTGGGCAACCACGGTCTCGAGCCAGGCCTCGGGCTCGAGGACTTCGCGGCCGAGGTCGCGCGCGCGCGGGCGCTGCTCGAAGCGGCGCTGGCCGGCCTTCCCGGCGTCGAGATCGAGGACAAACGCTACTCGCTCGCGATTCACTATCGGCGGTCGGATAACAAGCGTCAGGCACGCCGAGCGATTCAGCGCGGGATCGAGCGCCTGCCGGTGCCGATGCGCCTCGTGCCCGGCAGGCTGGTCGCCAACCTCGTCCCGCAGCGCGCTCCACATAAGGGCGACGCCCTGCTGGCCTTGCGCCGCGCCGAGGGGGCCGACGCTGCCCTCTACGTCGGCGATGACGTGACGGATGAGGACGTCTTCAAGCTCGATCAGCCGCGTGCGCGCCTGCTCACCCTGCGCGTCGGCGCGTCACGCGCGTCCGCCGCCTCATACTACCTGCGTGATCAGCACGAAATCGATCGCTTGCTTGGTGAGGTCGCCGCGCTGCGGGAAACACCCTCGGTGGCCTGAGGCGCCGCCGCGGCCAGCGCTGCGCGGCGGACGCCGGCTCACTCCACGCGATCGGCAGCGGCCTCGTCGTCAGGCGACGACACTGGCAGCCCAGCCTTTGCCGAGGCCAGCGGCGGTGCTGGCGACGCAGGCGCGTTCTCGGCCGCCGGCACCGGCGCTGCCGCGCTCTGGCGAGCCAGGGGAAAGCCGATCGCGAAGACCAGGATCGTCGTCAGCACGCCCGCGAAGACCACCACCGGGAGCTGGTCCGTGCCAGGTACGCCCGCGGCCGCGGGCAGCGTCGCCAGCACCCCCGCCGCCATCCCTCGCGGCATCGAGACGATCACCAGCTTGCGCTGCGCTCGGCTCAGCCCGCTGCCGAGCGTCGCCAGCCAGGCACCCGGTATTCGCGCGACGAGCAGGACCCCCCCGAGCAGGCCGCCCATCGCGATCAAGGACCACGGGGGAGAAAGCATCGCGCCGATGAAGGTGAAGAAGAACGACTTGATGATGAAGGCCATCTGGCTATGAAAGCCGCGGGTATCCGGGCGCAGCTCGACGGCTCTGGCAAGGCCGATCTTCGTGGTGATCCCGATCGCATTGCCGACGATAATCGCGAAGGCGAGCACACCGAGCGCCGCCGAGCCGCCCGCGCGCTCGATCAGCACGTAGAGCAGAAACAGGGCCGAAAGCGTGATCGGGTAGGCGTGCTCGCTCTTGCTCAGGGGACCGAGCAGCAGCAGCCAGAGCAGCCCGGAGGCGCCGCCCATCGCCAGGCCAATGCCGAAGGAATTGGCCAAGGCCGTCGCCGCCGAGCCGCCCTCGGCGCCTCCCACCATCAGATTGATCAGCGCCGTGGCCGAGACGACGCAGAAGGCATCGGTCAAGGCGGATTCAAGGTTGATCAGGTTTGCGACCCGCGACTCAACCTTCGCCTGGGACATCGCCGGCATGATGATGATCGAACTCGATCCGCCAAGGATGCTGCCGAGAAGGAGCCCATGTTTCCAGGTCCAGACGGCCGGCAACCAGCCAATGGCCGAGAGCCCCATGCTGATCACCGCGACGACGGCGACCGCCGAGACGAAGGTGAGCAAGGCCAAGAGCGCCGAGCGCGGCGCTGCGGTCGAGAGCGCTGAGAGGTTGAGACGACTGCCGCCCTCGAAGAGGACAACGACCAAGGTCAGCGCGGCGAAATAGGGCGCGATCGCCAGCAACTGCACGCGGGTGACGATGCCGGCCACCGGGCCGATGAGGATACCAGCGATGATCAGCCAGATGACGTCCGGGACGTTGGTCCGCGCGAAGACGACCTCGCCGAAGGCGCCGAGGAGAAAGATCCCCGCGATGGTGGCCAGGAAGAGCGCCACCGAGTTCCAGGGTTGGGGCCCGCCGCCCTTCGCGCTGGAGGGCGCCGCGGCGCTGGAAAGTGCCTTGGCCTCGCGCCCCACGGGGGGCGCCTCTGCCGCGGAGGAGGGCCGAAGCACCTCGCGCGGCCCTGCATCGGCGCCGCCCCGCGGGGCGGCGCTCGCGCTTGCGGTGCTTCGTGCTGCGCCGGCGTCGCCGAAGGGAATTGCCGCTGCGAACCCGCCCGGAAGCGCGAGTAGCACGAGCAACGCCAAGATCCGCCGCTCCAAGGACGTCACGCTAGGCCGCCGCCCGGAGTGCGCGGTCGCCGAAGGCTCGACTCCTCTGTCTGGCGGCGAAGACTGCTGCTCATCGAAGCTCCACGGTCTGCGCGTGCGAGGGGACGCGGCTGACGGAATGAACCGCATGGCCCAGCAAGCGGGCCTTCGCAGGGGCCAGGGTGGCCGCGGGCGGAGCACAATCTGGTCCGGTCACCGGGGCCCGTCAACCGCTTTTCTGTCACGGTGCCCGACGCTGCTGGCGGCGCACCGGGGTCGCCAGGCGCACGAGCGTCAGCCAGGCTGTGAGCCGCCGGCCGCGGCAAGGCCAGCACGGCAAGCCCACTTGCTCGATTGGTGGCTTCGTGCTAGCGAGATAAGCTCTTGTAACTAGGGAACTTCGAGCCTGGCCTCCTGGCCCGCCAAGCGACGCGGCGGGGGACTCTCGCAGTGATAGGGAAGTCAAATGGGCGTCGGAATATCCCCGGAGTGGGAGTACGTGATTCTCATCCTCGGGCTCTTCTTCGTCGCGAAGGCCCTGCAGCGCCTCTGGATCCCAGGCGCCATCACCTGCCTCGGCATCGGCGTCGCCTTCGGTCTAGGGCTCGATCTCTTCCGCAGCGATCCCGTCATCAACGTCTTCGCCGTGCTCGGGATCACGATTCTCTTCCTCTTTGCCGGGATGGAGCTGGACGTCGAGGACCTGCGGCGCGGCGCCCGGTCGCTAATCGGCCATGTGGCCCTGCAGACCGCGGGCATCGCGCTCGTCACCGTGGTCGTGAGACGCTTTCATGGTCTGGAACTCAGGCCCGCCCTGCTCGTCGCGCTCGCGCTGCTCACGCCCTCGACTGGGTTCATCTTGGATTCCCTCGCCGAACTCGGCGTCAATCACTCCGAGCGCGTTTGGATCAAATCGCGGGCGATCGGCACGGAGCTGGTTGCCCTGGTGATCCTCCTCTTCGCCCTGCAGTCGACCTCGGGGGCCACGCTGAGCCTCTCGCTCGCCGCGATCACCGGCATGGTCGTGCTGCTGCCGAAGATCTTCCGCCTCTTCGCGACGGCTGTGCTGCCGCACGCACCGAACACGGAGTTCGCGTTCTTGGTCGTCGTCGCCTTGATCTGCGCCACCGCCACGAAGATGCTCGGCGTCTACTATCTCGTGGGCGCCTTCGTCGTCGGCATTACTGAGCAGCGCCTGCGCAAGAAGATCCCGTCGCTGAAGACCGCGCCAACGCTGCACGCGATCGAGCTCTTCGCGTCCTTCTTCATTCCCTTTTACTTCCTGCGCGCCGGATTAGGCCTGCGGCCGGAGAACTTCGCGCCCCGCGCGCTGCTCTTGGCGGGCGGCTTTCTCGTGGTGCTGCTGCCCTTTAGGATCGCCTTGGTGGCAATGTACCGGCGCCTCTCCAGGCGCGAGCCGCTGCGACGCGGTCTGCGGCTGGGGGTCTCGCTGCTGCCGACCTTGGTCTTCACGCTCGTCATCGCCGAGATCCTCCGTGACCGCTTCTCGGCCCATCCGGACCTGATCGGTGGCTTAGTGCTCTACGCCCTGGTCAACACCGCGATTCCCTCGTTCATCTTGCGCACGCCGCCGGAGGAGTACGAGACGCCGGAGGCCCCTCAGGGTCACAGCCCTGCTGGCTTCATGACAGGGCCGACCACCCAGACCGACGGGTCAGGCCGCTGAGCGCTGGGCGGGTCTTTGGCGGGCACGCACCCTCGCAACCGGTCCACCGATGGCTCGCGCCGCGAGTCCTCGGCGCTCCGGCGCTCAGACCACGATGGTGAGGTCGAGATCGATCTCGAGCTTGAGGACCTTCGAGATCGGGCAGCCGAGCTTGGCCGCCGCGGCTGCCTCTTCAATCTTGGCGCGGTCCGCGCCGCGAGCCGTGACCTTGCTGGTCAGCACGCTCCGGCGCAGCGTCAGCTCCTCGAAGGTAATCGTGCTCGTCGTCTCCACGGCCTCCGGAATGATGCCGCGCTCGCCGAGCTGGGCGCTGAACGCCATGCTGAAGCAGCCGGCATGAGCGGCGGCGATCAGCTCTTCCGGGTTCGTGCCCGGCGCATCCTCGAAGCGCGTGCGAAAGCCGAACTTCAGCTCCTTGATCGCGCCGCTGGCGACCGTGACGCTCCCCGCTCCGTCCTTCAGACCACCCATCCAGGTGGCGTTTGCGCTGCGTTTCATCGTGGCTCCTCTGCCAAAGTCCCTTGGCCCGCGGAGCATGCGATCGCTCGGGGTCGCCGTCAAACCAGGGATCGCAGCGGCGGGGCTGGTTGCGGCGACGTGTCGGCCAGCAGACGTCGTGGAGTCGCAGCATGACACGGCGGGATCAGCTTTCGGCGCTCGGGCAGTGGCTCGTGCTCGGCTCGGTCGTGGGCCTGCTTTGCGGTGCGGCCTCGGCGATCTTTCTCGCCTTGCTCGAGCGCGCGACGGCCTTTCGCCTGCGCAATGAACTCGTTATTTATGCGTTGCCGCTGGCGGGGCTGGTGATCGGCTGGATCTACGAGCGCTTCGGTGAGTCGATCAAGGCCGGTAACAACCTCGTGATCGAGACGATTCACGACGAGGGACCGGAGATTCCCCTGCGGATGGCGCCGCTGGTGCTCGCGGGCACCGTGCTGACCCACCTCTTCGGCGGCAGCGCCGGGCGTGAGGGCACCGCCGTGCAGATCGGCGCCAGCGTCAGCGACTGGGTCGCGCACCGTTTGGGGGTCAATCGGCACCGGCGTCGACAGCTCGTCGCTGCCGGGGTCGCCGGCGGCTTCGGATCCGTCTTTGGTACGCCGATCGCGGGGGCGGTCTTCGGGCTCGAGTTCGTCGTGCTTGGACGGATCGAATACGATGCCTTGCTGCCGGCCTTGGTCGCCTCGCTCGTGGGGGACCTGACGACCCGCGCGCTCGGCATTCAGCACACGTACTATCCGGCTGCGCCGCAGGTCGCGCTGACGCCCCTGCTCCTGCTCAAGTGGCTCGTCTTCGCGCTCGTGGTCGCGCTGGTCACGGTCACGTTCATCGAGCTGGCGCACCTGGTCAAGCGCTCCAGTCAGAGGTACCTCCCGCGTCTCCCGGTTCGGATGTGTCTGGGCGGCTTGCTCGTCGTCGGGCTGTGGCGGCTGGTCGGCACCAGCGACTACCTCGGGCTCAGCGTTCCGCTGATCGTTCGCGCCTTCCAGGACCCCGCCCTCCCCGCCCAGGCCTTCGCCTTGAAGCTCGCCTTCACGGCGCTGACGCTGGGCATGGGCTTCCTCGGCGGTGAGGTGACGCCCCTCTTCGTGATCGGTTCGACCCTTGGCAACCTGCTCGGCCGCTGGTTGCGTCTCCCGCTGCGGCTCGCGGCGGGTCTCGGGCTGACGACGGTCTTCGCGGCCGCGGCCAATACGCCGCTGGCACTGTCGATCATGGCCCTCGAACTGCTCGGTGCCGCCGTCTTCCCTCATGCGGTGATCGTCTGCGTGCTCGCCTATCTGCTGACGGGGCACCGCAGCATCTACCCGGCCCAGCGGCTCCTGCGCGGCAAGGGCGGTGGCAGCCGCTTGCCCCGTCCGACCACAATCGACGAGGTCGGGGCACCGCCCGCGCCGCCGCTGGGTCGGCGCTCTGGCGCGCCCTGAGCGCGTGGCGCTGCCACGCTAGCGGAGCAAAGCATGCGCGGTACAGAGCTCGATCCCTTCAGTCACTCGCACACCTTCGGCACCGACCAGCCGGTCGCCGGCGAGCGCCGAACCCGCTGGGTGGTGGTCTTGACCGTCGCGATGATGGTGCTGGAGATCGTCGCGGGCCTGCGCTTCGGATCGATGGCGCTGCTCGCCGACGGTTGGCACATGGGCACGCACGCCGCCGCCCTTGGTGTCGCGCTCTTCGCCTACGTCTACGCGCGACGCCACGCCGAGGACACGCGCTACAGCTTCGGCACCGGCAAGGTGGGTGCCCTCGGGGGCTTTGGCAGCGCCGTCGGTCTGGCTGTGGTGGCGCTGCTGGTCGTCGTCGAGAGCCTCTGGCGCCTCGCCGCGCCCGTCGGCATCCATTTCAATGAGGCGCTCGTCGTGGCCGCGGTCGGGCTGATGGTCAACGTGCTCAGCGCCCTGCTGCTCGGCGACAACGGGCACCCGAGCCCGTCGGAAAGCGCGTCGAGGGGCGGCGCTGTCGAGCACCACGATCACAACCTGCGCGGGGCCTACCTGCACGTGGTGGCGGATGCCTTGACCTCGGCGCTGGCGATCGTCGCGTTGCTGGCGGGCAAGACGCTGGGCTGGGGCTGGCTGGATCCGGCGATCGGCGCGCTGAGCGGCCTGGTGATCGCCCGCTGGTCCTACGGGCTGCTGCGGGATACCGCCGCGGTCTTGCTCGATGCGGAGTTGCCGCAGGCCCGCCGCGACGCGCTCCGTGCGCTGATCGAGGCGGAGGCCGACAACCGCGTGGCAGACCTCCACGTCTGGCGGGTCGGGCCGCGCCACCTTGCCCTCATCGCCTCGGTCGTCACCGCGCAGCCACGACCGCCCGCGCACTACAAGGCGCTCTTGGCCGACCAGCCGGATCTCTGTCACGTCACCATCGAGGTCTGTTCGGATCCGGAGCGCGACCTGGCGGCGGGCGGCCGCGCAGCACCAGCCACTCAGCAGAAAGGCACTCAGTAGAAAGGCACTCAGGTGAAGGGTGCGCGATAGCGGCAGCCGAAGGCCTGCTGCCCCGTCGCCGTGCGTACGGCCTGGCAGGAGACCACTGTCAGCCGCGCGGCCTGCGCGCAGGCGGTGGCGCAAGCCGCGCGCCGCGCGTGTAGAGGGGGCTCGTGCGGGGGGTCATAGATACAAACCAGTTCGCGACCGCGATCTCGAGAGCGGCGCCCTCGAGCTGCAACAAGGGAGCCGCGACGAGGGTCGCGAGCCACGACCAGCGCCCCTCCAGCGGCTGGGTCGCCGCGCTCGCCTCACCGGCCCAAGGCGCGGCGCAGCCACGAGCGGCCCGCGCCGGGCTTTGCCGCCCCAGCCGCCGACGCCTGCGCGCCGCGGCATTGGCAGCGGTCCGCGGGGGATACGTTGGCGAGCACCTGTTCGATATGATCGCCGCAACCAGCATAGGTCGGGCGCCCGCACTGCTTACAGTCGACCCGTCGGCACATTTCGATCTCCCCCCCGCTGGTGGCCTTGCGCTACCAGCTCTCCTTCGTGACGAAGCTTCCGCCCCAGATGGCCTGTGAATCCCACTGCCCGAAGGCCTGAGCAAAGCGCGCCATGTCGCCGCTGGTCAGCTCACCGACCGGCGTAACGAAGTACACCACGGTGACGCGAATCGGTTCTTCCGCGCGCTTGCCTCGCCAACCGGCGCCGGGCCGATAGCGCCCCTCCGACTGCCCGGTGCCGATCGCCACCTTGGCCAGCCCCTCAGACGCGACCGCCCGCTTCTCGGCCTGCATCTCCGCTGCAGCCGGCGCGGCCTGATCGGCGTTCGCCGCCGAAGCGGGCATCGATCCCTGCTGCGCGACCCCTCCGCCGCTGGACTTCGCGCCCAGGACGACTGAGGACGGCGGCGCGACCGGGGCACCACGACGGCGCAGCGGCGGCGCACCCATATTCGAGAGCTCGAGCCCCGCGGCGCCCTTCCTCAGCGGGATCTGGATCAGATAGTAGCGCTGGACGTCGACATCCATGCCCTGGGCCCTGAGCTCGCGCTCGAGGGCGAGGAGATCCGGCCGGTCGGCCGCACGGCTGGCCGTGAAGGGCGCCCGACGACCGCCGACGTTGGCGAAGAGGAGCTGGTGCGTGCCCGGCCCGACGATCGCCTCGTGGCTGCCCTCGATCACGTCAGTGATCACGAAGTTCGTGCTGCCATAGGGGAAGATGCTGAAGGTGAAGGCCGCCCGCGGCGGATGACCGGGGCGCCACGCGCCTCGCATGTCGGCTGACGGCACGGGGACGATCGCAAACTGATTCGAGACGATCACGTTGCGGTCCTTGTTGCGCGAGGCAAGCCCGAGCTCCCGCAAGCGCTGCGGCAGGCTGCGCTCCACGCTTTGCTGCCCGGAGCGCAGGTGCACCTTGATCCGTTCCGCCGGCACGACCAGCACCTTGTCGCGATAGTTGCTGTCGCGCCGTACCGAGAGCGCCAGCCGCGCCGACCCCGGCTGCGCTTCGTCGCGGCGCACCCAGATGCCGACGTCACTGATGCGGTCGCCCCAGGAGCTGCCGGCCTGCCGTCCGATGTCCTCCCAGCTGATCTTTACCGGGTGGAAGCCCTTGCTGCCGAGCAGGGTCATGAAGCTCGGCTGCGTCCAGAGCGACACGGTCTTGTCGAAATAGCGGCCCCAGGCCAGTGGTGGCCTCGGCGGCGGCTGGGGGCTCGGCGCAGCACCCTGACGCACCAAAAGGTAGCGCAGCGCGCCGACGACGTTGCGGACCGTGCTCGAGCCCTGGGCCGTATCGAGCCCGAGATCCTGGGCAATCTCGATCGCCTCGAAGTCTACCTTGGAGTTCCCGATCCCGTGCTGGCGCGCCTCGCCGAGGGCGTGGGCGACGCTGGCGGCGATGCCGCGCGCCTCGGCCAGGTTGATACGGATGCCCTGTTTGCCGAAGGCCTCGACGATCGCGCGGGGATCTGGGCTGAGGCGCCGCGAAGGTGCGACCACCATCCCGGGCGCCTGCGCGCCTGCTGGGCGCGGATCGACGAGGGCAGCGCATAGCACGAAAAAACAGGTAATCCGCGGCATTGGCTCGACCTCCTGGGACATGGGGGCCTGCGCGTCGGCCAACGCGCACGCGCCCGACACTGCAACCCAGTTGCACAAGAACCCGGTTGCGTAATGTCGGCCAATCCGCCCGCGCTCGCAAGCGCGAGCGTTACCCCAGGGCGAGGAAAGCGCGCGTGAGGGAAGAACGCTGTTGACTCTGGTGGCGACCTTGGGCGTTATCCCGCTGGGGCTGCGCTTTCTTGCAAGGCCTCGCTGGAGTGTGTCGATGTCCCGCGGCCCCGCGATTCTGGTCTTGCTTGGTCTTCAGGCGCCGCAGCTCTTGGGCGGCAGCGCGCTCGCCGCCGCGGCGCCGCCGCCACGGCGTTTGGCCGCGCTGGCGGCCGCGACTGGACTGCTGGCTGGGCTGGCGCCTGAGCTGAGCGCCGCCGCCACCCTCGTGCCCGAGACGGCGCAGGGCGCGACAGCGCTCGGATCCGAGCTGGTGGGCGTGCTCGCGGCGGATCACGGCGAATCCCTCCGCACGATCGGCGATAGCGCGCAGGCGGCCTATCAGTCCCTTCGTCCGCTGGCGGTGTCGGCGGGGGACGGGGCAATGGCGCTCTTTGCTCATGGCTTCAGCTATGTGCGCGAGTTTCCGGGCTACGCCGCGGCGGATGTGGGGGCCGGTACGGCCGGGGCCTTCGCCGCGCGTCTGGCTGGGCGCACGATCAAGCTGGGGGTCGGCGTCGGTCTCGTCGCTGCGGGCCTGGTGGCTGCGGGGGCGCTGGAGCCGACCTCGATCCAGCTCGCCACAGAACAGGCAGCCCAGGCGGCGGCCGGGGTCGCCGAGGCTGGACGTCACGCGGCCGCGGTGGTGGTGGGAACGCTGCGCGAGGCGCCTTGGTATGATCGGGCACTGGCGCACGCGCAGGACTTCGTCGCCGGCTGGGGCGAGCACGCCCTCAGGCACGTCGGGATGACCGCGCTCTTCACCACCACGGGCCTGGCCTTTGGCCGGCAGGCCGTTGCGGGGGCCGTCACTGGCCCCTTCCGGATCTGGCAGGCCAAACAGCGCTGATCGGCCCCGCGCAGCCCTTCGTGCTAACCTGCGCATCGCCTTCGTCCTCGGGTCCTCGCATGCACAGCCAACCGCGCTGCCTAATCAACGTCGATCATCTACTCGGCCCGAGCGGCGATCCGCCGGTCGATGCGCTGGCCGCTGCGGCGCTGGGGGCCGATTTGGAGCGCCTCGGCGCTGCGGCAGACGCCGTGCTGCTGACCCGCCACGACGCTGCGGAGCTGCGGCAGACGCTGGCGCAGGTGGCGCCGGTCGCCTCGGCGACGCTCGCCGTGCAGCCAAACTGGCACGCGCCCGCGGTGGGTGGACCCCTGCCCCGCGTCGCCGCGCCGGGCGCCGATGGTGCGCTCTTCGTGGTCAGCGCGGAGCCCGCCGATCTTGCCTGGGCGGCCAGTCTGACGGGAACGCTGCAGCAGGTGATACCCGTGCTGCTGTGGCGCAATGCCGGGTCTGCGGCCGATCCGGTCAGCGCGCGGCTGGCCTGGTTCGTCGGCCGCACGCTCGACGAGGCGCTGACGATCGTGGTCGCCAGGCGGCGCGAGCTGAGGCTCTCGGGCGTGGTGATGGCCTACAACGAGGCGCCCTCGATCGTGGCCGCGATCGTCGACGTCCGGCGCTTCTGTCGGCGCTTCGTCGCCGAGTACGAGATCATCGTCGTCGACGACGGGAGCAGCGATGCGACCGCCGCGTTGGCGCGGCGCGCCGACGAGGGTGACGTGCGCGTGATCTGTCACGCGAAGAACCAGGGCATGGGCGATACCCTGCGCGACGGCTTCGCGGCGGCTCGTTGCGACTTCCTGACCGCGCTGCCTGCCGATCGCCAGGTGCGCGCCCAGTCGCTGGCCGCCTTCCTGCCGCACCTCGCCCAGGGCGTCTGTGTCCATGGGCAATACCTTCGCCCGCACGCGGGCCCCGGTCGCCAGGTGCTGACCTGGGGGCTGCGCGTGCTCTTGCGCCACCTCGGCGACCTGCGTGTCGATTTCGCCGGGGCCTATGCCTTTCATCGCGATTGGCGCGAGCGGGTTGCGCTGGCGCGCCTGCCCTCGCATAGCTTCGTCTTCAGCTTCGAGCTGCTCGATGCGCTGGCGCGCCAGGGCTGCGCCATGACCGAGATCCCGATGCTGGCCTTTGCGCGAGAGGCGGGCAGCAGTCACGAGGCGCGCGCCGGGCGGATCGCCATCGTCGCGCGGGAGGTCGTGCGTTCGCGACTGCTTCGCGCGCTCCGCGGCTGAGCGCAGCCCTGGGACCCCGCCGTCGGCGCCCCTCGGGACCCCGAGCGCCGCGAAGGGCCGCTTGACTCGGTCTCGAGGCCGCCCACAAGATGGCCTTTTTTGGCCGGTTGACGGGGCAGTGCCCAAGCGAGTGCCCAATCCAAGGGGGATCGTGTGATGCGACGAGATCGGGGCCTGGTCCATGCCTGACGAGCTCACGGCGCGCGCGGGCGCGATCGAGTCTGCGAAGCGCGAGCGCGGGCCGCAGCAGCCCGTCGATCTCGTGCCCACGATGCCCGGGGTTGCGCCGAGCCGTCCGCCTGATCTGCTGTCGCAGGCGACGATCGGCTTCGCCTCCGCTGGTGATCCGGGGGCCGCGAGTCGCGACCAGCTCAATGATCTCGACGGTGACACCGACCCCGATCTGCGACCGCACGCGCACGTGCCGGTCGGGGCGCGCGTCCCGGCGATGCGCGCCCCACTCGTCGGCCGCGCTGACCAGCTGAACCGCCTCAAGCAGCTCTTCCTCGATAGCTGGGAGAAACACCGCCTGACCTTCGCGACCCTCGTCGGTGAGAGTGGGGCCGGAAAGACGCGCCTGGCGCGGGAGTTCGCCCTCTCGGTGCGCGCTGCGATTCCCGAGGCGCGGGTGCTCTGGGGCGCCAGTGCCGACAGCAGCGGCCCGCGCTACGAGGCGGTTGCTGGCGCGTTGGCCGAGCGCTTCGGCATCGGTCATGCGGAGCCGGCCTACGACGTGCGCAGCAAGATCGGTCGCACGGTCAACGAGCTGCTCGGTGACCAGCCGCAGGCCGGCGAGGTGACGCACCTGCTGGCGCACCTGATGGGGGTGACCTTTCCCGACAGTCCCGTCGTCGAGGCCCTGCGCCATGTCCCAGGCCAACTCGACGTGCGTTGCTACATCGCCGTGCGCCGCTTCCTCGAACGGCACGCGCAGGAAGGCCCCTTGCTGCTCTGCTTCGACGGCATGGAGAACGTCCGTGTCGACACCGTCAATCTGATCCACTACCTCGTGCACGGGCTGCACGACCAACCGGTGCTGATCCTGACGACGGCGCGCCCGACGCTCTTCGAGCGCCATCCGCACTGGGGGCGCGGCGAGCTCGAGCACCAACGGATCGACGTCGCGCCGCTCTTACCCGATGAGGCGGTCGCGATGTTCTCTGCGCTGGTCCGCAGCGATCGCCTTCCAGAGCCGGTGCTGGCGATCGCCCGGCAGCGGCTGCGCGGGAGCCCGCGCGCGCTCAATGATTTTGCGCGCCTGCTGCTGGAGACCGGCGTGCTCCGCGGCGACGAGGGTCGCTGGGAGTTGGATCCTGCGGCCATCGAGCGCGGACGGCTGCCCGAGACGCATGACGACCTCCTGCGCGCGCGGCTGCGCGCCTTGCCGCGCGGCGAACGCGAGCTCCTCTGCCAGGCCTCAGCGCTCGGCGAGGCCTTCTGGGCCGACGCGTTGGTCGCCCTGCGGCGGGCCGCCGTGATCGCGAGCGATGATGCCGATGGGCCACCGCTGACGCGGATCGCTGGCGAGGGCGAGCGTCAGGTGGTTGAGGTCGCGCGCGCGCTCAATACGCTCAGCGATCGCGGCTTGATCGTCGAGGCGGCCTTGAGCTCGATCGGAGGTGAGCGCGAATATCGCTTCGCCTATGCGCCGATCGGCGAGCTGGCCTATGACCTGTTGCGCGACAGCACCCCTGTTGCCGCTACGCTGCAGGGCTACCATGCCTTGGCCGCGCGCTGGATCGAGCTCCGTCCTGAGGGCCAGCAGGAGCAGCGACAGGAGCAAATCGGGCAGCAGCTCGAACGCGCCGGGGACCCGCGCGGTGCGGCCGCGCGCTACGGGAAGGCGGCCGAAGCAGCGCGTGCCCGCTTCGACAATGAGAAGGCCATTCGCCTCTACCAGCGGGCGTTGGGCTGCCTCGGCTCGGCTGACCTCGGGCAGCGGCTAGCCCTCTGGTATGCGTTGGGGACGATCTGTCAGGCACGCGGCGAGCTACGCGCCGCGCAAGACGCCTTCGAGCGTATGGTGCGATTGGCCTGGACCGTCGCCAGTCGCCCGCAGGCGGCGATCGCCTTCAACCAGATCGGGCGCCTCTGGCGACAGCGTGGCGACCTCGAGCTGGCGCTGGAGTACCTCGCGCGCGGATTGGAGATGTCCCGCGCCGCAGGCAATCGTCACGGCGTCGCCTCGGGACTCGATGAGCTCGCGCAGACCTGCACGCTCTTGGGGCAATACGATCAGGCCCTCGACCACGCTGCCAAGGCGCTGGAGCTGCGCCGGCAGCTCGGTGACCGCGTGGCGATCGCCGGGTCGCTGACCACGATCGGCACGATCGAGCGCGAGCGCGGGCTCTTTGCCGAGGCCGCGGCCTGCTGCGATGAGGCGCTGGCGTTGCGCCGCGCGGTGGGCGACCAGGAGGGTTTGGTTGTCTCGTTGATCAGCCTCGGCGAGCTGGCCCTCGAGGCTGGTCGCCAACGCCAGGCACGAGAGCATTGGGAGGAGGCGCTGGCGGACGCCGAGCGCATCGGGGCGCTCTCACTGCAGCTCCACCTCTTCCTGCGGCTGGCCGACCTCTCGTTGCGGGATGGCCGGTTGGCCGAGGTACGTCAACGCCTCGACGCCGCGCGACCCCTGGCCGAGCGCATCGGCGAGCGCATGGCTTTGGTCGAGCTGCTGCGCTGCCAGGCGCTCGTCGAGCTGGAGGATGGAGAGCGCGAGCGGGCTCAGCGGACCGCCGAGCAGGCGCTCGCACGCGCGCGCGAGGCGCGTCTCGAACCGCTCGTCGGACGCATCCATGGTGTGCTCGGCACGATTCACGGGGCGACGCTCTTTGATGCCTCGGCGACGGCAGAGGCCGGATCGGGGGCCGAAGGCCACCTGCAGCTCGCCGTCGATCTCCAGCGCAGGCTTGGCTGCCAGGCCGAGCTAGCGCGAACGCTGCAGCGGCTGGGCGCCTACCGCATCGAGCGCGAAGCGTGGGCGCGCGGTCGCCAGGACCTGCAGGAGGCGCTTCAGCTCGCGCAGCAGCTTGGCCTCGCCGATGCCGAGGGACTCGAGCGAACGCTGCGCGAGCTTCCGGTCTAGCGGCGGGCTAGAGCTTCGGCGCCGACGCCCGAGGGCCGTCGGTGACCTCCTCGGCGGCCAATCGGCTGAGGGCCAGTTCAGCGGCTCGCTGCTGCGCTTCCTTCTTGCTCGTCCCGGCGGCCTGCGCCAGCTCGCGGCCGGCGACGCTGACGGCGACCTCGAAGACCTTGTCGTGGTCAGGTCCCCACGCGTTGATAACGTCATAGCGAGGAACCTCGCGCTGCCGCGCCTGCGTCCATTCCTGCAGCCGCGTCTTGTAGTCCGCGCTGGTGTTCCCCGCCGCCGCCGCGAGGATCTGCTCCCCCAAGAGGCGAGCGATCACCTGCTCCGCCGCGGGAAGGCCGCCGTCAAGGAAGACGGCACCAATCACCGCTTCCATCGCATCGGCCAAAATCGACGCCTTCTGCCGCCCGCCCGTCTGCTCCTCCCCCCGCCCAAGGCGCAGGAACGCGCCGAGCTGCGCCTGCTGCGCCGCCTCGGCCAAGCCGCCCTCATTGACGACCGTCGCGCGTAGGCGCGAGAGCTCGCCCTCGCGAGCCTCGGGCAGCAGGCCCATCAAGGCGTGGCTGACCACGAGGTCGACGACGGCGTCGCCGAGAAACTCGAGGCGCTCGTTGTTGGGCAGCGGAGCCGCGCCCCCCCCCGGGGCGTCTTCTTCGTTGGTCCGCGAGCGATGCGTCAGCGCTCGCCGCAGGCGCTCGAGACAGACGAAGTCATAGCCGATCGCCGCGATCAGCGCTTCGTACTCGGCCGTCGGCACGTCCGCCGCAGCGCGTGCGGGCGCCTCGTCTGCTGCCGGAGCTGGCGCGCTGCTCGGCACCGTCGAGCGCTGCGTCGTCGTCGGGGGCGCCGCCGCAGCGCTCGACGGTAAACGTCTGATCGGCAGCGGTCATCGTTCGCGGGTCGTCTCGAGGTAGCGGATGATCGCGCGCTTGAGCGTGATCAGTTGCCGCTGCGTCACCGCGCAGTCGACGAACTGCAGCTCGGCTTGCAGCTCGAGGATCACCTGATCGACGAGCGCAGCGGACGCCGCGGCCGACGCGACCCCTTGCGTTGCGTGCTCGACGCGATTGGCGATCATGACGATCGCGGACTCGAGCGAGCGCGGCAGTGGACCACGATAGCGCGGCAGCTCGCCGCGTGGGCCCGGCGCTGGGGCCAGTCCCGGCGGGCGGCCGGTCAGCTCGGTCATCGGCAGGGTGCCGTGGTGTTCGGCGATCACCTCCCTGACCTCGGTAGGCAGGCCGTGTGCCGCCGCGAGCGTCAGGCCAGCGTCAACGTGCGCCTGCCGCCGCGCGGCCTGTGTCGCCAGCGCTGACTCGCTCCCGAGCTCCTGGGCTCCGTCTTCGAGCTTCCCCAAGTCGTGCATCAGGGCCCCAACACGTGTCAGCGCGCGGTCGGCGCCGAGCGCCTCTGCCGCGCGATCCGCGAGGTTGACGACACGCACGCTATGCGAGAACACCTGGGGCAGGCGCTCGCGCAGCAAGCGCATCAGCGCATGATCGAAATCGCCGAGCACTGCGAGCGCGCCACGCGACGCCTGCCCGACCCAACGCTGGATGAAGGGCAGCGCGAGCAGCGCGACGCCTCCGGCGAGCAGACCACCGGCGAGGCATTGCGCCGACGACCAGAGTTCTGCGTAGGTCTGGGGCCGGCCCTCGGCGGCACGTGCGGCCTCGCTGGCGAAGGCCTGTGCCAGACCGACGAGGACCCCCGCCGCGGCCACGGCGGCGCCGCGGCGCTGGCGGACCACCAGGGCGGCGACGACCCCACCGCTGGCGCCGATGACGATGGCCCCGAGATCGAAGTAGAAGACGAAGGCCATGCAGGTCGCCGTGGCAATCGCCGCCAGTACGGCCGGCGCGCGGCCATAGACGACGGCGATGACCAGGGCGCTGCTCGCCAGCGGTAGCACCCCGACGCCGACGGGCCAGAGCGCCAGGACGACCTTCCCGCCCGCCACGAGCAGAACTATCGCGCCGTAGATCAAGGCTAGCGGCTTCGAGCTGACGAAGACCGTCGGACAGAGCGTTCGGGCCGCGGCGCTGAAGACCAGCAGCAGCGCCGCCACCAGACCAAAGCGCCCGAGGTGTCGCTGCATCCAGGGCAGCCCAGCGAGGGCCGCCGTCGTCGCGCGCAGCGCATAAAACGCGCGGGTGTCCACGACCTCACCGCGCGCCGCGAGCACGGAGCCGCGTCGAATCAACACCATCTTGAGACCGGTCACCTGGGAAATATCGGCGATGAACCTGTCATTCTCGCGCGAGTACGACAGGTTGGCCGGCAGGCGCTGCAAGAGGTAGTCGATGACCTCCGAGCGCACGCGCGGATCGGTCTTGAAGAAAAACTGCTTCGCCCCGCGCTCGAGTTTCTCGCGCAGGGCCGAGAAGCGATGGAGCTGCGCCACCGGGCGCAAGGTGTAGCTGCCGCTCAGGAAGCGCCGCACCTCCGTCTTCTCACGGGGGAACTCGGTATCGGCGACGACGCCCGCGGCGTAGAGGGGCGCCAGCAGCTCGAAGCAGCCGCCGACGAGCGCTTCGAGTTCTGCTCGGTGCTCCAACGCGACTGACTGCGGTGCGCGCTCCAGCGCACCGCCATCCACCCGCGCATCGCCCTGCCCTGCGGAGGTCCCGCCGTCCGCGGCGGGCAAATACCACGACTCGGGCTCGGTGCCCGTAGCGTTCGGCCAACTCCAGGCGGCTACGGGCCGCTCCAGCACGGCATTGAGGATCTGCTCCTTGGCGGCGCCGAGCACCTCGTCGTCCTGCTCATAGATCGGCAGGTAGCTTTGCTGGGCCTCGATCGCCTCGGCCGCGTGGGTCTCATGCAGATCGAGGACGGCATCGGCCTCGGCGCGGAGGGTGAAGCGCGCCGTGGCGCCCTTCGCTGGTCGGCCCTGGTCGAAGACGCGCTCGGCGACGCGCTCGACCGCGAGCAGCGCGCCCGTCGTGACCAGCGGCAGGAGCCACCAGCGCAGACCGCCGCGCATCAGGCGGCGCAGCGCGCCGAGCGGCATCAGAGGGGCTCGCGGCGTGGCTTGGCGCAGCGCCGCTGGCAAGGGAATCGCTGTGGCCGAGGCTTGCTCACCGGCGGCGGCGTTGCACGCGCAGGGTTCGCTCGAGCGTGACGGAATCGCTGAGCGGCTGCGTCACGCGCAAACCGGAAACGACGCCAACGAGACAGGCCCGCAGCGCGTCGTCCGCGCCGGCGACCTCGGGTTCCATCACGTAGCCGCTGCGATGCACGCGAAGTCGCAACTTGGCCTCGGCCTTGACCGATCGCCCCGGGCCAAAACAGGCCGTCAGGCGCTCGGTAACCCCGTTGGAGCAGGCGATCGAGCTCATCGTTCAGCGCGCGGCGCGCGAGCACCTGCGCCGGCAGGCCGCCGTCGGAACCTGTGCCGCCGTCCGGCCGCGCTGGTGCGGCGTCGCCAACGGCGCCGTCTCGCCCGCGCGCGGCTGCGATTGGGTCGTCGCTGGCCGCTGACCGGTCCTCGATATCACCCGCTGCCGGTGGGGAGCCCTCCTCCGCCGCCGGACGCGGCACGGAGGCGGCAGCGGTCGCCGGATTAGCCTCTGGACTCATCCGCGCGGTGGGCCGATCGGCCTCGGCGCTCTGTTTCGAGCGACACGCGGCAAGGCCGAGAACAACCAGCACGATCAGGCTCCTCAGCCCGGCTCGGTATCGACGCATGCGGCGGATGCTACGGCGACGCGCGCGCCGATGCCAAGCGAATTTGCGGCCGGCAGTACATTGCGCGCTCGGAGCCGTTTCGGTAGCATGCCGCGGCGCTGGGGGACGGGGCAACGCGAGGTTCAGCTTGGGCATTTATTCATGCAAACGCGGCCTAGCGCGCGTTTGCGGGTCGCAGAAGGGCATTCTCTCGCAGCAGAGCGCAAGCGCTCGCGTGCGGGCGCCTGCGTCTCTGCCGACGACGCCCGCGCCGGAAAAGCAGCGAGGGTCGTGAACCAAGACCATGTCTACTGATCTGCTCGTGCCAGAGACCGTCGTCGGCGCGCGTTTCAGGGTTGAACAACTGCTGGGCGAGGGCGGCCTTGGTGCGCTCTACCGGGCCCTCGATCAGCAGACGCAGCAGCCGGTCGCGCTGCGTCTGATCGCCGCCGAGGTGGCGAAGAGCAACAGGCTGATCGAGCAGCTTCGCTCGCAGATCAATCTCGCCTGCACCCTGGTCCATAAGAACGTCGCCCGCGTGATCGGGATCGGCAAGGAGGGTGGGCTTCATTTCGTGGTCGGCGAGCACGTCGAGGGCATCAGCGTGCGCGAGTTGGTCGCGCGTCAGCGCCTCAGCGGCCGCACACTCGGGCTCAAGACCACCTACAACATTGTCGCGCACGCCTGCAGTGCGCTTCAGGCGGCGCACGACCTCGGCGGGGCGTCCCTGATCCATGGGCTGCCGGGTCCTGGCGCGCTGCTCGTCGCGCCCACCGGCCGCGTCAAGCTCGCCGACCTCGGGATGGTGCCGATCTGGGCCGCCGCCGGCGCACGCGCCTTCGACCGCCTCGGCGATTGCCTCTTTGCTGCACCGGAGCTGTTGCGCGACCCCCGACACGCTGGCGCGGCCGCCGATATCCACGTGATTGGGTTGCTGCTGCGCGAGCTCCTGGCGATCGACCCGCTCTCCGATGTCCCGGCCGCCGAGCGCAGCGCAGGTCTGCCGGAGGGCATCGGGGCGATCGTCGCGCGCTGCACGGCTGCCGACCCACGCGCGCGTTACGCGACGCTCGAGGCCGTCAAGAGCGACCTCTACGCGGCGCTGCAGCGGGCGGAGCTCAGCGGTCAGCACGCGCTCACGCCCGCACCGGCGACGATCAGCGCCGCCGCTGGCGTAACCTTCACCACCCCGAGCGCGGCACGCAGCAACACGGCGACGGCCGGCCCGTTCACGGCCCATGCCCCGTCCCCGTCCCGTTCGCCTGCCGCTGGGCCTGCCGCTCCCGCGGCCGCACGAGCGATCGTGCGCCGCCACTCGGCGCCGCAAGCGCGCGCGCCAGTGGTGGAGGAACGGCCGCTCGAGGAGCTGCTGGCGGACGCCGCGGGGGCTGATCCGGTCGAACGCTGGGTCGTCCACCGCAACCGGCTTGACTTCGGTCCTTTCACCGCTGCCGATCTGCGCCAGCGCCTCTATCGCGGGGAGTTCTCGGCCGACGATCTGGCGATCGACCAGGAGACCGGTACGCGTGGCCCGCTCCGGCGACAGCCAGCCTTCGAGCAATTTATCCGCGTGCTCGATCGCCACCAGCACGAGGAGACCGCGCAGCGGACGCTGGCAGAGACGCATCAACGCGATAAGCGCCGGCACGCCACGGTCATCGTGGTGGTCGCGCTGAGCCTGGTCCTGACGGCCGTGATCGGCGGCGTGATCTACCTGCGCTTGCGCCACCCCGTGACGAAGGAGCGGATCGTCAAGGTCTACCGCGATCGCGAGCAGCGCTCCGGGCCGAACATCGACAGCATCAAGTTCTCCTGGAGCGCGGAGCCGGCGAACCAGGCCGCCCGGCGGCGCCTGCTGCGCGTCCGACCGCGTCGCGCTGCCGACGCCCCGTCGGCAGCCAAGGACCCGGAGCACGAGGTTACCTACCTCGGCGATGCTTCGAAGAGCGGTGGCGATCAGCTCCTCTCGCAGCAGCAGATTCAGAGCGCCATCCGTCAGCACCAGCAGCAACTGGTGCCCTGCATCATCGCGCAGGCGCGCAGCGATCCGCGGCTGCGGCAGGTGGCGATCGCCTTCGGCGTGCGAGGGTCCGGCGAGGTGAGCTACGTCAAGGTCAACGAGCAGAGCAGCGGTGTCTTCCACGACTGCATCGCGCAGCAGCTCGGGCGCGTGCGCTTCCCGCCCTATGACGGCGGCGTCACCCACGCCAGCTTCAAGATGTCCTTGGAGTACTAGGCCCGTCGGAGCCGCTAGCCTGCGGCCTCCGCCGTCTCGCCGCGGAAGCCGGTGGCCTCGCTCGGGGGCTCGAGGCGCAGGGCGAAGACACGGGCCAAGTCGAGGAAGTAGCGCTCGCCCCGCTCGCATTCAGCGACGATGAAGCCAGCCTTGAGCAGCAGCCGGCTGACCCGGTCGATGGTCAGCAAGGTGCCATCGCCGCCGAGCATCAGGGTCGCGCCTTGGCGTCCCTCGAGGCGGAAGCTGTTGTCCTTTGATCGCGCGGCGCCGGCCTCGCGCAACAGCTCCGTGAAGGTGTCCTTATCCATCGCATCAACCCCCTTGCGTCGGCAGTCGCCGAGCGACCAGCTGGTCTGCCGCGCACTTCAATCGGCGCCGCCCTCGGCCACGATCATGGCAGCCGCGAGGTCGCGTTCGTGAGTCAAGGTGACCAGCAGGCGAGTGATACCGAGCTGCCGTGCAGCCTCGGCCGCCCTGCCGCTCAGGTGGATCTGCGGCGCGCGCGAGGCGGCAGAGACGACCTCCAGCTCGTGCCAGCTCAGCCCGTGGGGGACGCCGAGGGCCTTGAGCAGCGCCTCTTTCGCCGCGAAGCGCGCGGCGTAGTGCTGCGCCGGCTGCGCGTACTTGGCGCAGTACGCACGCTCGCCCGCGGTGAACAGGCGCCCGAGCAGTCGTTCGCCATAGCGCTCGATCATTCGCGCAAAGCGCGAGACCGTCACCAGATCGAGCCCGATGCCGATCACCATCGCCGATCGCTCCTACCGCGGCTACTAGCTGGCGCAGGCCTCTTGCAACAGCGCGGCCAGCTCTTCGGCCAGCGCCCGGATGACGGCTTCATCGGGGCCCTCGACCATCACCCGCGCCTTGTGCTCGGTGCCCGAGTAGCGCACCAAGACCCGCCCTTCGCCCGCCAGGCGCGCCTCCGCCGCGGCAATCGCGCGGTTGAGCGCGTCGAGCTCCTCGAGCGCCCGCCGTTGCGCGACCTCGACGTTGACCAGCACCTGGGGATAGCGCGTCATGACGCGTGCCAGCTCTGAGACGGGCTTGCCCTCGCGCAGCATCGACGCGAGCACCTGCAACGCCGCCAGCGTCCCGTCGCCCGTGGTCGCGTGATCGAGAAAGACCAGGTGACCCGACTGCTCGCCGCCAAGGTTGAAGCCACCGCGGCGCATTTCGTCGACGACGTAGCGGTCGCCGACCGCCGTCCGTCGCACCTCTCCGCCCAGGCCGCGGATACAGCGCTCGAGGCCAAGGTTGCTCATCACCGTGACCACGAGCGTTCGCTGCGCCAGCGTGTCCGCGGCCAGCATGCGCCGGGCGATCAGGGCCATGATCGCATCCCCGTCGACGATCTCCCCGTGTTCGTCGACGACGATGACTCGGTCGGCGTCACCGTCGAGCGCGACGCCGAGCTGCGCACCCTGCTCGATCACCGCGCGCTGGACCTGGCCCGGATGGAGCGCGCCGCAGCCATCGTTGATGTTGCGGCCGTTGGGTCGCACGCCGAGCGCCACCACCTCGGCGCCCAGCTCCTCGAAGACAATCGGGGCCAAGTTGTAGGCGGCGCCGTTGGCGCAATCGACGACGATCTTGATTCCGTCGAGGGTCAGATCCGGGGGGAAGGTGTGCTTGAGGAAGGCGATGTAGCGCCCGTCGACGCCCGGGATGCGCGTCACGCGGCCCACCTTGTGGGCGGGGACGCGATGCTGGTCGAGCGCCCCGGAGGCGAGCAGCTGCTCGATCTCCAACTCGCGGGCATCCGGCAGCTTGAAGCCGTCGGCCGCGAAGATCTTGATGCCGTTGTCCTGGTAGGGATTGTGGCTGGCGCTGATCACCACCCCGGCCTCGGCGCGCATGCTGGAGGTCAGGTGGGCCACCCCTGGCGTCGGCAGTGGACCGCAGAGCCAGCAGTCGGCGCCCATCGAGCAAATACCCGCTGCCAGGGCGGTCTCGAACATGTAGCACGACCGACGCGTGTCCTTCCCGACGACGATGCGCCGCTGGTGTCCGTCGTTGCGGAAGAGGAACGCCACGGCGCGCCCCAGGTCCAGCGCGGTTTCAACCGTCATCGGCGGGACATTGGCCACGCCGCGGATCCCATCAGTTCCGAAGAGCTTGCGCATCCGATCCCTCGCCGCGGCGATGACCCGCCGCTGAAGCCCTCACCGCCAGGAGCGCGGCGAGGTGGCCGCGGGCAAGATGGGGCCGAGGTCGCCGAGCTGTCAAGCCGAAGCGCGGCGGATCGCGTCGGCCACGCGTATCGCCGGCAGCAGCTCGAGCACATCGTGCAAACGCACGCCGTCGGCGCCGTTGATCACGCCCGCGACCGCGGCGCCGCAGCTGCCGATCAGCCGCTCGCCGACGGACTGCCCGGTGACCGCGGCGATGAACGACTTGCGTGAGGGTCCGATCAGCAGCGGATAGCCGACCTCCTCGCGCACTCGCCCGAGCGCGTGCAGCAAGCTCATGACGTGGTCGGCGCGCTTGCCGAAGCCGAGACCCGGGTCGACCCAGATGCGATCGGCGCGCACCCCTGCCGCGATGGCCGCGCGCACCCGCTGCTTCAGCTCGATGATCACCTCGGCGACGACGTCACCAAAGACGATGTCCTGCTGCATCGTCGCCGGTAGCCCCCGCAGGTGGCCGAGGATTACCGTCGCCTCCGCCGCGGCGACGACCCCCAGCAGCGCGTCGTCGATCCGTCCGCCACTGATGTCGTTGACGATCGTGGCGCCGGCGCGCAACGCAGCGCTCGCCACCTCGGCCTTATAGGTGTCGACGGCGATCGGCACACGCAGTCGCCCGACGAGCGCGCCGATGACCGGCAGCACGCGATCGAGCTCCTGCGCCAAGGGCACGGGCGCTGCCCCCGGACGGGTCGACTCGCCACCGATGTCGATGACCTCGGCACCCTCGTCGGCGAGCGCCAGGGCATGCGCGACTGCGCTCTCCGGCGTGGCGTGCCGCCCGCCGTCGAAGAACGAGTCCGGCGTGACGTTCAACACGCCGAAGACGCAGGTACGTGACCAGTCCCAGGCCAGCCGTCCAAGCATCACGGGGGGGAATACGAGCGACATGGCGACCTCCCGCGCTGGCCTCGACCCGGGGCGGCGAGCCAGCCGCCCGCTGCCCGCTCAGGCCTGCTCTGGATCGCCCGAAAGCCCTGACGTGGCGATCAGTGGCGCCGCTGCGCCCGCGTCGCCCCGCGCGGCGGCTCGCTTGCCCTCGGTCGCCGTCTTGCCGCCGCTTGCCGGGGGCGGCGGCACACGCACGGCCCGCCCGGCCATGACGTCGTCGATCTGCTGGCCATCGAGCGTTTCGAACTCGAGCAGCGCGGTGGCCAGGGCGTCGAGCTGGACCCGGCTGCGCTCGAGCACCTCGCGCGCCTGTTGATGCGCCCCCTCGACGATTCCGCGCACCTCGCTGTCGATGGCCTCCGCGGTCCGCTCGCTGTAGTCCCGGGCGCGCGTCAGCTCCCGGCCGAGGAAGATCGGCTCCTCGCGCTTGCCATAGGCCAGCGGACCGAGCTTGGGGCTCATGCCCCACTCGCAGACCATCTTATGCGCGAGGTCGGTCGCGCGCTCGATGTCATTGCCGCCGCCGGTGGAGACCTCGCCGAAGACCAGCTCCTCGGCGACGCGTCCCCCCATCAGGATCGCGATCAGGGTGCGTGCATAGGACTCGTTGAGGCTCATCCGATCCTCTTCCGGCAGCTGCTGGGTCAGGCCGAGCGCCTGGCCGCGCGGAATGATCGTCACCTTATGCACCGGATCGGCCTGGGCCATCGACTTGGCGACCAGCACGTGGCCAGCCTCGTGCGTCGCGGTATTGCGCTTCTCTTTGTCCGAGATGAACAGGGATCGGCGCTCGGCGCCCATCATGACCTTATCCTTGGCGTACTCGAAGTCGTGCTGCTCGATATGGTCCTTATTGACGCGCGCCGCCTGCAACGCCGCTTCGTTGACCATGCTCTCGAGGTCGGCCCCGGAGAAGCCGGGCGTGCCGCGCGCCAGCACCGCCAGGTTGACGTCGGAGCTGATCGGTGTCCGCCGCGTGTGGACCTCCAAGATGGCCTCCCGTCCGCGCACATCGGGGCGCGGTACGGTGATGCGGCGGTCGAAGCGTCCGGGACGCAGCAGCGCTGGGTCGAGCACGTCGGGTCGATTGGTCGCCGCGATCAAGATGACGCCTTCGTTGCTTTCGAAGCCGTCCATCTCGACCAAGAGCTGGTTGAGGGTCTGCTCACGTTCATCGTGACCGCCCCCCAGACCTGCCCCACGGTGCCGGCCGACCGCGTCGATCTCGTCGATGAAGATGATGCACGGCGCGTTCTTCTTGCCCTGCTCGAAGAGGTCGCGCACGCGCGAGGCCCCAACGCCGACGAACATCTCGACGAAATCGGAGCCCGAGATCGAAAAGAAGGGCACGCCGGCCTCGCCGGCGATGGCGCGCGCGAGCAGGGTCTTGCCCGTGCCCGGCGGGCCGATCATCAGCACACCCTTGGGGATTCGACCGCCGAGCCGGGTGAAACGCTTCGGATCGCGGAGAAACTCGACGATCTCCTGCACCTCGTGCTTGGCCTCCTCGGCGCCGGCGACATCGGCGAAGGTCACCTTATGGTGATGGTCGGAGAGGAGCTTCGCGCGTGACTTGCCGAAGGTCATGGCCTTGCCCCCACCGGCCTGGAGCTGCCGCATGAAGACAAAGAAGATCACGAAGATGAAGACCATCGGCAACCAGGAGACCAGCAGCGACTGCCAGAAGCCCGTCTCCTCGCGCTCCTCGATTGCGTAGGGGATGCTAGCCCTGTCGAGCCGCTCGCGCAGGTCGCTGTCGAGCTCCTGGCCGGTCGTGCGCACGCGCCGGTCGGCGTACTCGACGGTGTAGCGCGTGCCCTTCACCAGTACCTTGCGAATCTTCTCCGGGCTCTTTGTAACGTCCTGCACGAACTCGGAGAAATCGATGCGCCCATCGTTCTTCGCGGGCGTCTCGAAGAGGTGGTAGACGCTCAAGAACATCAGGATCAGCACGACCCACAGCAGAACCGTCTTATGCGACTGCTTCAAACGCGACCTCCG
Organism: Pseudomonadota bacterium; assembly: GCA_016711215.1. Lineage (NCBI taxonomy): Bacteria > Pseudomonadati > Pseudomonadota > Pseudomonadota bacterium. Next base: position 1,234,051 of record JADJTL010000001.1, on the reverse strand, counting down.
CTGGGCGGATTATTAGCGCAGGCTACCTCAGCGTCAACCGACGCCGGCGCCAGCGGCGCTCCCGGCCGACGATCGCGGCGCTCGGCCGCGGCCGACGGCGGTGGATCGAGGGCGAAGTGCAGACTGGCTTCGTCCGGGCCCGGCGCCTGGCCGAAGGCACGGCGCAGCCCGAGGACCAGCAACACCTCGCCTTCGGCGCAGACGAGCAGCACGTCGGCTCGCTCCGCCCGGGGCACCTTGAGGTCGATCAGCAGGCGAGCGACGCGACGGTGGCGACCCGCCGCGATCGCGATTCGATCGCCGGAACGAGGCGATCGCAGCTCGAGGCCGCGATTCAGCGCACGCAGGGGCAAGACCTCAGCGCAAGCTGCCGTCTCGCCCGGCGCTAGCCGCCGGAGCTCGAGGCTGCGGCCGTCGGCCAGCGCGCTGCGCCCCTCGCGCTCGAGCCGCAGGCCACCCGGCCGCGGCGTCGTCGCCGGCACGCGAGGCGCGAGGACGAGCGTGTCGTAGCGCCGCTCGGCCCGCGCCATCGGCAGGTCGAGACGCTCGCTGCCACGGCAGCGCCCCACCAGCGCGGCGAGCTGCTGAACATGCGCGCGGCTGAGTCCGCGGAGACTGCCGACGGTCGCCGCATAGTGCAGGCGCAGCACCCGATGCAAGATCGCTACCGGCAGCTCCCGCAGCCCCAAGAGGCGCAGCCCCTCAGGGCCGCGGTGACTCGCGAAGAGCGCGCGCGCGATCGTGTCGAGCGCCTGATCCTCTTCGCGGCAATGCTGGGCCAGGCGGCCGAAGGCTGCGCTCAGCGCCGGGTTCTCGCGGGTCAGCGCCGGCAGGAGCAGGTGGCGCACCCGGCTGCGGAGGTGGCGCGGATCCGCATTGCTGGGGTCGGCCAGGGCGCTCAGGCCGCGCGCCTCGAGGTGCGCCAAGATTTCGGCCCGGGTGGTCGTCAGCAGCGGTCGGACCCAGGGTGCGTCCACGGGCGCCATCGCCGCCAGGCCACCCACGCCGCTCCCGCGCAGCAGGCGCATCAAGACGGTCTCGGCCTGGTCATCGGCTGTGTGGCCGAGGGCGATCCACTGCGCAGCGGACGCTTGCGCCGCCTGCTCGAGCGCGGCGCGGCGGGCTAGGCGAGCGCGCTCCTGCAGGTTGCCCGCGCCAGGGTCGAGCCCCGTCAGCGCGTGCACGACGACCGTCGCGCCGAGGCCACGGGCCTGCGCCGCTGCCTGTTGCGCCTGGCTGGCCGAGTCAGGCCGCAGTCGATGGTCGACATGAAGGGCCCGCAGGCTGATGCCGCGTTCGCGCCCGAGCATCAGCAGCAGGTCCAAGAGACAGAGCGAGTCGGGGCCGCCCGAAAAGGCGACCAACCCATGGCTGCCGCGGGCGATCAGGTCCTGTCCGTCGATCCAGGCCCGTAGGCGTGAGAGGAGCGCGGGCATTCTAGCCTCGCCGGTCGCGCCGCGCGCGACCCGGGGGAGCGGCTTCGAGCGCCTTGAGCACCGCCTCGCGCGTCGTACCGCGCGCGCGGACGAGCTTCCGACGACCCCGGCTACCGGTCAGCAGGACCACATCGCTGAGGCGAAGGCCGAGCACCTGCGCGACGAGCGTGGCTACGGCCAGATTGGCGGCACCCTCGGCCGGCGGCGCCAGCACCGCCACCTTGATCGCGGCGCCACAAAGCGGGCCGAAGCGCGCGCGCGCCGCACGCGGCTGAACCTGAAGCTGCAGGGTCACGCAGTCGCCGTGCTCGTGAATTGCCGCCGCGCTGTCGTCCGAGGGTGCCACGGCGTTGTTTGACGTATCAGCAGCGCAGCGGGCGGTCGATCGATGGTTCGCGCTGCGCTGCGGTTTTGCCGCGCGTCGCGGGACCTCAGCGCCGACGCCCACCGAGGTCCGCCGCTCGGTTTGCGGCGACCTCGACCGCGTTGATCAGCGTGGTGCGCAGACCACCCTTCTCGAGCTCATGCACGGCGGCGATCGCCGTCCCGCCCGGCGAGCAGACCATGTCCTTCAGGCGACCAGGGTGTTCCTTGGTCTCGAGCGCCAGCTTGGCGGCGCCAAGCACGGTTTGGCAAGCGAGCGCATGGGCGTCCGCACGTGCCAGGCCGGCCTTGACGCCCGCGTCGCTCAGCGCCTCGATCACCATGAAGATGTAGGCCGGCCCGCTGCCGCTCAGACCGGTTACGGCATCCATCAGCGACTCATCGACGACGACGCTGAGCCCGACCGAGTCGAAGATTCGCCGGGCCGTGTCGAGGTCTCGGTCCGTGGCGTGGGCGCCGGCCGAGAGCGCGGTCGCGCCCTCGCGGACCAGGCTGCAGACATTCGGCATCGTGCGAACGACGTGGCCGCCGGGGCGTAGCCGTGCCTCGAGGCTGGCGATCGTCACGCCAGCAGCGATCGAGATCACCAGCGCCTCAGGCTCGAGGGTCTCCCGCACCTCATCGAGGACCGCGACTACAACCTGCGGCTTGACCGCCAGGACCACGACGGCCGCTCCGCGCGCGGCATCCTGGTTGCTCGCCGAGGTGTGAATCCCGTAGCGCTCCCAGCAGGTCGTGCGCTGCTCGGCCCGGGTGTCGCTCGCCACGAGCTGCTCAGCGGTCACGCGCTTGGCCTCGAGCAGGCCCCGGATCAGCGCCTGCCCCATGTTGCCAGCGCCCAAGAAGGCTATTTTACCGTCGATTTTCATGGCTCTCTCACGAAGGGTGCAGGAGCGCGCTCGCCGCGCGATCGCCGAGGTACTTGACCATCAGCGCCTCGACCGCCGCGGCCACGCGATCGTGCTCGGCGTCGTCCTCATAAATGAACTCGATGCCCATGCCAGGCTCGGGGCGGAGGGCATCCAGACCGGCCTGGTCTTCCGCGACCACCCACTTCACCCGACCGCGCAAGGAGAGCGGCGGACCGAGCTGCGGCACGATCAGCGTGAAGATGAACTGCGTCCCTGCCGCCAGCGGCCGGGTGGTCTTGATGAACGTGCCCCCACGCGAGATGTTGCGCGTGTAGTCATAGAAAAACGTATTAAGACGTTTGTACTCGACCTTGAGTTCGATCGGCGTGCGCGGCGTCGCGCGCTGTTCGTTACTGACAGAACTCATAATCGACCGTTCCGCCGACGGGCGCTGCCCACTATGCGCGGGGCGCCCACGAGGGTCAAGGCCATGCTCCTTTCGCAGCTAGGGACGCTCTCCTCCAGCCTTCGCCTGGGCCTTGACCAGCGGTGCGTCCGCGCCTGGGCCCTGCTGCTGGCGTCGGGAACCGTTGCTCTGCGCTGGGTGCCCCTGTGCTCGGTGCCCGGCTACGAGCTGGGACTGCTGCTCGCCCTGGTCGGCAGCGTGGCCGGCGCGCACCTTGGATCGCTGGTGGTTGCTGCGGCGCGCGCGGCGCGCCCCAGCGGCGTCAGCGCCGGCCCCGCGCTGCAGCAGCTCGTCGCTCGCGGCGTGGTCTGGGCGCTGCTGGTGCTGGTCGCGCCCCTCATCGTGGCCTTGGCCAACGGCCTCACCACCCGCCTCTGCGAGCTGGGCCAGGGGCTGGCCTTCTATGCCTTGCTTCCGGGACTCAGCGCGCCCTTGGCCGCCACCCTCGGTGTCCTCTGCGGGATTGCCTTTCGACGCCCCACTTGGGCCACCACCGCCGCGCTGCTGATCGTCTTCGGATCGTTTGGCGTCGCGCTCTATCGCTTCTACGCGACGCCGGCGCTCTTCGCCTACGGCCCCTTCTTCGGCTACGTGGCCGGGCCGCTCTACGACGAGGCCGTGGGCGTGCGCGCCGCCCTGCTCGTCGCCCGCGCGGAGCAGCTGGCCTGGATCGGCACGGTCGTCGCGGTGGCGGCCCACTTCTTTGCGCCCGAGCGCAGCGCGCTGGTGCTCGAGCGTCCGCACTGGCAACGCCGGGCCACCCCCGCCCTCTTCCTCTTGCTGCCGCTCGCAGCGAGCCTGAGCTGGGCCGCGCCCCGTCTCGGGGTCGTGGCGGCGACGCCGACGATCACCGCGGCCCTCGGCGGTGTACAGCGCACGCGGCATTTTACGCTGGTCTACCCGCGCGAGCTCGCGCCGGCCGAGGTCCGGCGTCTCGCCGCAGATTTCGAGTTTCGCTATGCGCAGCTCGCCGCCCGGCTCGGGCAGGCACCAGGCCACGTGCGGGCCTATCTCTTCCGGAGCGCGACAGAGAAGCGCGCGCTGATCGGAGGCGGCGCTGTCTTCGTCGCCAAGCCGTGGCGCCGTGAGGTCTACATGATCGCCGGCAGCGTTCCGCTGCGCGCACTGGGCCACGAACTGGCCCACGTCTTCGCCGCAGGGGCCGGGGATCCGCTGCTCGGGATCAGCATTCGTTGGACGCGCTGGCGCGGGATGGCGCTGATCCCGCAGCCCAACCTCGGCTTGGTCGAGGGCTTCGCCGTTGCCGTCGCGGACCAGCCCGAGGACGGGTTGACGGTCCATCAGCGGGCGGCGACGCTCTTGCGGCTCGGCCTCGCGCCCGCGCTGGATCGCCTGCTGGGCGTCGGGTTTCTCACGGCCGCGGGTCCGCGCGGCTACGCGGTGGCGGGCTCGTTCTGCCGCCACCTCCTCGAGCGCTACGGCGCGCGCCGGCTGCTGGCGCTCTACCGCAGCGGCGGCGAGTTCGCGCAGGTCTATCGTCAGCCGCTGGCGGTGTTGGCGCGCCAGTGGCGGGCGCGCCTCGCAGCGCTGCCCCTCGACCCGCGGCAACTCGCAGGCGCGCGCCGCGCCTTCGCCCGGCGCGCGATCTTCGCGCGGGCCTGTCCGCATCAGGTCGCCAACCTGGTCGCCGCCGCGGCGCAGGCGCTGCAATCCGGCGCTGCGAGCCGCGCCGTGCCGCTGCTGCGTCAGGCCTGCGCCCTCGACCCTGGGGCCGCGCCGAACGCACTGGCCTGGGTTGGGGCGGTCGAGAGGACGAAGGGGCCCGCGGCCGCGCTCGCGCTGCTGGAACGCTTGGCGGCCGATGGACCCCTCGGCGACGCGGACGACCCCCGCGGTCCACATCGGGCGGGCGACCTGCTCTGGGCGCTTGGTCGGCGCGAAGCCGCGCGCGCGCGCTACGCCCTCGCTGCAGCCCGCGCCACGGCGGCCAGCGAGCGACGACTGCTGCTCGTCAAGCGCCTCGCCCTGCGGCAGGGTGGCGAGCGCAGCGAGCTCCTGCGACGCTATCTGCTGCCGGGAGCGCTCCCCGAGGCCAGCGCGCGCGCCCAGGCCGTGCATCTCGCCCACGAGCTCGCCCGAGCTTGGCCCAGCTCGGGTCTCGGCTTCTATCTTGTCGGACGGCAGCTTTCGCACGCCGTCGAGGGTTGCGCCGATGCGCTCGAACCCCTGCGGCGCGCGCTGGAGCTTGGCCTGCCCGATGAAGACTTCCGCGTCGAGGCGCTACTGATCAGCGGCTATTGCGCCACCTGGGCGGGCCAGCTCGACCGGGCGTCCCGCGCCTTCAGCGAGCTGCGATCCCAGCCGCTGGCGGCCGGCCAGCCGGCGCTGCGAGAAGAGCTCGAGGATGGGCTCGCCCGCGTCGCTTGGCTGCGGGCGCAGCAGCGCGACTGAGCGATCGCGGCAGCGCTTCCAGGTGTAGCTCGATCGGACCGCTGCCGCCCTCGACCGGCTCGCGATTGAGGGGACCCTCGCGACCGTAGAGCGCGAGCCCGTGCGCCTGCGGACCGGGCTCGACGACGAAACGCAGGCGATGGATTCCCGGCGACAGCGCCCGGTCGGCGGAGCCTTCGAGTAGGATCAATTCGCGCCAGGCCCCCAGGCCGTCGTCCGCCGGGGCGTCGAGCGTTGGTCCGACGCGTTGGCCGTCGAGCTCGACGTGCGCGGCGGTCCAGCCCTCCGGCGGGGACGCCGAGCCCGGGTACTCCGAGGAAGCTCGGACGCGCAGCAGCAGGCGTCCCGTCGCCGCCGGCGGGGCAACGAAGCGGTACTCGAACCAGCCCGTGCGCCGGCCGTAGGCATGCACGAGCACGCCGCCGTCCCAGGCGCCAGCTTCCTCGAACCAGGCCCGCCCGAAGCGATCGACGTCGATCTGCAGGCGCCAGCCTCCACCCGGCTCCCGCTGCCAGGCGCGATGGACGCCCGCCCAGCCGCGCAGCAGCACGTGCGTCGGATTAATCAGCGCGCGGCCGCGCGCGGGACCCAGCGCCAGGTTCTGCGGCTCGACAGCGCGCTCGGCCACCCGCCGCGCGAAGCGCGCGAGGACGCGGCGCACGGGCCGGTATTGCGGCTGGCCAACGGTGATGCGGTAGGTGCCCTTCCAGGGCAGGCTCGGCTGGTAGATCCAGACCAGGGCCCCGCTGGCGCCGTCGAAAAACGCCCGCTCGAGGAAGCGCGCGTGCCAGGTGGCTCGCGATCCGCCGGTCGTCTCTTGAGCGAAGCCGAACTCGCCCCAGACGAGCGGCTTGCCGACGACGAAGAGCGCGAGCTGCGTCCGATCGTCGATATAGCGCCGTAGACGCGCTGCGGTGGCGCTTTGCAGCCGCGACGCCGGATAGACGTGGTGATCGCAATAGGAGACCTCGGGTAGCTGACAAAGGGCGATCCATTCGTCGCGCTCGAGCTGGAGATCGTAGCCCAGCGCGCCCGGCACCACGAGCTGGCGCGCGCCGAAGCCGCGCACCGCGCGCGACATCGCCACGACCCACGCGCGACGCGCGCCCGCAGCCTCAGGTGTGCCGTGGAGCTCGTTTTGCAGCTCCCAGGCCATGATCGTCGGATCGTCGGCGTAGCGCACCCCGGTCAGCGCGTTGACGCGAGTGACGAGGCGCCGCACGTGATCGAGAAACCAGCCGCGCACGCGCGGGTCAGTGAAGAAGCGATCGCTGTAGCCGTAGGCGCTCTGGTCGAGCTGCCCCGCCCACCGCAGGTACATCGGAATCCCGCCATAGTCGCGCCAATGATTCGAGAGCGTGAGGATCAGTCGCAGGCCGAGCCCGCGGGCGGTCTGCAGCACGCGGTCGAGGTGGCGGAAGGCCTCGTCGTTCCAACCCTCGGGTCCGGCGCGAAAGGCGAAGTGCTGCCGCTCCCAGGGCTGGGCGTCGGCGGCTGCCTCGCCGAGCGCCCAGACCCGAGCCACGCGCAGCCCGTCGGCCGCGACAGCCCTCAGCGTGGCGTCGGTCTGGGTCCGTGCCTCTGGGCCGTGCAGGACATGCGCGTTGGCGCCGACGAAGGCGAAGGGCGCGTCGCCGACCAAGAACCGCGTGCCCTCGACGCGCACGAAGGGCTCGGGCGTGCTCACGTCAGGCTGGGTCGGGGCCGGGGTCGGGGCCGCAGTCGGGGCCGCAGTCGCGCGCTCACCGGCGAGGGCCAGCGGCGCGAGCAGACTCAGCGCAAGGGCCAGGCCGAGGCCGGGCGGGCGCGCCCCGCGCGCCTGCCGCGCGGTTGGAGCGAGGATCCCCAAGGCGCTAGCCGCGCGGACCCTGCTGCCGCTGCTGCCGCCCGAGCGCGACGATTCGATCCGCCACGCGCAACGCATTGGCCTCGATCGTCAGGGTATTGGGCACACCGCCGCTGCTCGGCATGAAGCTCCCGTCGGTGACGAGGACATTGGCGGCGCTGTGCACGCGACAGTCGCGGTCGAGCACGGACTGCCGCGGATCGCTGCCGAAGCGACAGGTGCCGGCCTGCAGCCAGGGCGTCTGGCCCGCGCGCCGCGTGGCGACCGGCGTGGCGCCGCCGAGCGCGCGCAGCACCTCGAGACCACGGTCGACGAGCCACTCGCCCACTTCACGATCCTGGGCGTGTTGCAGGCGCACGAAGCGCGCAGCCGGCAGCCCCCAGCGATCCTTGACGGAGGGATCGAGGGTGACGCGGGAATCGGCCAGCGGCAGCGCCTCCGAGAAGACCTCGAACTCGAGGGTGCGGACCTCGCGAAAGCGGCGGCGCAGCGCGTCCTTCAGCTCGGCGCCCCAGCGCAGGCGGCCGCCGGCCGTCGCCAGCTGTTCGGCCCCGAAAATCGGATTGCCGTGGGGCAACAGGAAGCAGAGCGTGCCGCCTTTGCGCCAGGGCCGCCCGTTACGCTGCAGCAGGTAGTAGTCCTGCAAGGAGCGATCGACGAAGGGCTCGCGCCAATCCATGGTCCTCAGGCGCGGGTCGCTGCGATCGAAGTCGACCTGCCCGGCCCCGGCGCCGGTGAACATCAGGTGGCGGCCGACCTGATCGTGCTGATTGCCGAGCCCCTCGGGATGCGCCTTGCCCCGCGAGAGCAGCAGCAGCCTGGCCGTTTCGATCGCCGAGCAAGCGAGGACCACCACCGCAGCCTTGACCCGCTGCTCCCGCCCGTCACTGTCGAAATAGCGCACGGCGCGCGCTGCGCCGCGCTCGTCGGTCTCGATCGCATGCACCATGCTCGAGGGCCGCACCTGGCAATTGCCCGTGGCCAGGGCAGGAATGATGAGCGCGGCCAGGGCCGAGGACTTCGCCCCGGTCTCGCAGCCGTAGCTGCCGCACATCGGCTTGCGGCGGCAGGAGGCGCGCCCGTTCCAGGGCAGGGAGAGGATCGCCCGCGCCGTCGGGTAGCTATGCAGGCCGAGCGCCGTGCAGGTCTGGTCGAGCAGCCCGGCAAAGCCGTGTTCGGCCAGCGGCGGCAGCGGCAGCGGTCGGCGAAAGGTCTCGAAGGGGTTGCGCGCGGCGGCGCCGGAGACGCCGATCAGGTACTCGGCGCGCTCGTAATACGGCTCGAGCTCGGACCAGCGCAGCGGCCAGTCGGCGACCGCCGCGCCCGCAACCGGCCCCAGCCGCGAGCGCTGTTCGAGATCGATCGGGTGCAGGCGATAGGTAAAACCAGAGAAGTGGACCGTGGCGCCCCCGACGCAGTTGGCGGTCCAGCCATCCGTCGTCTGCTCCGGCGCACTGCCGGGTCGGATCGCCACATGCGGTTCGGTCGTCGGGGCGGGCACGAAGAAGTCCCGCCGCGCCGAGCGCAGCTCGTCGAAGACGAAATCACGCTGGTCGTAGGCCGGCCCCTTCTCGAGCACCAGCACGCGCCAACCGGCCCGTGCCAGGGTCAACGCCACCGGGCCGCCACCCGCGCCGCTGCCGACGACGACGACATCGACGGCGCCGTCGCGGACGACGTCGGGGCCGAGCGGCTCGCGCCAGCGCTGCTGCTCCTCGTTCACGCGCGCCCCCGGTACGGGCAGTGTGCCCGCGGCTCGATCGGCTCGAAGCCCACCGTGCGCCAGCCTACGCCGTCCCGGTTTCCGCCGTAGATCGGATCGCAGAGGAAGCCCTCGAGCGTCAGAGCTAGCAAGACCCGCACGAAACGCAGGCCGGCCACCGGTCCGAGCCGTCCGCCGGCAACCTCGCGCAAGAGCTGGTCCTGCTTGCCAACCGGCAGCGCGGCGAAGCTGCTACTCCCGTGCCGTCGCGCCTGGGCCTGCAGGTGCCGGGCGGCAAAGCGAAACATCGGCAAATAGGCGCTCACGGGCGCGTGACCGAGCTGCGCGTCGATATAGTTGATGACCCCCGCGTCGCTGGCGCCAGGATCGGCATCACGGGGCAAGAGGCGCTCGCAAAGAGCCTCGAGCGTCTGCCATTCACTGGCGCTCAAGACGCGCGCTCGCGCGGCCTCGACGAACTCTACCGCGCAGGGCGCCGCCGGAGCGACCGCGCCCGCATCGAGCGCTGACGATCGCGGCTCACCTGGACGCAGGCGACAGGCGGCAGCCCCCAGCAGCGGGGCCGCCACCGCATATCGCAAGAACCGGCGTCGTTCCATCGCGTCCTCTCGCCTCCGCCGGCGATCCTCGGCAGTCCGCGCCTTCCAGGCGGCGCGCGGGCGCCGCCGCCCGCAGGGCTGCGCGCCGAGCGCGAACGGTTACCCACGTGCGCTGGCGCGTCAAGCGCGCCAGGGGCCCCGCTCTTGCCGGTCGCGCAGCATGCTATGCTGCGCCGCGCCATGCCCTCCAGCGCCGCGCCCGCCGCCCCTCCCCGACTGCGTGCCTATCAATGGGGGCTGGGGATGGTCTCGGCGGCGACGATGCTGCTGCAAATCAGCTGGACGCGTGCGCTCTCGGTGGCCCTCTGGTACCACTTCGCCTTCCTCGTCATCAGCACGGCGATGCTCGGGTTCGGCGTCAGCGGCGTGTTGCTCACGCTCGGCCGGCGTTGGTGGGCTGCGGTACCGCTCGACCGCGCGCTCTGGGTGCTCGCGGTGGCCCAGGCAGCCGCGGCGCTGCTCGGCTTCCTCGCCGCCAATCATATACCCTTCGCCCCCTTCGCCCTGTTGGCGGACGCGCGGCAGCTCGTCTATGGACCGCTCTACGTGCTCGCACTGGCGGCGCCCTTCGTCTGCAGTGGGCTGATCGCCGCCTTGCTCCTGGGCCGGCATCCGGCCCAGGCCGGCACGATCTACCTCTTCGATCTCGTCGGCGCCGGTGTCGGTGCGCTCTTGCTGGTCGCGGTGATGCCCGCGGGCGTCTCGACGGCGATCGCCGTCAGCGCGGCGCTGGCCTGTGCGGCGGCGGCAGTCTTCGCCACCGGTCGGGCGCGACGCGGCGTGAGCGCTGGGTTGGCCCTCTTGCTGGGGCTCTGCTGCGTCGCGGAACGGGCGCTGCCGCTGCGCATCTCGCCGACCAAACGTCTCGGCACCCAGCCGATCGCTGCGGCGCTCGGGAGTCGCCATCGCCTCTACACCGGATGGAATACCTTCTCGCGCGTCGACGTGATCGGCCTGCGCGAGAGCAGGATGATCTCGATCGATGCGGGGACCGCCTTCACCCGGCTGCCCCGCGTCAGGGGTCCGCTGGCGAGCCTGGCGCCGGTAGAGGATGCTCACGCCTTGGCGCTGCGCCCGCAGCGCACGCGCAGCGCCTTGATTATCGGGTCGGGCGGGGGCGTCGAGGTGCTCGCTGCGCTGCGCAACGGCGTCCAGCGCGTCGTCGCCGTCGAGGTCAACCCGTTGATCAACGCGCTCGTGCGCGGGCCGATGGCCGGTTACATCGGCGAGCTCTTCGCCGATCCCCGCGTCGAGTTGCACACGGACGAGGCGCGCAGCTTCATCGCGCGCCAAACCGAGCGCTTCGACGCGATCGTCGCCGCCCACACGATCAGCAATGCCGCGACAGCGGCCGGCGCGCTCAGCCTGGCCGAGAGCTACCTCCTCACGGTCGAGGCGGTGACGAGCTTGCTTGACCACCTCAGCGCCGAGGGCGTCTTGTGGATTACCCGGCCCGAGCCCCAGCTCCCGCGTCTGGTGGCGACGGTCCGCGCGGCGCTCGGCGCCCGCGGGCGCGCGCAGCCCTGGCGTCACGTCGCCGTCTACGCCAGCCGGACGCCGGATGGCAGTCCGAGTTTCTTCGGCGGCGTCTATGTCGGCGCTCGGCCGCTCCCCGCCGAGTGGCTGACGGAGGCACGCCAACGCCTCGGCGCCCACCGGCTCCGCACGCTCTACCTCCCCGGCGAGAGCGCAGGACCCCCCATTTTTCGGTCGCTGCTGCGGGACGACGCTGCGGCGCTGGCGGCGCTCTTTCGCAAGAGCCGCCGGGCGCTGGAACCCACGACCGATGACCGGCCCTTCTTCAACCAACATGGTCGCTGGGGCGCTCTGCGCTGGGTCGACGTCGCGGGGGCCTTCCGCCAGCAGCAGCGTGAGCGGATGGCGCTCGAGGATCAGCCGGTCGCTGAGGTCGTGCTCCTGGCCGTGTTGGCGCAATCGCTGCTGCTCGCGCTGCTGCTGATCGTCGTCCCCTTGGCGCTCGGGCGGCGCCGCGGCGCCCTGATCGAGCGTGGCAGCCTGCCGCTGCTGCTCTACTTCTCGGCCCTCGGCCTCGGCTTCATGCTGGCCGAGGTGGCCCTGATCCAGCGCTTGACCTTGTTCATCGGCCAGCCGGTGCACGCCTTCGCCACGGTCATCGGTGCGCTGCTGCTCAGCTCAGGCGTCGGCAGCGGGCTGAGCCAGCGCTGGGCACCGCGGACCACCCGGCTGCGCCCGCGCTTGCTAGGCCTCTTGCTCTCGATTGCCCTGGCCCTGCTGCTCGTCAGCGGCGCCACAAATCTCCTCTTGCGGCATGCGTTGGCCTGGTCGCTCGCCACCCGCCTGATCACCGTCGCCGCCCTGCTGACGCCGCTCGGGATCCTACTCGGCGCCGCCTTCCCGCTCGGGCTGCGCCACGCCGGCGAGCGTCGGCCCGGGCTGATTCCCTGGGCCTGGGGACTCAACGCAGTGACGAGTGTGGTCGGCGCGGTGCTGGCGGTGATCGCCGCCACCGTCGTCGGCTTCACGGGTGTGCTGGCGCTTGCGGCCGCGGTCTACGCGGGCGCCGCGGGGGCCTGGCTCTGGGAGTCTCGCTGAGCGGTCGCCGGCGCTCCTGCGCCGAATCGCCCGCCGCCTTGCCGCCCCCTGATTCGATGCCGTAGACTGTCACGGCACCCGACGTACACCCTTCCTCGAAGAGGTTTCCGTGTCGCGCTATTCGCCCTCTTGGCTCGTGTTCGCGTTACAGCTCACGGCGCTCGGCGCCGGAAGCACGGGCTGCCTGCCGACCACCTCCGAGGCGGCCTTCACCGGCGGGCGCGGCAAGAAGCTCTGCCAGGGCGTCTATCAGACCTGTCTCGGCAAGCGCGCGGGGTGCACGCTCGACGAAGGCAGCTACCTCGAGGGCGTCTTCCCTGGCGGCCAATCCGTGCTGGTCGAGACGGCGCCCGGCGACTGGACGATCAAGGTGGTGCTCTTCCTGGCGCCCGATGGCACGGGGCGATCGCCGGGCTTCGAAACGGAGGTCAACTGGTACGAGCCCGGCTGCACCGACCAGTACCGCTACCAGCTTTCGCGCGAGATTGGCGCCCAGGATCTGTTCCAGCGGGCGGGAGCCGACAACGTCTTCTCGGTCGAGGAAACGGTGATCGAGCCTGGCGACCATCTGGTGGTTACCTCATGCGGGTCGAGGTGACCCGCGTCGACGGCACGATCTGAAGCGCCTCACGACACGCGGCCTCGGTGGCCAGCCCAGCCTGGAGTCCTCGATGACGGAAACACGGCGCGCCGAGCTGCGCTTGGTGGCGAGTTCCAACGGGTCTACGGACGACTCCGCCTTGGCGGAGCGGATCGAGGCGCTGGTCCAGCAGCCGGCGGCCGTGCGCGAGCTCGCGGCGCTCGATCTGCACCAACTGACGCGGCGGGCCGGGCTGATCGAAAGCCTCCCGCTGCTCGAGCTGGCCCGCGGCGAGCAGGTCCGCGACACGGTCGACTTACAGGTCTGGCGTGACCCGGTCGAGGTCGACGTCGCCAAGCTGCTGGAGTGGCTGTCGGCGCTGAGCCAGCTCACCGAGGGCGCCTTCCACCGCCACTACCGAGCCCTCGACGTTGAGCTGATCGCGCTGCTGCTGCTGCGCACGACGCGCGTGTCCCTGCTCCAGGACGAGGAGCCGCCCCCAGATCCGGAGGGCCGCCCCCTCGCCACGCCGGACGGCTGGTTTGCGCTCGATCTGCTGGGTGAAAACGAGACGCAAAACGACCAGATCGCCGCGCTGGTCGCTGCGCTCTACCGCGACGGGCCGGACGACGCGCGGCGCCTGCTGCACAACCTGATCGCCGAGCTGCCCACCGAGCTCGAGGAAACAGCGGCACGCTGGCGCCGCCGTCGCCTCGAGGATCTCGGCTTCGGTGACGTGAACGAGGCGCTGCGAATCTACACCTACCTCGACCCAGCGCGGGTCAGCGCGGATCACGACGGCACCGCCGACCAGCCGCTGCGCGCGGATCCAGAGCCCGCGGGCGCGGGGGAGCTGGCGACGGCGATTCCTCCCGACCCGGATTGCTTCTGGAACCGCGGTCTGGCCGAGGTGGTCGACGCCGCGGAACGGCGGCGGATCGGCGGCGCCCTCGTCGTGCTCTCCAACGTCAACTTGGCGGCCGATCGCGTCGACCCCGCCGACCTCGAGCGGGTCACTCGCACGCTCGAGCACCTGCGGGGGCGGCTCAGCCTTGGCCTGGAGCGCCTCTGCAAGGGCGTCCCCGCCGCGGCGCCAGCCGCCCTGCGGCAAGTCGCTCTGCTGCGCGTGGCCCGCCTCGGGCACAGCCTGGTGTTGCAGCAACAGCGGCGGCTGCCGCCGCTGCTGCGCGACGGCCAGCTCCGCCATGGCAACGATCCGGTCGGCCTGCTCGACACCCCGTGGCACGCCGCAATCGGCGCGCTGCTCGCGACCCCGCCGATGTACGCGCCACCGCACGCCCTCCGGCGGCCCTTCGCGGCGGCGGCCGACCTCGACGCCGTTGCGGGATCGATCGACGAGGTAGCGCTGGCGCTGGCACTCGTGCCGCCCTCCGCACGCCCCGTCCCGCTGCCGGAATCCGCCACCCTCGCGTCGCTCTTCTGCACCGCCGTCGCCAGCGAGGCGCTGGGCCGCGACGGGGCGCTCGATCGAGCGGGCCTCCACACGCTACGCGATCGCCTCGCCGGGACGGCACGACCGGACGCAGAGTTCTTTGCGGCGGCCGACCGCGTCGCGACGCTGAGGCTGAAAGCGCCGCCCGCCGCCCCGACGTTGGCCCTGATCGAGGGCTGGTTGATGGCGCTGCATCGCGAGCTGAGCGCGCTGAGCGATGTCGCGATCGATCCGCGCTTCGTCAAGCGTGTCTGGGTGGCCACGGATCTGCGATGATCCGGCGGTTCTTCACCGATGCCTATCCCGCGGTCGTCGCCGGACCGATGGTGCAGGTGCAGAAGCTGAGCAAGCGCTTCGGCGAGGTGCAGGCGCTACGGGAGATTACCTTCGAGATTGGCCGCGGCGAGGTGCTGGGCTTCCTCGGGCCAAACGGCGCCGGCAAGACCACGACGCTGCGTATTCTCGCCGGTTACCTCCGGCCGACCTCTGGCATCGCCATCGTCGCGGGCCATGATGTGCAGCGCCAGTCGCTGCAGGTGAGGCGCCAGATCGGCGTGCTGACCGAGGACGCACCGCTCTACCCGGAGATGACGGCCCTCGAGCACCTCCAGCTCGTGGCCGACCTGCGGCGCATCGAAGCGCGCGAGCGCGAGCGGCGCATCGGTGATGCCGCCGAGGTCTGCGGCCTCTTCGACGTGCTCGCGCGCCCGGCTGGTGAGCTCTCCAAGGGCCTGCGACAACGCGTGGGGCTGGCGCAGGCGCTGCTGCACGATCCGGCGATTCTGCTGCTGGACGAACCCACCAGCGGGCTCGACCCGAATCAGATCCGGGGCATCCGCGAGCTGATCCGCGAGATCGGTCGCCACAAGACCGTGATCGTTTCGACGCACGTGCTCTCCGAGGTGCAGGCGAGCTGCAGCCGCGTCTTGATCATCAGCGATGGTGCGATCGTTGCCGACGGAGAGCCGAACACCCTCGCCGCCCGCCACGCTGGTGGGTGCTACCGGCTGGTGATTGATCGCAGCAGCGAGGACAGCGAGGTTATCGTTGCGGCGCTGCGGGGACTGAAGGGCGTGGAGGACGTTACGCTGGCGCCCCCCTACGCCAACGAGGCGGCACCTCTCGGCGCCGTCGCAATTTCGCTGCGGGCGCTGCCCGAACAGCGCGATCTGCGACGAGAGCTCTTCTGTTGCGCGCGCGACCGCGGTTGGATCCTGCTCGAGTTGCACCGACCAGCGGCCACGCTCGAGGATGTCTTTCGCCGGCTGACCACGGAGTAACGGCCGCGCGTGATGACGCGGCCGAGGGAAGAGCACGATGCACGGCACCTGGGTGATTGCCCGACGCGAGCTTGCCAGCTATTCGACGGCCCCCGTCGCCTACGTCGCGGCGACGGTGTTCCTCACGGTGGCAGGGTATACGTTCTTCGGCCAGGTCTTCAGCGCTGGCGAGGCCTCACTGCGCGATTTCTTCGAGCTCTGTCCCCGGCTCTTTCTCCTGCTGGCGCCGGCGTTGACAATGCGCTTGCTGGCCGAAGAGCGCCGCAGTCGAACCTTCGAGATGCTGCTCAGCCTGCCGCTCAACGAGTGGGAGTTGGTGCTTGGCAAGCACCTCGCCGCGCTCGCGGTGCTCGGCGCGGTGCTCTTGCCGACCCTGGCCTACCCTCTGGCCCTCAACGAGCTTGGGGACCTCGATTGGGGCCCGGTCGCGGGCGGGTATCTGGGCCTGCTCCTGATGGGGTCGAGCTACCTGGCGATCGGGATCTTGGCCTCGAGCTGGACCTCGAACCAGGCGCTCGCCCTCGTCGGTGCGCTGGCGATCTCCCTGCCCCTCTACGTCGTCGGCGCGATCGCCGAGGCCTTCCCCCCGGGACCCCGCGCGTTGCTGAGCGCCCTCGATCTGGGACGCCACTTCGACAACCTGGCGCGCGGTATCGTCGACAGCCGCGATCTGGTCTACTACCTGACCTTGACGATCGCCTGCCTCTTTCTCGCCACGCAAGCGCTCGAGCAGCGCGAGCGCGACTGAGGCGCGGCCATGCTGCAGCGGATGCGCAACCATCATCGCCACCGCCTCGCCTATCCGCTGCTCGTGATCGGCAGCCTCGTGCTCGCGAATCTGATCGCCGGACAGCGCTTCTTCCGCGCCGACCTGACCGCCGACGGGCACTTCAGCCTCGACCCGGCCTCGGCGCGGCTGGCCAAGGGGCTCAACGACCGCTTGACGATCAAGATCTTTCTGAGTCGGGACCTGCCGCCCTCCGCGGCGGCGATCGGCCGCAAGGCCCGCGACCTCTTGCTCGAGTATGCGGCGCGCGCGCATGGACGGATCGCGGTCGAGGCGGTCGACCCGGGGCTGACGGCCAGCGGCCAGCGCGAGGCGGCGCGCGCCAAGATCCCTCCGCTCCAGCTCGGACTTCGCTCGCGCACCAGGCGCAGCGTGCAGCTCGGCTACCTGGGCGTCTCGCTGCAGTACGGCGGGCGCATCGAGGCGGTGCCGAATCTGCTCAGCGTCGGCGATCTCGAGTATCCACTCAGCGCGGCGATCAAGCGCCTGCGCCAGACGACAGCGGTGCACGTGGGCTTCAGCGCGGGCCACGGAGAACCGACCCTGGACGACGGGCTGAGCGCCGCCGCGCGCGCGCTCAGTGATCATGTGCTGGCGACAGTGCCCCTTGACCCCGCCGCGGGGCCGATCCCCGACGATCTGGATCTGCTGATCGTCGTGTCGCCCCGGCGACCCTTCGCCCGCAGCGCGCAGCGCGCCCTCGATTCGTTCTTGATGCGTGGCAAGGCGCTGATCTTGCTGCTCGACCATGCGAGCCTCGACCTGCGGGCCAGCGTCTCGAGCGGCGGTGAGCTGACCCTCCGCGCCGAGGAGCGTGCGACAGGCCTCGATCGCCAGTTGGCGCGTTACGGCGTTCAGCTCGGCGCGCAGCCGATCCTCGACCCGCAGACCCGTGCGCTGCCGCTGGCGGTGGCGCAGGACCGCGCGATCTTGGTCCACAATCCGGTCTTTCCGCTGATCACGGACCTCTCCCGCGACCACGCTGCGACGCGCACCCTGCGCGAGCTGGTGCTGGTGCTGCCGACTGCCGTCGGGCTGGCCCCGCGGAGCACGATCGCGGGTGGATCGGGCGCGGTGCTGGCACGCACCTCGCCGGCGAGCTGGCGCCACGTCGGCCCGCTGGTCTTCGACCCGCGGCAGCCGGCACCCGCCCAGGCCGCGCGCGGTCCCTTCTCCGTCGCCGTCTATCGGCGGGGTGTCTTCCGCAGCTTCTTCAGCGATGCGTCTGCCTCCGACCCGGAGGCCGCTGGGACGGCAGCGACGGCCTCCGCGTCCGCGGAGGATCAGCGGCAGCAGGGCGCGGCGCTCGTCGCGCGCCACAGCTTGCCCTCGGCGCAGCTCGTCGTCTTTGGCGATGGCGACTTCGTCCACGATCGTCACCTACACACCAGCCCCACCGGTCTGCTCCTGCTGCGCAATCTGGTCGACGTCGTCAGCGGCGACGACGACCTGGTCGCGCTGCGCAGCAAGCAACACCTGCGTCGCCCGCTGCATCAAATCGACGAGTCGGCCGCGCGCCTGCTGCAACACGCGACCGGCCTTGGGCCGCCGCTGCTCGTGTTGCTGCTCGGCCTCGCGTCCTGGGCCCTGCGCCAGCGCCGGCGGCGCCTTCAAGCCGCCGCGCTGATCGCCGGCCGCGCGCGGTGGTCATTGGCCCCGGCGACCCGCCTTGGCCGCAATCACCCGCCACCGGCAGGGTCCTGAGGTTCGGCGATGAGACGAGGATCGCGCACGCTGCTGGCATTAACGACCTTCCTGACGCTCTTCGGCGTTTGGCTCGTGTTGGAGCGCGGGAGCGATCATCGACCGACCCCTGGGGTGGCCGCCAGACGGCTCTTCTCGGCCTTCAGCCCGCAAACCCTGACGCGCATCGTGATCAGCGGCCCGACGGGAGCGATAACGATCGCGCGCGCTACGCGCAAGCGCAGCCCTTGGCGCCTCGTCCTTGCGCGGCGGCCGCTGGCCGACGGGCAGACCGTCGCGCGGCTGATCAGCGCCATCGTCGGGATGCGTCTCCGCGACCGCGTGACAGAAAGGGTCAGCCGCCATGCCGCGCTGGGTGTCGACCAGGTGACGGGCACGCGGATCCGCCTCTTCTCCGCCTCTGCCCCGCTGGCGGACTTGCTTCTGGGCCGTGTGATCGATGGGCATACGATGGTGCGCGCAGCAAAGGCCGAGCCGGTATGGCAAGCCGTTGGCGACCTGAAGGCGCTGGCCGTGCCTTCCTGGCGCTTCTGGCGCGATCGGCGCGTCTTGGCCTTTGACGTCAACGACGCCCGCAGGTTGGCGATCGAGAGTGCCGCCGGGGCGCTGCGTCTGGAGCGCGCGGCGGCGGCGAGCCCGTGGAGCGCGGCGAGCACAGCGCCAGCGGAGGCTCCGATCGATTCGAGCGCGGTCGACCGCTGGCTCCTGGCACTCTCGACGCTGACTGCGGAGGGCTTCCTGGACGATCCCGACAGCGCCAGTCTCGGGGCCTTCGCCGCACCCCTCGCGCGGGTCCGCATCGAGCTGGCCGCCGCCAAGGGATCAACGCCGACCAGCGGCCTGACCCTGACGATCGTCCGATCGCCCCATCCGGAGGAGGAGGGCTTGCTCCTCCGCCGTGACGACCACTCGCAGATCTTCGTCATCTCCACGACGACGAGCGCCGCGATCACGAACAGCCCCCTGCTCGTCCCCGGCAGCCCGTGAGACCGCGCTGATCGCGCACCCTGACCGCAGTCCTCGCTCGCGGCGCTCGACGCGCGATCGTGGCCAAGCGGGGGGAGCAACGTGGTCGAGGCTGCCCGGCCGCCTCGTGGCTCAGAGCGCGTCTGGCCCGAGCGCGCGCTTCATTCGGCGTTGGAGCTGCTCCTCCACCTGGCGACCGATCGCCGCGGGCGTGGCGTCACCGCCGCCGGGGCGACCCCCGTCGCCGGCGACCTCGCTATCGAAGTGCGTGTAGTGCCGCGCGTCGAAGCGCTGCACGGTCATGCCGTAGCGGGCGCTGAGCCGGGCGCGAAACCCGACCACTGCGTAGGGCAGGCGGTATCGCGGCAGCTTTGCCGCAATACCCAGCGCAATGCGCGTCGGCTGCGGCAGCTTGTTGACGGTCACATCGTTGAGCGGCTCGATCGAGGGCTCGATCTGCTCGAGGGTCACACCGGTGTCGCGCGCGAAGCGCCCGACCGCGGCGCTGATCTCGCCTCGACCCGGCGGGTGCCCGAGCTGCAGCAGCGCCTGCCGCAGGTCCTGCGCCCGCGCGTGGAAGGCGAAGCGCAGCTGGTTGGCGCGGTAGGAGCTGTATAGCCGGTAGCCAGCCAGCCCCAGCAGCGCGACCACCGCGAGCGCGATCAGCGGAAGCGCCCAGGCGCCACGGCCTCCTGCGGTCGATCGTTCCAGCCGCGCGGTCGACCGCCCCGGCCGCGCGGTCGACGCGTTTCCATGCCCGAGCGCGGCGCGCTGATCGACGACGCTGCGCTGCAGCCCTGAGCCGGTCGGCCGTCGCGAGCCCACGGGATCGGGTGCGACCGGGGACGCCAAGGGCCTCACCGGCGGGTTGCCCCCCGCGACGCGCGCCGGCCGGCTCTGATCGAGCTCGATCTCGCCCTCGAAGCGATCGAAATCCGTCGGCGGGCGGCCAGCCCCACCGCCCACGCTGCGCTGCGTCATGGGTGAAGCCTAACGACCGCGCTGCGCGCGGGCAAGGAACCGTACCCTTCGCTGACCAAGCGTCCTACGCCGCGTCGGCGGGCCGCTAGCCCGCGCTCTGGCGCCGTCGTTGTCGTGCAGCCTCGTAGATCAGAATGGCGGTCGCGCTGGCGACGTTCAGCGCGGCCATCGCTCCTGGCGTCGGGATCGTCAGTCGATAGTCGCAGGCCTTGGCCACCCCAGGCCGCATCCCCCGCTCTTCGCTGCCGAGCACGAGCGCGAGCGGCCCCGCCAGGTCGACGTCGGCGGGCGCCTGCCCACCGCGCTCGACCGTCCCCGCGACCCAAACGCCGAGCTCCTTGAGCCGCTCCAGGGCGCGCGTCAGGTTGGTCACGCGCGCGCAGGGCAGATGCTCCGTGGCCCCTGAGGAGACACGAACCACCGCCGGGCTGACGCTCGCGCAGCGGTCCTTGGTCAGCACGATGCCCGTCGCACCGAGCACGGCGCCGGCGCGGAACATGGCCCCGAGGTTCTGTGGATCGGTCACCCCGTCGACCGCGATGATCAGCGGCGCGGGCGTGGCGCCCGCAGGCACCAGGTCTTCGAGATCGACGTAGTCGAAGTCGCAGACAATCGCCGCGACGCCCTGATGCGACTCGCCGCCGCAGAGCGCGTCGAGCTGCTCGCGCGGCACTATCTGCGGCGCCAGCCCCTGCGCCTCGGCGACGCCGCGCAGCGCCTGGATCGGCTCGGCCGCAGCGTTGCGCTCAGCCGCCAGCCACAGGCTTTGAATCTCACTCGCGCGCCGCCGCAGCAACTCGCCGACCGGGCGCACGCCGTAGACCAGGCGCGACATGGATCCCCCGCGCGCGGCTCGCGCTAGGCCGACGGCGCGTCGGCGGCTGGGGCGTCGAGCAGACGCTCAGTCTCCTCGGCTGAAAGGGCGAAGAAGCCGGAGGCCTCGTCGATCAGCGCGCGAAAGAGCTCCTCACCCTCGGCATCGGCAAAGCCGGCGAAGCGCTCGACGTTGCGCTGATAGATGAAAATCGCGGACAGCTCCGGTTGAGGCGGCGACTCGCTCTCGCGCCGCACGCGCCGCCCATTGCTGGCGCTACTGGTGCTCGGGCCACTGCTCGGGCCACTGCTCGGGCTACTGCCCGTCCCGGGGCTGGAGCCCGAATCCTCGGCGCCCGCGGGGCTGCCGGCGAAGAGCACGGGCACGCGCGGATCGAGCCCCTCGACGACCAGCTCGATCGGCGGCATCGCGCGCAGATGCAGCGGCGCGGCGCGCAGGCGCTCGCCAAGGTCAGTCGGCACCCTCGCCAATGCCTCGTGCGCGACCGCCGCGAAGTCCTCCGTCGAGAGCGCCCATGGTGGCGCCGGCTGCACCTCCTCGGCGGCGTGCACCGCCAAGAAGCAGGCCTGCGCTCCCTCGAGATCGCCGCCGATGTCGCGCACGATGCCGAGGAAGTAGAGCGCATCGACGCGGGTCGCCTCCTGCTCGCTGGCCTGCTGCAGCAGCTCCACTGCGCGATCGTATCGGTCGAGGTCGACGCAGAGGCGGCCGAGGCGCAGCAGGTTCGCCGGATCGGCGTAAGGCGGTCCGGGCAGGCGATCGACGATGCGGCGGGCGTGGTCGAGATCGCCGAGGCCGACGTGGGCCTCCGCGCGGAGCAGTCCGAGGTCGAGCTGATCATCGTCCGAGGCGATGGCCGCCGCGTCCTCGAGATACTGCAGGGCGAGGGCATACTGCCGCAGCGGATGCAGGGCAACGTCGGCGGCGTAGATCATCGCGTCGACGTTTTCGGGATCGACCTCGAGGGCGTGACGAAAGAGCTCGAGCGCCTCTTCCGCGTCGCCATCGGCCGCCACAATCGCCCCGAGCAGCGTATTTCCCTCGGGGCTATCAGCGTCGAGATCGAGGACGCGTTCGGCTGAGACCCGCGCCGCCAATAGGTCGCCGCGACCGAGTAAATCCCAGCCGCGGTCGAGATGTGCAGTCAGCTCGTCCATATCGATAGGGCTCTCTTCCACCATGGCGGCGCGGAGTATAGCATGCGGTCATGCGAGCCAGTGACGCTAAGAGCGGACCCGCGCTCGGCAGGTCGGTGCGCCCTCGAAGGGCGGCGCTGCTGCTGCTGGGGCTGGGGCTCGCCGGCTGCGCCCGTCCCCCCCTCCACCCTGCCGCACCGCTGCTGCGGCCGAGCGCCCCATCGGCAGTGCAGCCCGAAAACGAGAGTCTCGCTGCTGGGCTCGCCGCCGCACGCAGCGGCGACTACGCTGGCGCGCGGTGCGCGCTCGGCCCCTGGGCCGAGGCTGGCCAGGAGGCAGCGTACCCGGAGGCGCTGACGGCGCTGGCCCAGGCCGAGGAGGCCACGGGCGCGTACCTCGCCGCCGCGCGTCACTGGTCCCGGCTCCAGGCGCTTGGCCGGCACGAAGGCGAGCGCGCCTACGCGGCGCGGCGCGTCACGCAGCTCGTCAACGAGCACCTGCGCCCCGACGAACTGCTGGCGCTCGCCCGCGCAGACGCGCCCCGCGCAGACCTCGCCGGCACCCTCGCCCGGCAGCGGATCGCCCAACGAAGGGCGGTCGCCGCCTCCAGCGAGCAGCCAGGCGCTGCCCGGCCACCCGTGATCGGCGTGCTCTGGAGCGCCAGCGGTCCTTATCGCGCCATCGCGGAGAGCGCCTTGAAGGGCGCCCTCGTCGCTGTCGGTCATCCCGTGACGGGCACGCTGGCTGAGGTTGAACTCGTGCTGCGGCCCCTCGGATCGGATGCCGCGATGACTGCCGAGACCCTGCTGCGCGAGGCGTCACCCTTGGCGCTGATCGGTGCCTGCGGGCCCGCTGCGTCGGCCGCCGTCGCGGTGGTTGCCGAGCGCCACGGCCTACCCTGGCTCTCGCTGGCCCCCGCGGCGGCGGGGCGAGCGACGCCGACAACGCTGCGCCTGCTGCCGGATAATGCGGCGCGCGCCCGCGCCCTCGCGGACCACGCGGCCCGCGCTCGGCCACGGGGAAGGCTGATCGCGCTGGCGCCGGAGAGCGCCTTCGGTCGGGAGATGGCCCGGTCCTTCGTCGAGCGGGCCACGCTGGACGGCCTCCGAGCGCTGCGCGTGCTCTATTATCCGCCGGCCGCGGTGGCTTTTCGCGGGATCGCGGCCGAGGTCGCACGCCTCAAACCGGACGTGCTCTTCGTCGCCGACAGCGCCCAGCGCCTCGCGCTGATCGCCCCGTCGCTGGCCCTCGCGGGGATCGGCGCCGCCTCGACGGCCGCGCCGACCGCGCCCATCGCAGGGTCCGGTGGCCCCTTGCTCGTCGCCACCGCCGACGGCGTCGGCGCGGAGTATCTGCGCCACCATGCGCGCTATCTCAGAGGCGCCGTGCTCGCACCTGGGTTCTATCCCGTCAGCGCCGATCCGCTGACCACCGCCCTGATGGCGCGCTACACGGCCCGGCAGGGGCAGGCACCGCGCCTGATCGACGCCCTGGCGCATGACGCCGTCCTCGCCCTGCGCCTGCGCCTGGCGACCGGCGCGCAGACACCTGCTGCGCTCTCGACGGCCTTGCATCGACGCCCGCCCGCTGGGATGCCGATGCTCACCGGGCCGCTCTTCTTCGAGGCGCTGGGGGAGCGGGGCGATCAACCGCAGCTCTACGAGGTCCGCGACGAGTCCGTGGTACCCGTCTCGGCGGCGGTGGTCTCCCCCGCGAGGGGCGCCAGGCGCGCAAGCACGGCCGCGTGGCAATGACCGTTGCTGGCCACGATTCCGCCCTCTAGCCGCAGCCGCCCCGGGTCGTCGTAGACGAGCGCGCGACCCCGGAGGTCGGTCATGCAGCCTCCGGCGGCCAGCAGCAGCGCCTCGGGCGCGCAGGTATCCCAGAGCTTGCAGTGCCCGTCGGGATTGACATAGAGGTCGCTCTCGCCGCCCGCGATCCGCGCCACCTTTAGCCCGACGCTGCCCAGCCGATGCTCTTCGCGCGCACCCACCGCGGCACGCGCAGCCTCGGTGCGGCGGCTGCGATGCGAGTAGCTCGTGACCAGGCGCGCCTCGGTGGGATTGGCCACCGCGCTGCGCGCGCGGCCTTCGCTCGCCCTGGTGGAGCACCAACGCCGGCAGCCCCGCGCCCCCGCAGTAGGTGCGCCCCGTGATCGGGGCGTGAACCACGCCGAGGACGGGGCGGGCCGCCACGAGCAGGCCGATCATCACGCAGAAGCCCTCGCGGCCGGCGAGGAAGTCGCGCGTCCCATCGAGCGGGTCGACCAACCAGGCGCGCTCATGTTGCAGCCAGCCTGCGCGATCGGCCTGCTCCTCGGCCAACACCCCATCGCTCGGGAAGTGGGAGCGCAGCCGCTCGAGAATCAGGGCCTCCGCCGCTCGATCGGCGACGCTGACCGGCTCGCCCCCGGCCTTATGCTCGACCACCACCGCCTGCCGAAAGTAGCCGCGCAAGATCACCCCTGCCGCTTCCGCCGCGGCTATGGCCACCTCCAGCTCTGCGCCCAGGCCCTGCATCGCCGCAGCGTGCAGCGATCGGCGCGGACTTGACAAGTGCTGATCGCTCGGGTAGTACACGTCCAACTTGTTGCGGGGTGGAGCAGCCCGGTAGCTCGTCGGGCTCATAACCCGAAGGTCGTCGGTTCAAATCCGGCCCCCGCTACCACGGTCGAGGCGTCTCGAGGGAGATGAAGCGATCAAGAAGGTACGAAGCTGAAGGCCCTGTCGGGATACCCGACGGGGCCTTCGCCTTTCTGGGAGCCCTGGTGCGTTCTGGGAGCCCTGCTGAGCTCTGGGCGTCCTGCTGGGGCCGCCGCGACCGCAGTTGCCCGGGTGGTGGAACAGGCAGACACGAGGGACTTAAAATCCCTTGCCCGTATAGGGCGTGCGGGTTCGATTCCCGCCCCGGGCACCGCGCGCAGCCCCATGCTAAGGACCCGCCATGGAGCTGGACCACATCCTGATCCGGGGCGCCCGGCAGCATAACCTGGCCGTCGACGAGCTGCGCGTGCCCAAGAAGCAGCTCGTCGTCTTCACCGGCGTCAGCGGCTCGGGCAAGTCCTCGCTCGCCTTCGACACGATCTACGCCGAGGGACAGCGGCGCTATGTCGAGTCGCTCTCCAGCTACGCGCGGCAGTTTCTCGGGCAGATGGACAAGCCGGCCTACGAGCACATCCGGGGCCTCACCCCGACGATCGCGATCGAGCAGAAGAGCGCCTCGAACAACCCACGTTCCACCGTCGGCACGATCACCGAGGTCTACGACTACCTGCGCGTGCTCTACGCGCGCGTCGGCGTACAGCACTGCCCGAGCTGCACGCGCGTCGTCGCGTCGCTCTCTACCGATCAAATCATCGCCCGCCTGCAGCAGCTCAGGGGCCCTCAGCTCCTCGCCGCCCCCCTCGTCGAGCATCGCAAAGGCGAGTATCGCGAGCTGCTGCTCGAACGCGGCCAGCGCGGCTTTGCTCGCGCGCGCATCGATGGCGCCCTCTGCCGCCTCGACGCCGACGCCCTGCCGGCGCTCGACAAGCGCCGCAAGCATACGATCGAGCTGGTCGTCGACCGCGTCGACCCCAGTCGCACGCCGCGCGAGCGCCTGGCCGACGCCGTCGAGACGGTGCTGCGCGAGGGCCGTGGCGTGTTGCTCGCGATCCCGGCCGGCCCGGCCGAGGCGCCGACTGCGCTGCGCCTGAGCCAAGAGCGCGCCTGCGCCGACTGCGGCATCGGCCTGCCCGCGCTCTCGCCGCAGTCCTTCTCCTTCAACAGCCCGCTCGGCATGTGCCCGACGTGCAACGGCCTGGGACGCGCGCTGGAGATCGACCCCGCGCTGGTCGTCCCCGATCCCTCGCGCTCGATCCGCGGCGGCGCGCTGGAGCCCTGGGCCGCGACGATGGAGCGCGGCAGCGGCTGGAGCTTCGGCATCTTTCAGGCCCTGGAGCGGCAGCACGGCCTCGATCTCGACCGCCCATGGGCCGAGCTCCCCGCGGCGCAGCGCGAGCTGGTGCTGCACGGCACGGGCGAGGCCGAGCTGCGCGTGCGCTGGCGTGGCGCCCGCAGCACCGGTCAGTGGCGCACCCGCTTCGAGGGCGTCGTGCCCACGCTGATGCGGCGCCTGCGCGAGACCAAGTCGGACGCGATGCGCGACTACTACCAGCGCTTTCTCTCCGACCATGCCTGTCGCGACTGCGCGGGCAGCCGGCTGCGCCCCGAATCACGCGCCGTGCGCGTCGCCGGCCTCAGCCTGCCTGAGCTGGTGGCCCTGCCCGTCGGGCGCGCGACCGAGCGGCTGCAGGGCCTCGCGCTGACGGGAGCGGACGCCACCATCGCCGGCGAGCTGCTCAAGGAGATCGGCGCGCGCCTCGACTTCCTGCGCGCCGTCGGGCTCGACTACCTGACCCTCGAGCGCCCGGGACCGACGCTGGCCGGCGGTGAGGCGCAGCGCATTCGCCTGGCCAGCCAGCTCGGCAGCGAGCTCTCCGGCGTCACCTACGTGCTCGACGAGCCCTCGATCGGCCTGCACCAGCGCGACAATCGCCGGCTGATCGACACGCTGCTGCGCCTGCGCGACGGCGGCAACACGGTCGTCGTCGTCGAGCACGACCGCGAGACGATCGAGAGCGCCGATCACGTGGTCGACTTCGGCCCGGGTGCCGGGCGCGCGGGCGGCAAGGTCGTCTTCGCGGGCAGCCCGCGCGCGCTGCGCCGGGCCGACACGCTGACCGGCCGCTACCTGGGCGGGCGGGCCAAGATCGCCCTGCCGGCGCGGCGCCGCACCGGCCACGGCATGCTCACTCTCGTCGGCGCGCGCGAGCACAACCTCAAACAGGTCACCTGCGACTTCCCGCTCGGCACCTTCGTCGCGGTCACGGGGGTGTCGGGTGCCGGCAAGAGCTCGCTGATCACCGCCACGCTCTATCCCGCGCTCTGCCGCCAGCTCCACGGCGGCCGCGCCCCCGTCGGCGCCCACGACGCGCTGCGCGGGCTGGAGCAGCTCGACAAGGTCATTCACATCGACCAGGCGCCGATCGGGCGCACCCCGCGCTCGAACCCGGCGACCTACACCAAGGCCTTCGACGAGCTCCGCGCCGTCTTTTCGCGCACCGCCGATGCCCGCGCGCGCGGCTACGGTCCCGGGCGCTTCTCCTTCAACGTCGCCGGCGGCCGCTGCGAGGCCTGCGACGGCGACGGCGTGCGGCGCGTCGAGATGCACTTTCTCCCCGACGTCTATGTCCCCTGCGAGGTCTGTCGGGGCCGGCGCTACAACGCCGCCACCCTCGAGGTGCGTTACCACGGGCTGAACATCGCCGACGTGCTCGAGCTGAGCGTCGCCGAGGCGCTGGAGCGCTTCGCCGTCTACCCGCGCCTGCGCGGCATCCTCGAGACGCTGCGCGACGTCGGCCTCGAGTACATGCACCTCGGCCAGGGGGCGCCGACCCTCTCGGGCGGCGAGGCGCAGCGCGTCAAGCTCAGCCGCGAGCTGGCCAAGCGCAGCACCGGCAAGACGCTCTACGTGCTCGATGAGCCGACCACCGGCCTGCACTTCGAGGACATCCGCAAGCTGCTCGCCGTGCTCGATCGCCTGGTCGAGGGCGGCAACACCGTGATCGTGATCGAGCATAACCTCGACGTGATCAAGTGCGCCGATCACGTCCTCGACCTCGGCCCCGAGGGTGGCGAACGCGGCGGAGCGATCGTCTGCGCCGGCACCCCCGAACAACTCGCCGCCCACCCCGCCTCGATCACCGGCCACTACCTGCGCGAGCTGCTGGGCTGAGCGAAGGATGCCGGCCGAGGCCCCTTCATTTTCGAGTTTGCCCTGGGGCACAGCAGCCGCCTCGCGCTGATCAGTCTCGCGCTGAGCTGACCCGTCTCGCGCTGATTAGGGGACGCTGAGGAGGCCACCGTGCCACTGGAGTCAAACCCTCCCTCGCGCTAAAAAGGCCGGCGGGGGATCCTCACATGACCGACTTCGCCTATCAGGAAATGCTGCCGCTCGGGGACGACACCACGCCTTATCGGCTCGTCACCACGGATCATGTCTCGACCGTCGCTACGCCGCTCGGGCGCTGGCTCAAGGTCGAGCCCGCCGGCCTGACGCGGCTGACGCGCGAGGCGATGCATGACATCGCGCACCTGCTGCGCAGCGGGCACCTCGAGCAGCTCTCGCAGATCCTCCAGGACCCGGAGGCCTCGACCAACGACCGCTTCGTCGCCACCGAGCTGCTGAAGAACGCCTGCATCGCCGGGGCGCGCGTGCTGCCCTCTTGCCAGGACACCGGCACGGCGATCGTGCTCGGCAAGAAGGGCCAGCGCGTCTTCAGCGGCGACGACGACGCCGAGGCGATCGCCCGCGGCATCTTCGAGACCTACCAGGACACGAGCCTGCGCTACTCGCAGCTCGCGCCGCTCGACCTCTATCGCGAGGTCAACACCGGCACCAACCTGCCGGCGCAGATCGAGCTCTTCGCCACCGGCGGTGAGAGCTACAAGTTCCTCTTCATGGCCAAGGGCGGCGGGTCGGCCAACAAGAGCTTCCTCTTCCAGGAGACCAAGGCGCTGCTCAACCCCGAGAGCCTGCTGCGCTTCCTCGAGCAGAAGATCCGCAACCTCGGCACGGCGGCCTGCCCGCCCTATCACCTGGCGGTCGTGATCGGCGGCACCTCGGCCGAGATGACGCTGAAGGTGGCCAAGCTCGCCTCGGCGCGCTACCTCGACAGCCTGCCGACCGCCGGCAATGCGCTCGGGCGCGCTTTCCGCGACCCGGAGCTGGAGGGCAAGGTGCTCGCCCTGACGCGCACGATGGGCATCGGGGCGCAGTTCGGCGGCAAGTATTTCTGCCACGACGTGCGCGTGATCCGGCTGCCACGCCATGGCGCCTCCTGCCCGGTCGGCCTCGCGGTCTCGTGCTCCGCCGACCGCCAAGCGCTGGGGAAGATCACCGCCGACGGGATCTTCCTCGAGCAGCTCGAGACCGATCCGGCGCGCTTTCTCCCCGAGGTTACCGACGCGTCGCTCGGCGGCGAGGTGGTGCGGCTCGACCTCAATCGCCCGATGGCGGCGCTGCGCGCCGACCTCTCGCGCTACCCGGTCAAGACGCGGCTCGCGCTCAGCGGCCCGATGATCGTCGCCCGCGACATCGCCCACGCCAAGCTCAAGGAGCGCCTCGAGCGCGGCGAGGGCCTGCCCGATTACTTCAGGGACTACATGGTCTACTACGCCGGTCCGGCCAAGACCCCCAGCGGCTACGCCTCGGGCAGCTTCGGCCCGACCACCGCCGGCCGGATGGATGCCTACGTCGAGCTATTTCAGGCGCAGGGCGCCAGCCTGGTGATGCTGGCCAAGGGCAACCGCTCGCGGGCGGTCACCAAGGCTTGCCAGCAATACGGCGGCTTCTACCTCGGCTCGATCGGCGGACCGGCGGCCCGGCTGGCGAAGGACTGCATCAAGCACGTCGAGGTGCTGGAGTACCCGGAGCTCGGCATGGAGGCTGTTTGGAAGATCGCGGTCGTCGACTTCCCGGCCTTCATCGTGATCGACGACAAGGGCCACGACTTCTTCGCCGCCCTCAACATCGACGCCCACGACTGATCCGGTCGCACCCGCGACTGATCTGGTCGACCCCGTCGGGGGCGGGCGCCCCGCGCCGACTGCGGCTAACGCGGGCCGCTCACTCGCGAACGCGGCGGGGTCGCTCCGGTTCAAGGGCAGCGGCGACCTCAGCCCAAGCCTCGAGGTCATCCTGGGCCTCGACCAGCGCCTCGAGGGCGGTCCAATGGCGATCCAGCCGCGACCAGCACCCTTCCCCAGGCGAAGCCTCGCCATTTGCTGATCCAGCGCTTTCGGTCGCCACTTCGCCCAGAGGACGGAGGAGCTCGTGCAAGTCAGCGGGCAGCGCCTGCACGGCTGTGCTCAGGCGCGCTTCGACGCGGCGCAGGCGCGCTTCGACGCCGGGTTGGCCGTCAGTGAGGTCAGGGGCGCCGCCCTCGCCCGGGAAAGCCTCCTTGAGATCCCTCTCAAAGTGCCCAGCAAGACGAACTATCGCGTCCCGCGCGCGGGGCAGAACTTCGCGAGGACACCTCCCGTGCAGCAAGGTATCCACCATAACCTCAGCGAGCTGCCGCCGGCGCTCAGCCGATCGGTGCATCGTCTCCGCCTCGCCGGTGGTGAAGGCGTATGAGCCGTTCACATTAGGCGTCGGGCACGACACCTCGCTCAGTGATCCGACCAGCACTCTGACCGGGCCCGCTGAACCGTCGCCCAATCCAACGCGCAGCTTCAGGTCGCCATGCAGCGCCTCGACCCACCGCTCGATTTCCCTCGGACGCAGCGCGGGGGGGATAAGCGATCTTCGGGCTGTATCGACCTTCCAGGCGAGCGCCCCGAGGAGCCCAACCCTCGCTCCCCCAGGGCGCAAGTCCGCGGCGGTCGCGAGCGACGCGGCCAACGGCTCGTCATGCGCTCGAAGGGTCTGTGGCGGCAGCGATGCGCGCAGCAAGCGCTCCATGCTCGCCGCGTCGTGCCACGCCCTACGCGTCAGTTCCAGCGCCAGCCGACGGGTCCGGACCACCGCATCCACCTCGCTGCCCCGATCACTCCTGCCCTCCGGCTTCGCTCTGGGTCCCCGAATCCTTGCCGCTTCGGCCCACTGCCTCGCCCCGGCCTTCACCGCGCGCCGCACTTGCAGGATTTCCACCAGGCTGAGGTCGCGAAGGCGCCACGCCAGGAAGGTCTCGTAGGGATAGAGCTTGGCCGCCGCAGGAGCGGTCGACGCAGTCGCGTAGGCATTCTCCAGCAGCGCGTGCGCCATGAGCTGCACCGGCGTGATATCTCCCATCCAGACCACGCCATAAGCCCATCTGGCCCGTGCCAAGGTCTGTGGCGCGTGCTCCGCGATCGCCCACGCCGCGGCGGAGAGGCGGCGCGCCCTGGGTTGAGGCCGAGCCGCGGCCAGCCTGATCCAGGCCCGCCCCTGCGGCCCGCGGTTGGCGCCAAGCGATGGCAACTGGGGTGCAACGAGCGCTGCGACCAGCGCCGCCAGCAGTCTTCGCCGCCCTGTCGTTTGCCCGGTCGCTCTTGTTGTCGCTTGCATCGCCGACGCTGCTCGCTGAAAACGAGAGGGGATTCTGCCCTGGGCCACCATCCGAGAGAATAATTGCAACATCTTGCAATCGCAATGCAACATCCGCGCCGCCAACGGCTTGGCCCTTCGCTGCCGCAGGCGATCCGGAGCGAAGACGCCTCGGTCAGCGCCCTCAAAGCTCAGGGGTGGCGAAGGCCACCGTCTCGTCGATGTGGCTCGCGCCGCTCAGCAGCAGCAGTAGGCGGTCGACGCCGAGGGCGATACCGCTGCTCGGTGGCATGCCTTCGCGCAGCGCCTCGATGAAGCGTTGATCGATCGGGTAGATGGGCAGCCCACGGCGCGCGCGCAGCGCCTGATCAGCACGGAGTCGGGCGAGCTGCTCGTCTGGATCGGTGAGCTCCTCGAAGGCGTTGGCCAGCTCGACGCCCGCCACATAGAGCTCAGAGCGTCGCGCCAGCGCTGCATCGCGCGGGTGGCGGCGGGCCAGCGCGGCGAGCGGGGCCGGGAAGTCGGTGAAGAAGACGGCGCCCATCGTCGCCAGGGCTGGCTCGATGCGCTCGAGGACGATGCGCGAGAAGACCTCGTCGTAGTCGGCGTCGGCAGCGAAGGGGCCGATACCCGCCGCCAGCGCGGCCTCACGCAGCATCCGCGGATCGTCGAGCGGCCCGCGGAGCTGCAGCCCGGCGAGCTCGCGCAGCGCCTGCGTGACGCTCAGGCGGCGGAAGGGCTGTCCGAGATCGACCTCCATACCGCCCCAGCGCAGTCGCAGCGTGCCGAGGACCTGCTGCGCCACCGCGCGCAGCAGCGCCTCGGTCAGCAGCAGCAGCGCCTCGAGCTCATCGTAGGCCTGGTACCACTCGAGCATGCAGAGCTCATTGAGGTGCAGCGGTCCGCGTTCGTCGGCGCGCCAGCAGCCGCCGAGAAAGTAGATTTGCTCGAAACCGGCGACCAACAGGCGCTTGAGCTGATACTCGGGGGAGGTGATCAAGAACCCCTCCCCCGCCGGCTCGGCCAGGAGCTGCGGCTCTAGCCCCGGACAGGCGACGCGCTGCGGGCTCTGAATCTCGACGAAGCCCCTTGCGTCGAAGAACCCGCGCACGGCGGCCAACAAACGCGCGCGCAAGCGAAGCCGCTCCGCGCGGCTGCTGGTGCCCGCGTTCAGCCGATAGTAATCCGCGCCGGGCGAGGGAAAGGGCTCGGCGCGACGATAGGGCGTCAGCACCTGAAGAGCGGCGGCGCAGGCCGGCCACGCGGGGCCCAGCTCGAGGCGCGCGATGTCCCCCGGGCTCGGCAGCGGCAAGGGCTCCGGTAAGGCGACGCAGGCCCGACCTGAGCGGTCGACGACGATCAGCTCACGCCGCGCAGGATCGACGCCCAACACGCGCCCACAGACGAAGGCCTCCCCCTGGGCCAGGCGCTCGGGACCGAGCTCGGCGCAGAGGCAGCGTGCCGTGGCCATCGTCAGGGGATCAGCGCTTCACGCGCTCGACGTAATTGCGTCAGCGCTTCACGCGCTCGACGTAACGCGCTCGACGTAATTGCGTCAGCGCTTCACGCGCTCGACGTAATTGCGTCAGCGCTTCACGCGCTCGACGTAGCTGCCCGTGCGGGTATCGACCTTGAGCCACTCGCCCTGCTCGACGAAGAGCGGCACGTTGATCACCGCGCCCGCCGAGAGCCGCGCGGGTTTGGTGGCGCCGGTCGCCGTGTCGCCGCGGAAACCGGGGTCGGTCTCGACCACCTCGAGTGTGACAAAGTTCGGCAAGGTCACGTCGACGGGGCGCTCTGCAAAAAAGACGACCGAGACCTCTAGGTTATCCGAGAGGTACTTGGCACTGTCGCCGAGGATCTCCCCCGGCACGAAGACCTGATCGAAGCTCTGTTGGTCCATGAAGCAGTAGTTCTCTCCCTCTTGGTAGAGGTACTGCATCTGGCGCTCGTCGATGTTGGCGGGCTCGAGCTTTTCGCCGGAGCGGTAGGTCTTGTCGAGCACCGAGCCGGTCAGCATGTTCTTGACGCGCGCGCGCGTGAAGGCCACGCCCTTGCCCGGCTTGACGAACTGAAAATCGACGACGATATACGGCTGGCCGTCGATCAGGACCTTCAGTCCCTTGCGGAAGTCGGAGGTATCGTACATGCGTTCCCTCGTGGCGGCGGCGCAGTAGAGCAACCTGCGCGCGGGCTGTCAATAGCCGTCTCGTTGCGCGGCAGGGCGCTCGCCTCCGGAGCGACGCCGGCTCGCCGTGGGAAGGTCAGAACGACGACCCGAGGTCAGAATGACGACCCGGGTTGCTTGAGAAACGCCGTCTCCTCCTCGGTCGACTTCCGGCCCAAAACCTGGTTGCGGTGCGGAAAGCGGCCAAAGCGCTGGATAATCGCGTGATGCTGCTCGGCGTAGCTCAGGTAAGCGGCGCAGGCCTCCTGCAGCGCCGGCGGCGCGTCGACCTGTAGCTGCTCGAAGCGCTCGAGGCAGCGCTGCTGCAAGTCGCGATCCTCGGCGTGCTCCAGCGGCATGTAATGGAAGACGCGCTGGATCACCGGTAGCCGCTGATCGTGGCCGCGGTCCAGGCCCTCCAGGCAGAGGCGTTGGGCGATCGCGTCGAAGGCCCAAGCGCGTGGGTCCTGGCGGTAGATATTGCGGGGGAACTGATCGAGGCAGATGATCAGCGCCAGCCGGCCCTCTGCCGTCTCTGCCCAGCTGTCGCGCTCTCCCGACGCAGCCTGCCGCACCAGCGGCTCGAAGCGCCCGCGGATGGTCTCGTCGGTCAGGGGATCCTTCTTCCACCACAGCGCGGCGCGCTGGCCGTCGACGCTTCCATCCGCGCGGATCTCGCCGAACCAAAACGCTAGGACCTCTGCTGCCTCGACCATCGCCTTCGCCCTCCTGGACCTGGGACGCCCAGCCTAGCGCGCCAGGCGCGCGCACGCCCTCTACAGAAGGCGGGGCGTCGCGACGGGGCGTCGCTTACCGTGTCGCCCGCGTGACAAAGTGGTGCCCGTCGCTCTGCGCGATGGTCCGCCAAACCTCGGGCGCCAGCGGCCAGACGGCGGCAGTCTGGGCCAGGTAGTCCTCGATGTTGTCGCTGCCCCAGAGGATGCGGTCGGGAGCCCAGCGCGCAAGTAGCCGGGCGAGTCGGGAGAGCTGGGCCACTGAGGAGCGCTCGTAGCTTCGCGTCCTCCGCGCGAAGGCCACCGCTGCCAGGTCGACCCAGCTTCGTTGGGCGAATGCCGGCCGTGCGGCCAAGGTGGTCAGGCGTTCGAAGGCTTCCTCCACCGAGGGATCGAAGCCCCCCGCTCCTCCGACGTGAGCGAAACAGACACGTAGCTCCGGGCACGCTTGGAGGGTGTCTGCGACGACGCAGTCGATCTGGGGCGCACCGAAGTGCGTTAGCTGGCCGTTGTACGCGTGCAGCAGCACGGGTAAGTCGAGCGCCTCGGCTCGGATCAGCACTGCACGCAGCGCCGTGCGGTGACTCGCCTCCTGCGGATCGACCAGCGAGTTCCAGAAGTGCAGTTTCAGCCCGCGTGCGCCAAGCTCACGCTGGCAACGCGCAGCCTCGTCGGCTGCCCACGGGCGCTTGGGGTTCACGCTGCAAAAAAGGATCAGGCGATCGGACCAGCCAGAGACCTCAGCGGCGGCGAAGTCGTTCTCTCTGCGCGTCGCTGCGAGCTCCTCCTTCGGCGGCAACGCGTTCGGGTAGACGTCGGCCGCAGCGAGGTACGCGCCGGAGATGACGATTGCGCGTTGAATGCCCTGGCGGTCAAGGCGCTCGACCAGTTGTGCCGCGGTGAATTCCGTGAACTCCGACCGGCCCAACCGCCCGTTGACCTGGCGCACCAGCTGCCTGCTGTAGACGTGCGTGTGCGCATCCAGTAGTGGCGTTGGCAGCTCCGGCGCCACTACGCGGGGCGCACCGCCGGGTGGCCGGAAGCAACGCACCGGCGCTGCACCCGCCTGCACTGCAGGGGTACGATCGCAAAGGGTTGCACGGCGCGGGCGGGGTCGAAGCGAGGGGCGACGACGGTAGAAGGCGGAGTCCGCGCGCGCTGTAGCGGGTTAACCTCCCGCAGTGCCTGAGAGGCGCGGCAAGGGCGACGACTTCGCCCTTGATCATGGGCGGTTGCTCTTGCTCGTCGCTGCCGGTACGACACCGCGTCCGCGCCAAACCAACGCTGGACGCCTCGCACGCCCTGCTGTAGACGACACTGGCCGCGCAGCGGCGTCGGGAGGTTGGCCATGCGCGTGGGACTCGCCGGTTACGCCGGCTCTGGAAAATCGACGGTGTTTTCGGCGTTGGCGCCCGGCGCTCGCAGCGACCGCGGCGGCGTCGCGCTCGGCAATATCAAGGTGCCCGACGTCCGCGTCGACCGCCTGGCCACGATCTTCTCGCCCAAGCGCAAGACCTACGGCGAGGTCACCTTCGTCGACGTCGGTGGCGAAGGGGGCCGCGCCGATACGGGGGCCTTCAGCCCTGACGTGCTGCAGCACATGCGCAACGTCGACGTCTTGGTGCACGTCGTCCGCGGCTTCGACAACCCCCTGGTTGCCCGCCCGGCCGATCCGGCGCGCGACGACGCCCTCTTCAGCGATGAGCTGGTGCTTCACGATCTGCAGGTGCTCGAGCGCCGCCAGGAGCGACTGCGCAAGGAGTCAAAGAAGGGTCCCGAGGTGGCGATCAACGAGCGCTGCGTGGCGCAGCTCGAAGCGGGCCAGCCCCTGCGCGCGCTGGGGCTCAGCGATGAGGAGGAGGCCACCTTCGTCGGTATCCAGCTCCTGTCGATCAAGCCATCGATCACCCTCTTCAGCCTGAGCGAAACCGCGTGGGGCGATCCGGCGCAGGCCAGCTTGCGAGAGCTTCAGGAGCGCGGTCCCTCCGCCCTCTCGCTCGGCCTCTGCGGCGCGATCGAGGCCGAGATCGCCGATTTGCCTGCAGAGGAGCAGCAGGAGTTTCTCGTCGGGCTCGGGTTGGGCGAGCCGGCGCGCAACGTCTTTATCCGCGCCGCCTACCGACTGCTCGACCTGATCTGCTTCCTCACCGCGGGTCCGGATGAATGCCGGGCCTGGCCGCTGCGGCGAGGCACCGTGGCCCGGCGCGCGGCCGGCAAGGTCCATAGCGACATCGAACGCGGCTTCATCCGCGCCGAGGTCTATCGTCTGGAGGACCTCGAGCGCCTCGGCACAGAAGCGGCCCTCAAGACCGCCGGCAAGATCCGATTGGAAGGCAAAGACTACGAGATCCAGGACGGCGACGTCGTGAACTACCGCTTCAACGTGTAAGGGCCGCCGGGGCATGCACGCCCCCTCGGGCGGCGCTGATTGGAGCGGCGCCCCCTTTCACTCAGCGCTGGAGCTTGGAATGGCGCCAGACACGAACACCAGACGCGAGCGCCAACCGCAGCCAAGCGATCGTCGCGGGCCAGGCCTTGGTTAGGGCGGCGGCGGCCGACCCGTCTGCCCTGCTGCTCGCGGCCCTCCTGTCGCTGGCAGCGGCGCAGGACGTCGCTGCAGCCGAGCCAAGCGCGAAGCGGACCGCTGAGGCCCGTGCCCAGCGGCACCTCGGTGCGCATTTCGCCCACCCCAAATACCTGAGCTCGGTCGATTGGCGCGAGGTGCACGCCGACCCTCGCTTCTTCGAGCGCGTCGGCGGGGCGGTGATCGCGCCGTGGCGCGGCGAGGGCATGGGCTTCGGCGCAGCGCTCAAGGCGCTGAACGCCGAGCGGCGGGCCAACGCGTTGCCCTGGCTCCATGCCTTCCAGGAAGGTCATCCGGAGACGGAGGGCATGCCGCGCTTGCGCCTCGGCCTGGCGGGTGGCGCAGCGGGTGCGTGGTCTGGCCTCAAGGTCGAGCTGCGCCTCGAGGACGAAGCGAAGGAAGCAGGCGCCTGGAGGGACATCAGCGCGCGCCTGCGGCCTGCGCCTCGCCGCCGCGCAGGAGGCACAGCCTTTGGTGGTGCCGAGTCGGACGCGTCGCCGGCACCCGCTTACCGGATGCTCGATGTGCCCGCGCTGGTGCGAACCCTCACTGCGGAGGTCGGCGAGCGGCGCTTCGGCATGCACCAGGTTCGCGTGAGCCACGGGCTGGGCGGTTCGCCTCGGAGCATAGCGGGCGCGATGACGCTCGTGATCGCGCCACAGCGGGCGCACGAGCTTCCCGCGGGCAAGCGCATCGCCATCCTCGAGACGCCGATCGCGGCGCTCAACCTCGAGGGCGCGCAGGGCGTCGGCGCGGGGAATCTCGAGACCTTGCGGCGGGTCGTGGCGGCGGCGCGCAGCGCCGGCTTTGACGGCGTGTCGACGCCACCGACGACGATGGTGAACCCGAGCGCGGCGAGCCCCTACGACACGCTGCACACCGGTCACGGCGACCCGCGAATGGTCGATCTCGGCGTGCTGGCGCGGCAGATCGGCTTCTCAGACCCGGTCTTCCAGGGATCCCTTGCCTCGCGGCGCACAAGGGCCCTTAGCGCTCGGCAGCTCAATCCCACGTTGATCTCGAGGCTGACGACGCAGGGGCTCGTTACTCTCTGGGGTTGGTTCAAGGCGCAGGCAGGCGCTGGCGGCGTCCCGGGGAAGGCCTGGGGCGCGTACCAGGCCTGGGTCGCCCAGCATCCAGCCCAACGCGACGCCGGCCTCGACCTGGGCCGCCGCCGCAAGCTGCGCGATCCGGAGCTCGCGCTCTTCACAGAGTGGGCCTATGCGGTGCAAGAGCTGGCAGTTCGCGAGGCCGCCGTCGATCCGCGCGCCGACGGCGCAGCCCCGATGGCCCTCGGTTGGATCAGGGACCAGCCCGTCGTCACCAATGGTCCTCAGGTTGAGCAATGGCCCGACGGCTACCTGCGCGGCATGCACGCAGGGGCGCCACCCGACGATACCTCGCCGAATCTGCCCCAGGACTGGGGCGGATCAATCCGAAATCCGCTGGCGATGATCCGCGATGGGCTGACGCGCTTCGCGGCGAGGCTGACGCGCTCGATGGCGAACGCCGGCGGGCTACGTCTCGACAACGCGTTCTGGATCCACGGGCTCTTCTCGCCGGCCTGGACTGCCGACGGCGCCTTTGACGCAGCGCGATCTGGCTACGTGGCCTACCCCTTCCCGGAGCTGATGGCGGTGATCACCCTCCTGAGTCGTCGCCATCACTGCCTGGTGATCGCCGAGAACCTCGGCACCCCACCCGCTGGCTTCGACGAGAAGAGAAGACAGGCGGGGCTCTACGGCTACGCGCTGGCCCGCTGGGCCTACGACTGGGACGCCTTCCGAGGGAGCGTCGTTCCACCCCTCGCGTCGCCGAGGTCCTACGAGTCGAGCGCGCTGGCGGCGTATTCCACCTGGGACATGCCGCCCGTCGGGGCGGTATGGAATGGCGCTGACCTCCGGCTGCTCCGCCGCCTGGGCAAGATCTCCGACGAGGAGGCGAGCCGCTGGCAAGCGCGCCTACCGCATTGGCGCTACGAGCTGCTCACCTGGCTGGAGCGCGCCGGCGAGCTTCCGGCGGGAATCGATCCGCAGAACCCCCCGTCGGGTGGCCACGGGCCGTGGACCTCGGAGCTCGACGCAGCGTATCGGCGGGCGCTCGCCAAGGCCTCCTCTCAGATGGTCGCCACGCCGCTGCTTGCCTGCCTGCCGCCAAACGATCCGGCCGATAGTGAGTCCAAGGGTATCTGGAACGTGCCGGGGCTCTCCGAGCACACACCACCCGAGGGCGACGGCGGCTTCCGCCCTTTCCGCGGCCGGACAGGGCCCATTTCGCGGCGCGATTTCGATCAACTCGTCCTGCGCCTCGGCACCGAGAGCGCGCGGCCAAAGGAAAGGCCGGCTCGCTGAGCCCCGGCCGGGTGGTCGCGGGCTGCTGACGACCACAGACGGGAGACGCCACGCACGCCGGCACCCGCTGGCGCGCACGACGGGCCTTCACCGGAGCGCTCACACGGCGACGGCAGGTGGGCGCGTTCGGCTTGCCGCACGCAACCGCCGCTGCCTCTGGTCGACAACCCGCGGCATGTCGAGGGCGGCCGATCGCCAGTCTCGCCCGCCGCTCGGCCGACCCGCCGCGCAAGCCCCAGCGCGCCGGGCCGCAAGCGCCCCGGGGGGCGGTTTCGGCCCGGCGAGCGCCCTGTTAGGATGCCGCGGCATGTCTGGCCATCGCCATCGCGCCGAAGCTCCCGTCGGCGACCCGCCCGAGGTCCTCGAGGGTGCGCTCGACCGCGTCGTTTACGCCAACGAAGAGACGGCCTGGAGCGTGGTGCGGATCACCGTCCTGCAGCAGCAGCGCACGGTCACCGCGGTGGGTAGCCTGCTCGGCGTGCAGCCGGGTGAAAACCTGCGCCTGCGCGGCTGGTGGGTCAACGACCGCAAGTACGGCGAGCAGTTCCGCGTCCACAGCTACCTGACGATCCAACCGGCGACGCTCGTCGGCATCGAGAAGTACCTCGCCTCGGGCCTCGTCCCGGGGCTCGGTCGCGGCATCGCGGCGCGCCTGGTGGAGCGCTTCCAGCTCGAGACCCTCAACGTGATCGAGAACCAGCCCGAGCGTCTGCGGGAGGTCGCGGGCATCGGACCCCTGCGCTCGCTGCGCATTCGCGAGGCCTGGCTTGAGCAACGCGCGATCAAGGAGGTGATGATCTTCCTGCAGACGCATGGGGTCTCCACCGCCTACGCCGTGCGGGTCTTCAAGCAGTACGGCGAGCGAGCGATCGCCGTCGTGCGCCAGAACCCCTACCAGCTCGCCTCGGACGTCGTCGGCATCGGCTTCAAGAGCACCGACAAGATCGCCGCCTCGCTCGGGATCCCGCGCGACTCACCCCAGCGGGCCGAGGCCGGGGTGCGCTACCTGCTCGGCGAGTTGGCGGACCAGGGCCATGTCTTCTTCCCGCACGAGCGGCTAGTCGCGGCCGCCACGCAGCTCCTCGAGCTCGACGTGCTGCCGGTCGAAGAGGCCATCGCCGCGCAGCTCGCCGCCGGCACCCTCGTGCGCGAGCCCCTCCCCGAGGACGACGCGATCTACCTCAAGGCCCTGCACGCCGCGGAGAGCGGAGCCGCGGCCCGACTGCTGGAGCTCGGCGAGGTCCCGCTGGCGCCCCTGGCGGGGGCCGCGCTGGCGATCGAGGGCTTCGAGCGGGAACGCGAGCTCGCTCTTGCCGAGCAGCAGCGCCAGGCCGTGGAGGAGGCCACCCGGCGCAAGGTGCTGGTGATCACCGGTGGCCCGGGTACCGGCAAGACCACGATCGTCAATGCGATCCTGCGCCTGCTCGTAGGGGACGGCGCCGTATCCTCCTCTGCGCCCCGACGGGCCGCGCCGCCAAGCGCCTCGCCGAGACCACGGACCAGGAGGCGCGCACGATTCACCGCCTGCTCGAGTTCTCGCCGCGCACGCAGCGCTTCGAGCGCGACGGCGAGCGTCCACTCGAGGTCGACACCCTGATCGTCGACGAGACCTCGATGATCGACATCGTGTTATTCCACGCGCTGGTGCAGGCGCTGCCGCCGGCGGCGCAGCTGATCCTCGTCGGCGACGTCGATCAGCTCCCCTCGGTCGGGCCGGGCAACGTGCTGCGCGACCTCATCGGCTCGGGTTGGGCCGGCGTCGTGCGCCTGACCGAGATCTTTCGCCAAGCGCAGCGCAGCCAGATCGTGGTCAACGCCCATCGCATCAACCACGGCGAGCTACCGCCGATGACGAGCGAGCAGGAGAGCGGAGAACTCAGCGACTTCTACTTCATCGAGCGGGGCGACCCAGACCAGATCCTCGCGACGATCAAGGACCTCGTCGGCGAGCGCATCCCGCGCCGCTTCAAGGTCGACCCGACCCTCGGCGTGCAGGTGCTGACGCCGATGCGAAAGGGGCTGCTCGGGGTGATCAACCTCAACGCCGAGCTACAGTCCCTGCTCAATCCCACGGGACCGGCGTTAGTCCGCGGTAGCCGCTTGCTGCGGATCGGCGACAAGGTGATGCAGCTCCGCAACAACTACGATCTCGACGTCTTCAACGGCGACATCGGCCGGGTCGCGTCGATCGACGAGGACGAGCAGCAGCTCACGGTCAGCTATGACGAGCGCCTGGTGCGCTACGAGCACGGCCAGCTCGACGAGCTCGTGCTGGCCTACGCTTGCTCGATCCACAAGGCCCAGGGCAGCGAATACCCCGTCGTCGTCATGCCGCTGCACACGCAGCACTATGCGATGCTTCAGCGCAACCTGGTCTACACCGGGCTGACCCGCGCTCGACGGCTGGTGGTCATCGTCGGCAGCCGCAAGGCGCTGGGAATCGCCGTCCGCAACGACCGCGTCGAGCAGCGTTGCAGCCGCCTCGGCGATCGCCTGCGCCGGGGCCGGGCGCGTCGTAGCGGCGGAGGCTGGCTTGGTGCGCCCGGGGTGACTCGAACACCCGACCTGCGGATTCGAAGTCCGACGCTCTATCCGACTGAGCTACGGGCGCAACGCACGCCGCAGTATCGGCGGCACGCCGCGCCAACGTCAAGACGCGCACGCGGCGATCCAGCGCCGCACCAGCTCGCTCGCGCGCGGGCCGCTACCCGCAACCCTCAAGCGCCGCGTGTGGTCGCCGGTGACCTCGATCGTCACCTGCAGATGGTCGGGCAGCCGGGCGCCGGCGAGGCGACCGAACCACTCGACCAGGCAGACGCAGGGACCGCCGAGGTAATCGAGGATGCCAATCTCCTGCATCTCGGCCTGGTCGTCGAGCCGATAGAGATCCACATGAACGATCGGCAAGCGGCCCGGGTACTCGTTGATCAAGGTGAAGGTCGGGCTCGCCACCCGGTAGCCCGGCGCGAGGCCCAGTCCAGCCGCCACACCGCCAACGAAGAGCGTCTTGCCAGCGCCCAGCTCGCCCTCGAGCCCGACGACGTCGCCCGGCTGGAGCAGCAGCCCGAGCCGGCGGCCGCAGGTGCGCGTGCGCCGCGCGGTGTTGCAAGCAATCGTGCCGACGTCGTGGTTCACGAACGACCTGAGGCGCGTCCCGCGCGGCGCCCTAGAGCTGCACCGGATCGAAGTGCACGAGGCGCGCGAACTCAGCACAACGCTGCAACAGGTCAGCGCGGCTCACCGAGCGAAAGCGGTCGACGCTGAAATCCTCGACGGCGAAGGAGGCCGTCGTGCTACCGAAGATCATCGCGCGCCGGATATTGGCCAGGCCGAGGTCGCCGGTGTGCGCCAGGTACGCCATGAAGCCGCCGGCAAAGCAGTCCCCTGCGCCCGTCGGGTCGACCACCTGCGCGAGCGGAAGGGCCGGCGCCCAGAAGGGCCCACCGTCGTCGAAGAGCAGCGCCCCGGCGTCGCCGCGCTTGATCACCACATGATCCACGCCGAGCAGGCGGATCGCCGCGGCCGCCTTGACGAGGTTATGCTGACCCGAGAGCAGGCGCGCCTCCTCATCGTTGAGGAAGAGCACCTGGGTGCGTTTCAGCACCTCCTTCAACGTCGTCACACAGGGCTCGTGCAGCCAGAAGTTCATCGTGTCGCAGCCGACCAGCGCCGGTCGCTGGACCTGCTGCAGCACCTCGAGCTGCAGCTGTGGAGCGATGTTGCCGAGGAATACGTAGCGCGAGTCGCGCCAAGGCGCGGGCAGTCGCGGATGGAAGTGCTCGAAGACGTTGAGCTGAGTATCGAGCGTCTCGCGGTCGACGAAGTTGGGGAGGTAGCGCCCGCGCCAGCGAAAGGTGCGTCCTGGCGTCCGCTGCAACCCCTCCAGGTCAACGCCGCGCTCGCGCAAGAGCGCCAGGTGTTCCGCGGGGAAGTCCTCCCCGACCACCGCCACCAGGCGCACGGGCGTAATCAGCGAGGCGACCATGGCAAAGAACGACGCCGAGCCGCCGAGCATCTCTTCGCGAGCATCGAGGGGGGTGGTGACCGAGTCGAGCGCCACGCTGCCGACGACGAGCAGGCTCATTTGGCAGGTCCTTCTGCCTGGGGGCGATTTTCGCTGGCGATGCTCTCGCCGAGGATAACGTCCAAGCGCGATCGACTGCGGGGGTCGAGGCCCTCCGGCGAGCTCACCACCGCCCGTCGTCCAGCCTCG
Organism: Pseudomonadota bacterium; assembly: GCA_016711215.1. NCBI lineage: Bacteria > Pseudomonadati > Pseudomonadota > Pseudomonadota bacterium. The sequence goes on along the minus strand of JADJTL010000001.1, from coordinate 1,190,920 downwards.
GCATGCGGACAGGCGCCGCCGAGATCGACGGTGCGAATCGTCGCGGCGAGAATACCGCGCGCGCGCTGGACGTTGCCGGCCATGACAGCGAGGACGGCCTGCACCGAGACGTCCTCGTGGCCCTCATGCCAACAGTCATAGTCGGTGGCCATCGCCAAGGTCGCGTAGCAAATGCCGGCTTCGCGGGCCAGGCGCGCCTCGGGCAGGTTGGTCATGCCGATCACGTCCACGCCCCACTGCCGGTAGAGCCGGGACTCGGCGCGGGTCGAGAACTGGGGCCCCTCGATGCAAAGGTAGGTGCCACCGCGATGCACCACTGCCCCGCTCTGCTCGGCCGCCGCGGCCAACACCGCGGCGAGCCCGCCACAGATCGGATCCGCGAATTGAACGTGGCCGACGACGCCCTCGCCGAAGAAGCTGCCCGCGCGACCCTGCGTCCGATCGATGAACTGATCGACGATAACCAGCTCACCCGGCGCGATCTGCTCGCGCATGCTGCCGACGGCGCTGACAGAGACCAGCCAGCGCACGCCGAGCTGCTTGAAGCCGTGCACGTTGGCGCGGTAGTTGATCTCGCCCGGCAGCAAGCGATGGCCGCGGCCATGCCGTGGGAGGAAGACTGCCCGTCGCCCGGCGAGCTCGCCGACGACGTAGGCGTCCGAGGGCGCACCAAAGGGCGTCTCCAGCCGCAGCTCACGCGCCTGGGTGAGGCCCTCGATCTCGTAGAGACCGCTTCCACCGACCACGCCAATGGCTGGAGCCGACATTCGCACACTCCCCGTCTGTCGCGGTCTGTCGCGGTCTGTCGCGGCCTCGCACACGGCGTCCACCCGCCGCGCGGGTCTCTAGCATGCGGTTTCGCCGCCGGTCAACGCGTGGGGGCGACGGGCGTGGAGGCAGCAGGCGTGGGGGTGACACGCGTGCAGGGGCCCCCCGCGAAGAGCTGGGCCACGAAGAGCACGGGCGGCTGAGCCTCCCTGTCAATGGCCAGGCCGCTGCCGAGGGTCGTGACGTCCTCGGCGAGCAGGTTGGCGCGGTGGGCAGGGCTCTCGGCCAACGCGTGCAACAGCTCGTCTACAGCGTAGCCACGCGCGACGTTCTCGCGCAGCACGGCACAGGCCAGGCCAGCGCGGCGCAATCGCTCGACCGGCCCGCCAAAGCGCGGCGCCCGATGTCCGAGATAGCCCTGCGCTAGCATGTCCTCCGCGTGCCGGCGGGCCACGCCGGCCAGCGTCGCGTCGGGCTCGAGCGCCGCCCGACCCGATCGGCTGCGTAGCGTCGCCGTCAGCAGCGACAGCTCCGCCTCGAGTTGCTCCGCCGTCGATCCGGCGGGCCCAGTCGATAGCCCAGTCGATAGCCCAGTCGATGGCCCAGTCGATAGCCCAGTCGATGGCCCAGTCGATAGCCCAGTCGATGGCCCAGCCCCAAGCGTCGGCGCGCTCGGCGGCAATTCGAGCGTGGTGGGCGGCGCGGCGGCGCAATCGAGCGGGAAGTTCGCCAGCACCTCGTCGCCGTAGGGGCCCTCCCCGCTGATCTCGATCCGGTACCTTCCGCGCGCTTCGCAGGTGACCAGGGCATCGTAGCCGCCCTGGCGGACCTGCAGCGGCAGGCCGCGCACGCTCCCGTCTGGAAAGGTCACGGTCAACGCGAGGGCGGGACCGGGCTGGCGGCGCAGGAAGCGGAGGCGCAGGCGCTGCCCCAGTGCCGCCTGGCGCGGCACTGGCTCCAGTCGCACAGCGCTCTCCAAGAGCAGCGCGACGACGCGCCGGCGTTCGGGTCGAAGCAGCGATCGACAGACCGCGACGCCCGCCCGGGCGTAGCGCGTCCGCTTCAGCAGGCCGGCAAGGCGCTCTCGCAGCGCCTCCGCGGCATGCTCAGTCCCGGTAGCCAGCCAGTCGCCGACCACGACATCGGGCAACGGCTCGATCAATCCCCGCGTCCGCAGCGCGAACTCCAGCAGCCGGGGGGACGGCGGGCCTGCGCGCGGCAGTCCGCGGCAAACGTCGCGCGCGGCCTGAACCGCCTCGCGGTCGAGCCATGGCGACGGCACCTGCGCATCGCGCGCTGCGCGCCCGACTGCGGCGGCAAGGCGAAGGGCGACGCCCTGAGGTAGCCAGGGTGACGCCAGCCCGTAGTGGGTCGCCGGCGCGCCACCGGGTCGGAGCGAGACGCGCGACCTCGTGGCCGACGCGCCTGGCGACAGCCCTGGCGACAGCGCCGGGCGGGCGCCTGGGGAGAGGGGGCGCGAGGAGGCGCAGGCCGTCAACCCAACGCTGGCCACGGCCAGCGCAGCGCCGCGCCGCAAGGCTCGCCTGCGCCGCTCCTGCGCGCTAACGCCAGGGCGCAGAACGGGCTGCGCATCCGCCGCCGCCGCTGAGAGCGCCACGGGAGCTGCTACTTCTGCGCCGGCCTGTGTTGCTTCTGCTTCGTCGTGCTGAGCGCGGCCTTCGCCGCTGCGGCAGGGGCTGGAGGCGTGGCCGTGGCGGCGACGGTGGCACCGGTCGCGTCGCCGAAAACCAGCTCACCGAAGCGGTCGACCTTATGGAAGTCGCCGACCAGCGGGGGCGACCATCCGACCGCAAGCTGCGCCTTCCCCTTCGGGGCATCAAGCCGGAAGAAGTTGATCCGCCAGCGGTCGCCGAGGGAGGGGGGTGTGCCCAGGCCCACCACGCCCTCCTTGCCGCGCACGTCGCGCCACGGCAAGAAGAGCTCCACCGTCCAGCTACGGTCCACGTCGTCCCGCCGGTCTAGCGTGCCGTCGACCTGCACTGCGGCCTCGATCGCCGAGTTCCACGCATTGTCGTTCTCGCGGTAGTCGGACAGGTAGCTGTCGAAGATCGCGCCGGCTGGGTTGACCTGCAGCTCGATGTAGTCGCGCCCGTCCCCGTCGGCGTCGAGGAAGATCTCGACGGCCTCCTGGGTCCAGAGCTTGTCGTCGCGCTGCTTCAGGGTGGTCCAGATGTCGCTGTCGGCGTTCTCGAAGGCGACATAGAGCCCGCGCGCGTCCCAAAGCATCCGGGCGGTCGTCCTCACCTCGCCGGCCGCGCCGGTCAAGGTATCGACGAAGGCGCCGGTGGGCGCGGCCGCGCGCCAGCTCGCCTCGTCGAGCTTGCCATCGATCTTCAGCGCGCCCGTGGCCTGTCGCGCGATCAGACGCACCAACGCTGGGCGCTCCTGACGGGTCGTCGGGCCGGCAGCGACGGGGATCGAAGCGGCGAGCACGCGACTCTTATCGTCCTGCGGGCCCTTGATCCGCATCCGCAGGCTCTCGCGCCAGAGCCCCGTGAAGACCTCGAGTCGGGTCGCCGGCCACCCTGCGGGCAGCGAGACGGTGTGCTCGTCGCGAATCACGTCGCCGGCCTTCCACATGCTCGCCGGATACCGACCACCGATCGCCCGGTGGTCGGCGTTGATGAACTGCTTCAGGCTGGGGTCGGTGAGATGCGTAAAGGTCTCCCAGCCCGGCACCGGTTGCTTGACTCGCCAGTAGTGCGTCAGCGTGAAGGGCTTGCCGGCGATGATCGGCTGCGGGCTGACATCGAGCCCGAGGTAGATCACCTTGCCCTCGAGGTCGGCGTTCACCGGAAACTGCGGTTTGGGATCGCTCTTGAGCAACTGCTTGCCGATCGCCGCCCAGTCGGTGGCGGTCGGGCGATCGGGCTCTTGCTCGACACACGCGAGCACGCCCACCAGACCGACACAGGCGAGCAGCGCGCGCCTCGTCCCTATCTGCAACATTCGACCCCTCCTCCTCGCTTCACGCCCCTGTGGGATCAGCTCTCTAGATCAGCAGCCGGAGCCTTGGCAAGGCTCCCGCCACGCGGAATCAGGACGCCCGTCTGACGCGCGACTAGACGATCACTGCGCCATCGAGCTCGTCGATGAGAAGCGGTCGGCTCCGCCCCAGCTCGGCGTTGCTGGCCTCGCGCTCGAGGGCGAGCTGATAGGCGTGCGCCACCACTTCGGGGAACTCACTGACGTGCGCATTGAAGGCCGCGCGCGGTAGACAGAGCACGACGGCGCGGTCGACGGCTGTCACGGTCGCTGTGGCCGGACGTTGGTGCAGCAGCGAGATCTCACCGAAGACCTGCCCCGGACCGAAGTCGGCCAGCAGCAGCGGCTCCCCCTGGTCGTCGCGAACCACGCGCACGGTGCCGCTGAGCACGACGTAGAGCCCCTCGGCCGCCCCCCCCTCGTGCACGACCACCTCACCGCGTTCATAGACCTGCGCGCTGAAGAGCGCGACCAACGCCTCGCGCCGCTCGGGCTCGAGGGGCCGAAAGAGCGGCGAGGTCGCAAGCAGCGCCCGCAACAGGCGCTGCCGCGCCGCACGCGCGAGCCCCTCGGCCAGGCGCGGTGCACCGCTGACGGCGTCCTCGAGCGCGCCGCGCGCCAACTCGAAGACCAGCGCCGGCCGCTCAGCCGTGACGCTGGCCAGGCGCCCTTCCTGCGTCAGCAGGGCCATCTCGCCGAAGAACGCGCCGGGCCGCAGGTGCGCCAGCGTCACGCCGTCGCGCTCCACCGCCACCAGCCCATGCGCGAGCAGGAAGAGCGAGGTCCCCGCGTCGCCCTGCCGCACGATCACCGTTCCCGCCGCCAGCTCGCGCCGCTGCAGGAGGCCACCGAGCTCGACGATATCCTCCGCGCTGAGCGCCGAAAGGAGCGCGTGGGGCGGCAGCGGGGAGGGCTCCGCGCTGATCCGGCGCCAGTGCTGGAGCGCGTCGCCGCAAAGCTCATGCGCCAACGCAAACAAGGCCGGGCCCTCGGCCACCCTCAGCTCCTCGGGCTCGGGAGCAATGGCGTCGGGGGCCGGTGGCGGGGGCGGCTTCGATCGCCCCGTGGCCAGACGCGGGGAGCCGGCACCATAGCGCTCGGCGATCGCGCGCAGGACCCGCGCAGCCGCAGCAGGATCGGCGTGCCCGAGGTCCTGCGCCGCGCCCAAGGCGAGCAGGAGCTGGCCCTGCTCCGCGAGCGCCTCTGCGCAGAGCTCGAGCCCCCGCGCGGCCTCCGCCCAGCCCTGCAGCGCGCCCAAAGCAGCCGCCGTGCGATACCAGAGGTAGAGGGAATCAGGCGCCCCGCGCAGCAGCTCGCAGTAGCGGCGCAGCGCCGCGGCCTGTTGTCCGGCGATCCACGCCTCATCGGCCCGATCCAGTCGCTCGTCCAATGCGTTCATCATCTCCCCATCCCGCGCGCGTTCCCCGTCAAGCGCCGCGCGCCTCGGGCGGGAGTATACACGCCCCGCTGCCACCACGACCCCGGCCGCCCGGGCGATAACGTTGACCTCACCGCCACGAGTGGCACTCTGTGTTGCGCGGGCGAAACCTGTTGCGCGGGCGAACCTCGCGCGGCCGCGCGGGGAGCGATCGATGGCCAGACCGCAACAGCTTCGCGTGGCCGAGTTGGCCGGAAGCTGGTATCCCGCGACGCCCGCGGGCTGCCAGGCGAGCTTCGGTCGCTTCGAGCGCGGCGCGGTCGACAGCCAGCGCACGCAGCTCGTCGGGGGCATCGTGCCGCACGCCGGCTGGGCCTTCTCTGGCGCGATCGCCTACAACGTCGTGCGCGAGCTCGCTGCGGCCGCCAGCGCCTCCGAGACGATCGTGCTCTTCGCTGGCCACCTCGGGCCCGACGCCGCGAGCACGGTGATGCAGCACGGCCAGTGCTGGACGCCCTTCGGCCCGCTCGACACCGATGAGGCCCTCGTGCAGCAGCTCGCCACCGCCGCGCCGCTGCGCGCGGAGAGCCCCCTCAACCACACGCAGGACAACTCCGCCGAGGTGGTGTTTCCGCTGATCAAGCATTTCTTCCCGGCCGCGCGCCTCGTGATCCTCGGCGCGCCGCCGCGGGCCGCGACGCTGCAGCTCGCGGACGCCGTGGTCGAGGCCGCGAGACGACTCGGCCGTCCGATCGCGGTGATCGCCTCGACGGACTTGACGCACTACGGTCCGAACTACGGCTGGACGCCACAGGGCAGCGGCGCCGGCGCCGAGCGCTGGGTGCGCGAGACCAATGACCCGCTCTTCCTCGCCGCAGCCTGTGAGGGCACGCCCCTCGAGGTGCTGCAAACCGGCCGCCTGCACCGCAATGCGTGTTGCCCTGGTGCCGTGGCCGCCGCCTGGCAATGCGCACAGCGCTTGGGCGCGAGCAGCGGCGAGCGCCTGCGCTACGCCACCAGCGCCGACGTGCGCCCCAATGCCAGCTTCGTCGGCTACGCCGGCGTGGTCTACTGACGACCGCGGCGCTCAGGAATCGGCGACGAAGGCCCGCAGCGCCGGGGCGAAGCGGCGCGACCCTACCCTTGGCGACGCGCCCGGGGCGTCGACCTCCAAGAGGTTGTAGCGCGCCCGCCGCGCGGGATCCGGGCTGAGCCAGGTGCTCGAGGTCAGCCCGATCACGCGGATCGCCTGGCCCGCGGGGCCGGGCAGACTGTCGGCGCAGCTTCGATGCAGATGGCCGTGGAGCAGCAGGTCGGCGCCGGTCCGCTCAAGCATCGCGAGCAGCGACGCGCCGTCGACCAGCCGCTTATGCCAGTGTGCATGCGGCGAGCGCGGCGGGTGATGCACGACGACGATTCGCGTACGCGTGCGCACCTCGGGATGGCCGAGCAGCGCCTCGGCGGCCGCGAGCTGGGTCGCGCCCACGCGGCCGGTAGCCATCAGCGGCGGCGACCATACGGCGCTGCTGAGACCGACGATCGCGACGGGTCCGCGCAGATGCACCAGCGGATAGGGCCCCGCACTGCCGCTAGGCAGGTCTGTGTGCAGGAAGTCAGCCATCACCCGCGCGAAGTCGCCGTCGCGCACGCTGCCCCAGGTATAGGCGTCATGATTGCCCGGGACGACCGTGATCGCCGCGCTCGGCAGGCCCAGGGCCAGGAGCGCGCGCCGCGCCCGCTCGAACTCGCCGCCCAGCGAGAGGTTCGTCAGTTCGCCCGAGACGATCAGATGATCGGGCGCCACCTGCCTCAGCTCGGCCCAAAGCACCTCGACGAGGCGCTCCGGGTACTCCCGCCCGCGCCTCAGCGACAGGTTGATCGCGCCGAGGACCCGCTGACTCAGCCACGCCCTGCGCGGTATCGGCAGGTCGGTGCGCAGATGCAGATCCGAGAGGTGAGCGATGCGCATCGCGCGTACGCTATGACTATTCATCGCCCACGGCAATGCGATGCCCCAGCGCTAATGCCCCGCGGGCAATGCTCCACTGGTAAGGCCCCATTGCCGACGGCGCGGGATCAGCGCCACGGCCTGGCGCCTGGCGCCCAGGAGCCGAAGAACCGATCGCGCAGCGACCCGCTGCGTTGACGGGCCCGGGAGCAGCGGGCTATGAGGAGGTCGCTGGAGGTCCTCGTGTCCGACATCACTACCGCGACTACCGCACCACCGTCCGCAGTCTCGTCAACGGCCGACCCCGCCGCCGCACCGCAGGCCGCGGCCACGACGCCGAGCGTCCTGCTGGCGGTCGGTCGCACCCATACCTGCGGCGACCTGCGTCCCGAGCATCGCGACCAGGAGGTCGTGCTGATGGGCTGGGTCGCCAACCGCCGCGATCACGGCGGCGCGATCTTCGTCGACCTGCGCGACCGCTACGGCATCACGCAGCTCGTCTTTCGCGCGGATGTCGGCGCCGAGGCTCATCGCCTGGCTGGCGATCTGCGTGGCGAGTTCTGCATCGCCGTGCGCGGGCGCGTCGCCGACCGCGGCGACAACGTCAATCCCAAGCTCCCAACCGGCTCCGTGGAGGTCAGCGTGGCGCAGCTCGAGATCCTCTCGCGCTCGCAAACGCCGCCCTTCTCCCTCGACGACGAGACCGACACGCGCGAAAGCCTGCGCCTGCGCTACCGCTACCTCGATCTGCGGCGCCCCGCCCTGCAGCGCAACTTCGCGCTGCGGGCGGCGGTTAGCAGCGCCACGCGTGAGCAGCTCAGCGCGGAGGGCTTTCTCGAGCTCGAGACACCGGTGCTGATCAAGCACACGCCGGGTGGAGCGCGGAACTTCTTGGTGCCGAGTCGCCTCAACCCACAGCAGTTCTACGCGCTGGCGGAGTCGCCGCAGCTCTTCAAGCAGCTGCTGATGGTGGCTGGCTTCGACCGCTATTTCCAGATCGTGCGCTGCTTCCGCGATGAGGATCTGCGCGGTGACCGGCAGCCCGAGTTCACGCAGATCGACCTCGAGCTGGCCTTCGCCCATGAAGAGCTGCTCTACGGCATCGTCGAGCGCCTGATGGCCCGGCTCTTCACCCAGGCGCTCGGCGTGACGCTTCCCGTGCCCTTTCCGCGGATGACGTATCAGGAGGCCATCGCCAGCTACGGCTGCGACAAGCCCGATCTGCGCTATGACCTGCGCCTGACCGACGTCAGCGATCTCTGCGCCGGCTCTGGGTTCCGCGTCTTCGACGGCGCGATCGAGGCCGGGGGGATCGTCAAGGCGCTGCGCCTGCCCGGCCGCGCAAGCGAGCTCTCGCGCAAGGACCTCGACGCCCTACCTGAGCTGGTGCGTCCGGTCGGCGCCAAGGGCGTGGCCTATGCGCGCCTACAGCCGGCCGCTGGCGAGACGAGCTGGCAGGCCCCCTTCGCCAAGGCCTTGCGGCCGGAGACGATGCGCGCGATCGACGCCCGGCTCGGCGCCACGGCGGGCGACGTGCTGCTCTTCCTCGCCGATCAACCGGGCATCGCCAACAACGCGCTCGCCTTGCTGCGCGCGCAGATGGCCGAGCGCTTCGGGCTGATCGACCACGCTGCCTGGGCGCCGCTCTGGGTCACGGATTTTCCGCTGCTCGAGCGCAGCGAGGCTGGCGCCTGGGTCGCCTGCCATCATCCCTTCACCGCGCCGCGCCCGGAGGACCTGCCGCTGCTCGGCACCCCGGCGCAGGGCTCCGTGCGCGCCCGCGCCTACGACTTCGTGCTTAACGGCGTCGAGATCGCCGGCGGATCGATTCGCAATCACGAGCCGGAGATCCAAGCGCAGCTCTTCACCGCGATCGGCCTCAGCCCAGCACAAGCCGAGGCCAAGTTCTCCTTCCTGCTCGAGGCGTTTCGCTTCGGTCCCCCGCCGCACGGCGGCATCGCCATCGGCCTCGATCGGCTGGTGATGCTGATGTGCGGCGCCACCTCGCTGCGCGATGTCATCGCCTTCCCCAAGACCCAGAAGGGCACCTGCCTGCTGACCAGCGCTCCTGGCCCGGCGGAGGCGGCGCAGCTGCGCGAGCTGCACGTGCGGCTGGCCGACTGATCGGCGGCGGCTCCGCGCCGCGCGCTGGGCACCTCCCCTTTTGCGCGGGTGCCCTGCTATCATCGCCGGCGCGATTCGACGATGCAGCCACCCTCGGCCCCCGATCAACGACGTGCGACGCTGGCGCGCTTGGCGTCCGAGTGCTTCGACCTGGTCGTCGTCGGTGGCGGAATCAATGGCGCCGCGATCGCGCGCGACGCTGCGTTGCGCGGTTACCGCGTCGCGCTCGTCGAGCGCCGCGACTGGGCGTCGGGCACCTCCAGCCGCTCGAGTCGGCTGATCCACGGCGGTCTGCGCTACCTCGAGCATGGCGAGCTGGCCTTGGTCGCCGAGAGCCTGGCGGAGCGCCGACAGCTGAGCCGACTCGCGCGCCATCTCGTGCGACCGCTGCCCTTCGTCGCGCCGGTCTATCGCGGTGATCGCTGGCCGGCCGCGCTCGTCGAGCTCGGGCTCTGGATCTACGACGCGCTGGCGCTCTTCCAAGGCCACGCGCGCCACCAATACTTCGGCCCGAGGCGCCTGGTCGGACTGCTGCCAGGGCTACGCCAGCAGGAGCTGCGCGGCGGTGTCCTCTACTACGATGGCCAGACGGACGATGCGCGCCTCGTGCTGGAGAACGTGCTCGACGCCCGGCAAGCCGGTGCGGCCGCTGCCAGCTACTGCGCGCTCGAGGCGTTCGAGACGCTTCAGGGTCGGGTTGCGACGGCAGCCCTGCGCGATCAACTCAGCGGCGCGCGGCTGCAGATCAGGGGGCGCTGTTGGGTCCTCGCCGCCGGCCCACAAACCGACGAGCTGCTGACGCTGGTCGATCCGCAACACCATCCCTGGCTGCGGCCGACAAAGGGCGTGCACATCGTCCTGCGGGGCGATCGCCTCAGCGTGCCGCGCGCGCTGGTGGCCTACCATCCGCGGGACGCTCGCGTGCTCTTCGTGCTTCCCTTCTTCGAGCATACGGTGGTCGGCACGACCGACACCGACCTCCAAGCGCCAGCCGCGGGCACGCAGGCCGCGGCCGAGGAGGTCGCATACCTGCTGGCGGCGGCGAACCACTACTTCCCGGACGCCGGGCTGCGCGCCGACGACGTCCTCGCCAGCTGGAGCGGCGTGCGTCCACTGCTGGCGTCGGCCACGTCCGAGCACGGCAATACGAGCGCCGTCTCGCGCGAACACCGCATCGCGATCCGCGCCGACGGGATCATCGTCGTCGCCGGAGGGAAGCTGACGACCTACCGTCGCCTGGCCGCTGAGACCCTCGAGGCAGCGCGTCCGTTGCTCGACGCCGACCGCCCGCCCCGCGGACCGAGCACCACCGCCGATCGACCCTTGCCGGGCGCCAGCGGCCTGCGCAGCGAGGCGGAGCTGCAGCGCCTCGTTGCCGGGCTGCGCGAGGGACTCGGCGGCGACGAGCGCCTCGCGCACCACCTGGCGACGACCTATGGCGTCGTCGCGACGCGCCTGGTCGCCCGGGTCGCCGAGCGGCCGGCGCTCGGGCGGCGCATCGTCAGCGGCCTGCCCTTCATTTGGGCCGAAGTCGCGCACGCCGCGCGCGAGGAGCTGGCGCTCAACCTCGACGACGTCCTGGTGCGCCGCGTCCAGCTCTTCTATCGAGCGAGCGACCAGGGGCTGGCGGCCAGCGAAGCGGTCGCGGAGGCTTTGGCCGAGGCGCTCGGCTGGAGCGCGGACGAGCGCGCGCGCCAGGTCGTCGCCTACCACGAGCTCGTGGCGCGCAATCGAGCCTGGCGGCGCTAGCGGTGGGGCGCGCTGCTGCGATCGCGCTCAGTTGGGCTTCTCTAGCTCGAAGGCCTCGACCTCGCTCGCCCACCACTTCTCGTCGGCGACCGGCGCCGGCACATAGCTCGCGCTTTGCGCCAGGTTGATCACATCGAGGTAGTGGCAGTCAGCGTAGTAGCTGACGGCGTTGAGCCCATCGCGGAACTGACTATAGGTCAGGCCCTCGGTTGGTATTTCCACCGTGAGCACGACGTCGCCCTCGCCGTCGACGCTGAACTTCGCCAGGTTGATCGTGTGATTGAGACGCAGCAGATACTGACTGAGGCGCTGTTCGCAAACGACGGTCTGCGGCGCGTTCGCGAAGGGGCTGACGATGAAGTAGAGCCAGTTCTCCGTCAGGTGGACCATGATGTTGAAGTTCGCGGTCTTGCCGCGAAAGCCCGTGACCCAGGTCGCGGTCGCACCGTCGAAGTCACACTGCCAGCCGTAGCGCTCGAAGAAGTCGTGGATGGTCTGGACCGAGGCACTCATCCGAGCTACTTCCTGCCGCGTCAGCTCACACCATGCCACGGCGCCGACCGTCGGTCGAGGCGCCGACCTGTCGTGCGCTAGCCCGCGCTGGCCGACGCGCTGGCCTCGGACTCCCCCCCGGCCGCCCTGCGCGGGCGATCGATCAGCCCTCGGCGCACGAAGTCGTCATAGGCCTCGCGAATCGCGTCGACGATCGCGGTCGGCTCGTAGCCCAGCTCCTGCCGCGCCTTCGTGCAGTCGGCGTGCCGTTGCATGCGCAGGATGCGCACGGCGCCCGGCGTCAGCCGCTGCGAAGCGTCGGGGCGTAGGCGCGCCAGCACGGGGGTCACGAGCTCGGCGATGCCGGCCATCAGCGCCGGCGGCAGCCGCAGCCGCGGGCGCCGCCGCCCGGTCACCTCTTCGAACCAACCCATCAGCTCGTCCATCGTGCAGAAGCGCGTGGCGAAGATGTACTTCTGTCCGGCGCGTCCGCGCGCCATCGCCAGCAGATGACCCTGCACGATGTCGCGCGCGGCGACGAACTCGAAGCCGCCCGGGATATAGGCCGGCACGCGCCCGCGGGCGAAGTCGCAGAGCACCTGCCCCATCCGCGAGGGCTTGTGGTCGTGGGGGCCGAGAATCGCGCAAGAGGTGGCCACCACGACGTCGAGGCCGTCGGCAAAGGCCTTCAGCGCCTCGTGCTCGGCGAGGGCCTTCGATTGCTCGTAGGGCAGTGGTCGCGCAAAGGGGAAGAAGGGCATCGTCTCATTGGCCGGACGGCTCGGATCGTCGAGGTCGTAGCCCGTGGCGCTGAACGATCCGGTCACAACCACCCGCGCCACCTCGGCGAGGCGCGCCGCCCGCAGCAGGTTGCGCGTGCCCAGGACGTTGCTCTCATAGATTTCGCGCGCCGCGTCCACGCTGCCGTAGACCGTCGAGAGACTGGCCGCGCAGTGGTAGACGTGGGTGCAGCCCCGCGCGGCCAGCGCGGTGGCCTCGGCGTCGCGCAGATCGCCAAAGCACCACTCGACATCGAGGCCGTGCAGCGCGGCGTTGTTGCTGTCGCGCCGCACGAGCGCTCGCACGACGACTCCATCCGCCAACAATCGCCGCACCAGATTCGCCCCGAGGTGCCCGGCGCCGCCGGTCACCAGGACCTTGCCCATCGCCATCGCCGCCGGAACCTGCTCGAGCTCAGCCATCACGCCCTCACCACTGAAGTCCTGGTCGCTTACCATCGCCCGCGGCGCGCTGTCCACCGCGAGGGCGTCGCAGGCCCTGCGCGATCAGCGCGCTGCCGCGCCCTCCCCGTAGCGCGGAGCGCTGAGCGGGACGAGCAAGCCGGGGACGCGCGGCAGCGCGACGACCTCCGCGCGGCCACCACCGGCCAGCTCCAGCGCTCCGGGGTTCTCGAGCGCGCGGCGGTGCACGTAGCCCAGGGCCACGATGGCGTCGAGCGTCGGCGAGTAGGCCGCCGAGGTGATGCGGCCCGCCTCGGCAAGGGCCCTGTGCCGCAGCGTCTCACCCGCCGCGGGCAGGCGGTCCGCCGCCGCCCGGAGGGCCAAGAGCCGCCAGTTCACCTGGCCACGGCTATGCACGCGACAGACCGGCTCCTGTCCCGGATAGCAGCCCTTCTCGAAGCTCACGGCGCTGAGCTGCCCGGCCTCGAGCAGCATCGTCTCAGCGTCGACGTCGACGCCCATTCGCGGCGCGCCGGCCTCGAGCCGCGCGACCTCAAACGCGGCCGGCTCCAGCGCCAGCACCGGCGCGGGCCGCAGCCACTCGCTGAGCGCCGCTCCCGCGTGGCTGTCCGCAGGCCCGAACAAGAGCAGCCCGGCACCGCCGAGCTCATCATCACCCAGGGCGAGCCAGCATGCGCCGCCCGCCACCAACGTCGCCTGCGCGTAGGGCGCGAGCGCTGCCGCCGCGCCGAGCGCGGTGCAAGCACGGAGCCCGGGACCGTAGAGCCCGACCACCTCGCCGGCGGAGGCCTCGAGGTTGACGGCGTGGCCGATGCTGTAGCGGTCGAGCAGCGCCAAGACCGTCGGCACCAGCGCGCGATCGACGACGCAGCTCAGCGCCTCCTCGCCGCGGACGATCACGCGGAGCAAGGCGACGACCTGCGCCTTCGGCGTCAGCAGCGCGGCGGGCACCGCGTCGCCCGGCGCAAGCGCGCGCAGGTCCGCGGTCACGAGGCGCTGCAGGAAGGCCCGCGCGCCCGGGCCGCTGACCTCGACCCGGCCGAGATCCTCGCGCCTACAGCTCACGAGGCCCTGGCGCAGCGCCGCCAACTGGGCTTGCAGCGCAACGCCAGCAGCCGGGCGCCCAGCCGCCGGATTGCCGGGCTCGCGCGGCCCCGCTTCGTCGCGCGGCGCCACCTCAGCGGCCCCGTACGAGCTGCTCGAGCTTCGGGCGCTCGTGGAAGAGCGCCGCCCGCAGCGCGACGAGGCGGGCCAGCTGCTCGTCGCTGAAAGGCTCCTGCTGCCGCAATAGCCCCTCAAGCTCCGCCGTCCGTGCCTCGAACTCCCCGCGGTTGAGCCGCACCATTCCCCCACGACCGAAGTAGTCGAAGAGTTCAAGGTACTCATGGAAGCTTGCCGACATCGGCGCGTCATAGCAGCGCGACCCAGGCGCCGCAAGCGCGTCAGCCGGCAGCCAAGGGTGCCGGCCCGAAGAGGTGCCGGCCCGCCCCTTGCTGCCCGCGTGTCGGCCGCGCTACAAGCCACCTTAACCCGCCCATCGGGGCATGCCCGCGCCGGAGTTCAGCATGCCGCGCCGCTCGTCGATCGCTTTTGGCTCCGCCATACTGCTCACCGCGCTTGCCCTTGGCGGCCCCCTCGCCGCCCAGCCGGCCCCGTCCCCTGGCGCAGGCTATGCGCTCGCCGCGCTGATCGCCCGCGCCCAAAGCCACTATCCCGGCATCGAGGCGGCCGAGCATGCGGTGACGGCGATGGAGCAGAAGCTCTTTCAGGCGCGCTGGGCTTGGGCGCCACGCGGCGAGTTCAACGCGCTCTTCGCGCCAACGCCCGAGATCCGCTGTTTTGACGCCGCGGGCAATCCCGACGAGCAGAGCTGCGTGCGCACCAACATCAAACAGATCGCCTTCAATCTCAACGGCGTGTTCGGGCGGGCGCAGGTCGAGCTCGGGATGCCGCTCTACACCTTTGGCAAGCTCTCAGCGTTGAGCCACGCGGCCCACGCTGGCGTCGCGGCGGAGCAGGCCCGCCTGGTGGCAGCGCGGCGGGACCTCGAGCTCAACGTCACCAAGGCCTACTGGGGAGCCAAGCTGGCCCGCGCGATCTTGGAGATGATTCACGAAGGGCGCGAGCACCTCGACAAGGCCAGTGCCCGCATCGCCCAACAGCTCGAGGACGATTCCGGCGACGCCACCGTCACCGATGAGCTGCGACTCAAGACCTACACCGTCGAGATTGATACCCGCACCCTGGAGGCGCAGAAGCTGGAGCAGCTCGCCCTGCGCTCACTGACCGCGCTGACGGGCCTCCGCGCCGATCAGCTCACGCTTGATGCCCTCCCCCTCGAGGCCTCGAGCGCCGAGCTGCTTTACAGCGCCGACTACCAGCGCGCGGCCATGCACGAGCGACCGGAGCTGCACCTGCTCGAGGCGGCGCTGCGCGCGGTGGCTGCCCGTAGCGCCCTCGAGCGCGCGCGCCTCTGGCCGGATCTGCTCCTCGTCGGCCGAGCCGGGATCGGCCGCGCAACCAACGTCGATTTCCCGCAGAACGCCTTCTTCAACAACCCCTTCAACTTCAGCAGCGCGGCGCTCGGGCTCGCCCTGCACTGGCAGCTCGACACTGTGCAACAGGTGGGCCGCCTGCGCGAGGCGCTGGCCGACGCGCGCCGCCTGGCGGCGCAGCGACAAGCGGCATTGAGCGCTATGACGCTCGAGCTCGAAAAAGCCTACCTCGAGCTGCAGGAGGCTCAGCAGCGCCTTGTCGTCGCCGAGCGTGGAACGCGCAGCGCGCGGAGCTGGCTGGTCGCCACCTCGCAGAACCTCAGCGCCGGCCTGGCCGAGCCCAAGGAGCTGACCGACGCCCTCGTCGCGTATTTCCGCCTGCGGCTGACCTCCCTTCAGTCCAGCTTCGACGTCAACGTGGGCTGGTCCGAGCTGGCCCGCAAGGTCGGCCTGGCGACCGCCGAGCTGCAACGCACCCTGGTTCGGACCCCCGCGCCCAGCGCCGCCCGCTAGGCGCCGCGCCGAGGCACATGGTCGCGCGCATCGCCTTCCTGTCTCGCTTCGCGCGCTGAGCAGCTGGCGGGAAATCCCGCCGCCACACGTTGTTGAGTCGCCACCCCTCGTGTATGAACTAGACTATGCACACCACACGAAGGGGGCCAACGATGCGCCACGCCCGGCATCCGCTGATCTTGCTGGCAGCGCTCTCGTTGATCGGCGTCACGGGGCACGCGGCGGCCGCGCGCACCGACGGGCCGCTGATCAAGGTAAGGCGCACCAACGACCAGATCGCGATGCTGCTGCGCAAACAGACGCGCGGCCGCGCCCCCAAGCCGATCGATCGCGAGCTGACTCGCGTCGTCGCGCAGTTCCTCGATTTCCCCGAGCTCGCGCGGCTGGCCCTCGGCCGACACTGGGAGAAGCGCACCAACGCCGAGCGTCAGGAGTTCAGCGAGCTGCTGCGCCAGCTGATCGAACGCAACTACCTCAAGCAGCTGCGCTCGAATCTGAACTACGCCGTCCGCTACCTCGGAGAGGAGATCGTCGGCGACAAGGCCGCGATCACCACGGCGATCGACGTCAAGCGCAAGGGGCGTAGCGAAGCGCTGCAGATCCAGTACAAGATGCGCCAAGGCACCGATGGCTGGATGGTCTACGATGTCATCACCGACGACGTCAGCGTGGTCCGCAACTACCGCTCGCAGTTCAACCGCATCATCCAGCGGCAGTCGTATGGCGCACTCGTCGAGAAGCTGCGGAGCAAGCTCAAGGACCCGGCCTAGAGCGCCTCAAGGCGCTGGCCGACCAGGGCGACGCTCCGCAGCGTGCGCAGCATGCGCGGCATGCGCAGCATGCGCAGTGCTGCTCGCGCTGGGCCTCGGCGGCTGCGGTGAGCTGCGCTACGAGGGCTTTCTTGGCGAGCCGATTCCGGCCACCCTCGAACAGGGCGTGCTCGTCGCGCGGGTGCGCGTCGACGACGGTCCCCCGCTGCGCGCGGTCGTCGACAACGCCGCGTCGCTGACCTTACTCAGGCAGAGCGAGGGTTTCCGCAGTCGTCGCCGGCGCGTGGCGCTGCGCCTGCTCGATGCGCTGCGTCCAACCGTCACGCGCTTCGTCTTTCACGACCTCGAGCTGCTCGAGGCCAGCGCCGGTCCGATTGGTCTTGATGCGCCGCTGGCCGTCGACCTGCTGCTCGGCGTCGACGTCCTCGCGCATTTCGCCGTCACGCTCAACTACCTGGGGGTAGCAGACGGAGGCAGCGCCACGGCCGCGCCCCGCGCGCTGACGTTGCGCTCCGAGTTGGCGGGCAGCAACGACCAGCTGGCAGCCGATTGCGACGTCACGCGCCTTGTCACCGCCGACGGCCTGCGCAGTGAGCGCTGCGCGGCCGTCTTCGCCGGCGGGCTGCGCGGCGGCGGGCGCGCCTCGATCGCCGGCGAGAGCACGGTGCTCCCCGGCCGCCGCGTGATCGCGCCGCTCTGCCTGCTGCCCGACGACTACGATCCCACCGGTGACGCCGCACCACCGACCGCGGCCAGCGGTCTCGACGCGGTGGCGATCGTGGCCTCGGGGGTGGGCACTCCGCTGATCGCTCGCTCGGCCTTCGAGCAGCTCCAGGCGCGCCATCCCGAGCTGCAGGAAGCGCCCGGGCACACGCTCTATCTGCCAACCGGCAGCGAGATCGTCTCGCTGGTGTCGATTCCGCGTGCCGCCCTGGTGGCCGACATGACCCGCACGCTCGACGACCCGCGGCGTAACTTTGGCCCCTGCGGCGAGCTCGCGCGGCGCTGGCGCCTGCTGCGTCTCGACCGCTTTGCGCTCGATGCGGCGCAGGATCGCGACGAACGAGGCGCGGCGGTGGCCTGGGTCGGCGCCCCGATCGCCTTCGCGATCGTCGACGATCGCTCGCCGCTGCTCCAGGGTCTGCGCCAGGAGCTGCGGCCTCGCGTTCCCGATCTCGACATCGTGCTGGGCGGCGAGTGGCTGTCCTTTTTCGAGACTGATCTCGACTACCCGGCGAGCCGCATGATGCTACGTTGCACCGCCGCCGCGGCGAGCAGCGCGGTCTGCCGCACGCTGCCCTTCTGTCGCCAGGACCAACGCCCACCCTGCGGGCCCTCGGTGGCGATGCCTTGAACCCCTTCGGCGCCCGAGCGCGCCGCTGTCGCGCTAGCAGCGCTGATGGAGCCGACGCTATGTCCCATTTGCTCACGCTCGACGGCCGACCGGCCTTCTTGCTTGGCGTCAACTACTGGTCACGGGCCGGCGGGCCGCGGATGTGGGAGCGCTTCGACGCCGAGCGCGTGCGCGCCGAGACCGATCAGATGCGAGCGATCGGGCTCAATGTTTGCCGCAGCTTCGCCTTCATTCCGAGCTTCATGCCGCAGCCCGGGGTGCTGGCCCAGGCCCCCATCGAGCGCCTGCGTCAGTTCTTCGATATCTGCCAGGCCAGCGGGCTGCACACGATTCCCTCGGCCCTCGTGGGGCACATGTCGGGTCAGAACTTCGACTTCCCCGGGCAACACGGGCGCTCTCCCTACAGCGCCAGCGAGGTGATCGAGTGGCAGGTGGCGCTGATGCGGGCGCTGGGCACGGCGGGCGCCGGCCACCCGGCGGTGGCCGCCTACCTGGCGAGCAACGAGATGCCGCTCTGGGGCGGCAAGAGCAGCCCGGAGACGATCGTGGCCTGGGCCGAGACGCTGCGTCGGGCGCTGCGCAGCGCGGATCCGGCGCGGCCCTTCAGCCTCGGCGACGGCGTGATGAACCTCAAGGGCGGGCAGAATGGCTTCGACGTCGACGCCCTGCGCGGGACGCTCGATTTCGTCGGACCCCACAGCTACTACGGCGACAGCGACCCGCTGCGCCAGGCGCTCAATGTCGAATTCTGCGTGCGCTCGTTGCGCTATCTCGGGCTGCCCGTGCTCTTCGAGGAGTTCGGCTGCTCCTCCAATCAGGCCGGCGAGCAGGAGCAGGCCCTCTATTACCGCGAGGTGGTGCATAGCTGTCTTTCCGTCGGCGCGGCGGGCGCGCTGGGCTGGTGCTACAGCGACTTCGACCTTGCCGACGAGACGCCCTACGACCACCACGCCTTCGAGCTGACCTTCGGCATCACGCGCGCCGACGGCAGCGAAAAGCCCGCCTGTGACGAGCTCCGCGCAGTCGCAGCGCTCTTGCGCGCCGTGGACGCCGCGACGTTGATCCCGCCGACCCCGCGGGCCGCGATCATCGTGCCCTCCTACTTCAACACCACCTACCCCTTCAGCTGGGAAGAGCGCGACCGCATGCGGCGGACGCTGCTGCAGGCCTATGTGCTCTGCGTGAAGGCCGGCTTCGAGGTCGAGCTCGTGCCCGAAGCGGCGCTGGCCAACCGGAGCTACCAGCTACTGCTCGCCCCGGCGACGCAGAAGCTGCTCAGTCCGACCTGGAGCGCCCTGCTCCAAGCGGCGCGCGCTGGCGCCACGGTTTACTGGTCGTACTTCGGCGGCGACTACAATTTCCATCAGGGCGCCTGGTGCAGCAACTTCGAGGAGCTGACGGGCTGTCGCCATGCGCTGCGCTATGGCTGCTTCGACCTGCCCGACGACGAGCTCCTGCTGCGCGGCGACGGCCTCGCGCTGGCGCTCGCGACCAAGGTCGGCGCGCGGCCCTATCCGCGGGCCGTGTTGCCGATCGAGCCGCTCTCCGGCCATGGCACGGTGGTGCTCGCCCACGACCAGCGGGGTCGGCCGGCGCTGACGCGAAAGCGCCACGGCGCAGGCCAAATGCTGCTGCTGCACTGTCCGCTCGAGTACTACCTGGCCGAGCAGTCCGACATCAACGCGCGGGACCAGAGCGAAGCGCTCTACGGCCTGCTGGCGGCCGCCGCGGGGCTCCAGCCGACGCTGCGCTCCAGCGACCCGTTGGTACAGCTGCGCGAGGTGGAAACCACGGACGGAGCTCCCCTGCTGTGGGTGCTCAATCGGAGCTGGGAGGCGCGCGCGCCGCTGATCGACAGCCCCGGCGGCGGCGCGCTGACCATCGGCGCGCCGGCGCTGCACGCGGGCCAGACACGCCTGGCGCTGGCGCCGAAGCAGGTCGCCGTCTACCGCCTGGCCGGCGCGAGCGAGTAGCGCCGATGGGTTCCTTCGAAGAAGCCCTGGCGCGGGGCACCGGCTGGGCGCTGCTCAGCGTCTTCGGCGCCGGCGTGGCGACGAGCCTGACGCCCTGCGTCTACCCGATGATACCGATCACCGTCAGCATCTTTGGCGCGCGCCGCGCGCCGACGCGCCGGGCGGCCTTCTGGTTGGCCACCTGCTACGTGATGGGCATCGCGGCGATGTATACGACCATGGGCGTGCTGGCTGCCCTCGGCGGCTGGGCGGCCGGCAGTCTGCTGGCGTCGCCCTGGGTGGTGCTGCCGCTCTGCGCGCTGCTGCTGGCGCTCGCCGCGTCGATGTTTGGCCTCTGGGAGATCCACCTGCCGCACTGGCTGACGAGTCGCATGGCGTTGGTCGGAGGACGGGGCAAGCGTGGCGCCTTCGCCATGGGGTTGGTCGGCGGTGTGATCATCGCGCCCTGCACCGGCCCGGTGCTCGCTGGCCTGCTGGCCTACGTCGCCAGCACCCGCAACGTCGCCCTCGGCGCCAGTCTGCTCTTCAGCTATGCCAGCGGCATCGGCGTGCTCTTCTGGTTGCTCGCGACCTTCGCCGTCAGTCTCCCGAAGGCCGGCCCCTGGATGCGTTTCGTCAGCGGGATCTTCGGCGTGGCCCTGGTCACGACGGCGCTCTACTACCTGCAGGACCTCGTCACCCCGCTGGCGCGCTACACCTCGAGCGCGTGGCACTTCGCCGCCTTCAACGCAGCCCTCGCTCTGGGCGGCCTGCTCCTGGCCCAGCTCCAGCGCGAGTTCCGCGCGGCGCCGCTCTGGCGCGTGGTGCGCAAGACCACCGGCATCCTGCTGGCGAGTCTGGCGCTGCTGGGCCTCTTGAACTTCGTGCTGACACCACCCGTCAAGCTGCCCTGGTTGCACGACGAGAGCGCCGCGCTGACGCAGGCCACGCGCCGCCGGCGACCGATATTGATCGACTTCTCGGCCTCGTGGTGTCGCCCCTGCCGGCTGCTGGAGAGCCGCGTACTCACGCATCCGGCCGTGCGACGCGCGCTCAGCCGCTTCGTGCTGCTGAAGGTCGACGTCTCACGCGACACCGCCCTCGACCGCGCGCTGCAAGCCAAGTACCGCGCCCACGAGCTGCCGCAGCTCGTCCTGCTCGGCAGCGACGGCCACGAGGCGGCGCGCGGCGGCGAGGGACTCGATCCCAGCCGCCTGCTGGCGCTGCTACGGCAGGTGCGCTGAGGTCGCCGGTGCTATAAGCTCGCCGCTATGCCTATCGCCCTCACGGCCCACCGACAGGTCGGCTTCGGGCTGCCCCTAGCCCTGAGCATGCTCGCGGCGCTGGTCGGCTGCCGGGAGCCAACCCCGCCCGCCCCAGCCACGGCGCCGCAGGCCTCATCCCTGCCGCGCTTGGCAATCAAGGCCGATCGCAAGCTGCTGTTCACCTATTTCGCCGCGGCGCAGGGTGCCTTCGCGTCGACGACCCGGCTGGCCGACGTTCCCGTGGCCAGCCGAGACTGGGTCCGCGTCGTCGATCTGGCGCTGCGCCCAGGTCAGCGCCAGGACCATCAACTCGTCTACGTCGCCGATCTTCGCGCCGCGCGAGCCGACGCCAGCTATCCCTATGTCGTGCTGCCACGGGCGACCTTCGAGCAGCTCGCGCCGCGGCGGGCGCTCGGCGGCGCCGAGGCCACGGGCACGCCGACGACCGGCAGCGCGGCCACGGGCACGCCGGCGCCGGGCAAGCCTCCGAGCAAGCCTCGCGTCGTGCTCTACGCGACCTCGTGGTGCCCCGCCTGCCGCGCGGCTCGCGCCTGGCTGACGGCGCATGGCGTGGCTTTTGTCGAACGTGACATCGAGCGCGACCCCGCGGCCAGCGCTGAGCTGATGACCAAGGCCCAGCGCCAAGGCATCTCGCCGTCGGGCGTGCCCGTGCTCGACGTCGGTGGCACCCTGATCGAGGGGTTCGACGCGGCGCGGATCACGGCTTTGCTTGGAGGTCGACTGACATGAAACACCGCCCGTGCAGCACTGCTTGCCTCGATCGCCGCTCGCGGACGGCCTGCGCCGCGCTCCTCGCGGGCATGCTCTTGATCGCACCCAGCGTCGCGGGGGCGCGCGTGCTCGAGTTCTGGGGCTCGGGCCTCGTCGGCGCCGCCACTGGCAATGGGAAGACCGGCCGCGACTTCTACCGCTGGGCCGGAGGCCCGGCCGGAGGCTTCGAGGTCGGTGCGCGACTGCTCTTCATCAGCGCCTATCTCGACTACCTGCGCTTCTTCGACGGCGATGCCGACGCGCATCTGATCGGGCTCAACCTCGGCGGTGATGGCTCGATCGATATCGGCCACGGGCTCAGCGTCGTGATGCGCCTGGTCGGCACCTTCTATCTCGGCTCGCTCGAGGCCCAGACGCACGATTTCGACGGCAAGCTGGTCGACAGCCAACGCGTCAATACGCGCGGCGTGGGGGGACGCGGCGGGATCGGTCTACGCTATTCTTTCTGGCGCGTCCTCTCGCTCGGCGTGACGCCGCAGCTCGGCTACCACTACTTCTTCGGCGGGGCAGACGACGATCCGACCGAGACCGACCTGAACTCGGCCGGCTGGGATTTCCAGGCGCTGGGCTATTTGCGCTTTGCCTTCGGTTCCTAGCAGGACACCGTTGGCGGCAGGACACGCGCGTCCGCGCAGCGCGCGCCGCTGCGCCGCCACTGGCGGCACCACTGCTGGGGCACCGCTGCTGGTGGGCGGTGAGGGGTTCGAACCCCCGACCACCTGGGTGTAAACCAGGCGCTCTACCGCTGAGCTAACCGCCCCTACTGCTGCTCTGCCGCATCATCCATCGCGCTCGCTGGCATCCATCGCGCTCGCTGGCATCCATCGCGCTCGCTGGCATCCATCGCGCTCGCATCATCCCTCGCCGCCGCTGGCGCCGAGGCCAGCGCGCGGGGGGCTCATCCGCCGAGGACATGTAGCAGCTTGCCGACGATCGTGTCGAGCGCGACGGCGTTGCGACCGCCCTCGGGAATGATCAGATCCGCCCAGCGCTTGGAGGGCTCGACGAACTGCAAATGCATCGGGCGCACGGTGCCATAGTACTGCTCGCGAATGCTCGCGAAGCTGCGCCCGCGCTCCTCCATGTCGCGCCGCACGCGCCGCATCACGCGGAGGTCGGCATCGGTGTCGACGAAGACCTTGAGGTCGCAGAGGGCGCGGAGCGCTTCGTGCGCCAGCACGAGGATGCCCTCGACGATCACCACGGCCGCCGGTTCGACGCGGCGCGTCTCCGCGCGCCGGCGATGGGTCTTGAAGTCGTAGACCGGCAGCTCCGCCGGCTGACGCTGCCGCAGCGTCTCGACGTGGGTCACCAGGAGCTCTGTCTCCAGCGCATCGGGATGATCGAAGTTGAGCTGGGCGCGCTCGGCCAGGGGCAGCGTCCGCTGATCGCGATAGTACGCATCGTGATCCAGGATCACCGCGCTCCCTGCCGGCAAGGCCGCCGCCAGCTCGCGGGCTACCGTCGTCTTGCCCGAACCGGTGCCACCCGCGATCGCGATCACCATCGGCCGCCGCTCACTCCCAACCATGTCCCTCACCCGCTCCTCGCGCGCGCCGAGCGCGCCTGCAACGCGCCAGTAGACGACAGCAAGACTCGTCCCTTGCTTACACCAAGCCGCCGCAGGCGAGCCAGTGCGCGTGAGCGGCCGCGCTCGCCCGCACCGCCCTCCCCGGCTCGCCAGCAGCCGTGGAATTTGGCAGAGTGGCGGCGCGAGGCAAGAGATGAACCAGCGTCACGTCGTCCTCACCGCCGTGGGCTCCGACCGCCCGGGCATCGTCAAGGCCTTCTCCGGCGCGATCCACGCCGCCGGCTGCAACCTCGAGGACAGCCGCATGGCGGTCTTGGCGGGGGAGTTCGCCTTGATCCTGCTCTTCAGCGGCGCCGCCGAGGCTGTCCTGCGAGCCGAGCAGGCCACCGCAGCGCTGGCCGAGAAGCTCGAGTTCCGCATCGCCCTCAAGGATACGCGGGCCGTAGCGACCGCCCTCCCGCGACGCCGCTATCGCGTGCGGCTGGCCGGCGCGGACCAGCCCGGCATCGTCCACCGCATCGGCGATCTCATCGCCGGGCATGGCGCCAACATCGCCTCGCTCGAGTCGCGCCTCACCCATGCGGCCTTCAGCGGGACGCCGGTCTTCAACCTGGATGCCGAGGTGGAGCTGCCCGCGGACGCGGCGGTGGAGACGCTCGCGGTGCAGCTCGAGCGCCTCGGCGAGGAGCTGGCCTTGCAGATCGAGCTCGACCCCAGCGACGGCCAATCCCATGCCTGAGACCGGCACACGCTACAGCCCAAGCGCCTGCTGGCGGGTGCTGATCGCTGGCTGCGGCTATGTCGGCACCGAGCTCGGCTGCCGCCTCGCCGCCGCGGGCCATCAGGTCTGGGGCCTGCGCCGCCAGCCCGCCGCCCTACCCGCGGGTATCCAACCTCTGCAGGCCGACCTCGCGCGACCCAGCACCCTGGGCGCGCTGCCGCCCGCCCTCGACGCGGTGGTCTACGCCGCCGCGGCGGATCGCGGCGACGACGCTGCCTACGCGGCGACCTACCGCGACGGCTTGGCGCATCTGCTCGACGCGCTGCGAGCCCAACGCCAGCGCCCACGGCGCGTGATCTTCGTCTCGAGCACCAGCGTCTACGGGCAGCACGAGGGCGAGTGGGTCGACGAGGAGAGCCCCGCCGAGCCCGCGCGAGCAGCCAGCCGGCACCTGCTGGCCGGCGAGACCTTGCTGGCCAACGCGTCCTTCCCGGGCACGACCGTGCGACTGACTGGCATTTACGGCCCGGGACGCACGCGGCTGGTCGATCAGGTCCGCAGCGGCGCCGCGCGCCTTCACGGGGGCCCACCGAGCTTCACCAACCGGATTCACCGCGATGACTGCGCGGGCTTGCTCGCGCATCTGCTGACGCTCGCCGACCCACAGCCGCTCTATCTCGGCACGGACAGCGACCCAGCACCGCAGAATGAGGTGCTGGCGTGGATCGCAAAGCAGCTCGGCGTTGCATCGCCACCGACGAGCGAAGCGACCCCCTCGGAGACGGCCCATAGCAGCGGCCAAAACAAGCGCTGCAGCAATCGCCGACTGCTCGCCTCAGGCTACGCGCTCCGCTATCCGACCTTTCGCGAGGGCTACGGGGCCTTGCTCGGCGAGCGCGCGCTGCCAGGCGACCCGCCATCCCGCTGACGAAGCGCCCCGATCGCGTCCCGCGCGCGGCGCTCAGCGGGCCGGTCCGATGCGCCACACCTGGCGCAGTCGCGGGCTGCGCGCGAAGTCAGGCGGCAGCGTGGCGGCCGTGAGCTCGCGACAATCGGCGCCGGCGACGGCCTCGGGTTCCAGGCGGAAGCGACGCGCGTTGGTCGCGAAGATCAGCACGTCACCCGGCGCCAGCCGGGCACGCGCCGCGGCGATCAGCGGCAGCTGGTCGCGCTGAACATCGAAATCCCCGCTCATCCGTTTCGAGCGCGAGAAGGTCGGTGGGTCGAGGTAGATCAGATCGTAGCGCTGACGATCGTGTGCCAGCCACTCGCGACAGTCAGCGCGCTCGAGGCGATGCCGCCCCTCGTCGACGCCATTGAGCACGAAGTTGCGTCGGGCCCAATCGAGATAGGTCGCTGAGAGGTCGACCGACACGGACTCCACTGCGCCGCCCTTGGCCGCATAGACCGTCGTCGCCGCCGTGTAGCAGAAGGCGTTGAGCACGCGCTTGCCGGCGCTCTCCTGCGCAACCAACGCGCGCACCTGCCGCTGATCGAGGAAGAGCCCCGTGTCGAGCCGATCGGCCAGGTTGACCCAGAATCTGTGGCCGCCCTCGCGCACGACGTGGAACGCTCCACTGCGCGCCAGTCGCGTGTACTGACCGCCCCCACGCTGGCGCTCCCGCACCTTGACGAAGAGATCCTGGGCGCCGACTTGCAGCACCTCCGCCGTCAGCAGCGCCATGTCGTGCAGCCGCTCCTCGGCTCGCTCCGGCGAGACCGTCGCCGGCGGTGCGTACTCCTGCAGATGCACCCACTGCTCGTAGACGTCGATGACCGCTGCATACTCGGGGATGTCGGCGTCGTAGACGCGATAGCATTGCACCCCGCTGCGCTTCGCCCAGCGCCGCCAGTGGCGTGCCATCTTGCGCAAGCGGTTGGCGAAGGCCTCCGCCTGGGCGCTATGCGCCAGGCGCAGCAAGGTCGGTCCGCCCGCTTCCCCCAGGGCGCGCGGCGCAGGCGCGTCGGCGGGCGTCGGCGTCTCCGCTGGCGCGGACAGCGCCGAGGGCGCGAGTGTCGCGGCAGGCGCAGGCGACCGGGCGATCGGGTAGCACAGCCAACGGCAGGCAATTCCGCCGTTGCTCACCGGTTGGCTGCGCGTCGCCTTCAGCCCGAGGCAGCGTGTGAGCTTGGCATCACTGCTCAGGACCCAGGCGGTGGCGCCGGAGAAGCGTTGGTGCAAGAGCCGACTGAAGGCCAGGTAGAGTCCCTTGAGCGCCGCCGCCTCACCCAGTCGCTCCCCATAGGGCGGGTTGCAGACCAGCAGCGTCGCGCGACCGCTCGCCTCCCCTGCCGGCCAGGTCGCGAGTTCATCGACCCCCCGTCGCTCGAGGTGCACCAGCTGCTGCAGGCCAGCGCTCTCGACAGCGCGGCGTGCGGCGCGCAGCGCGCCGGGATCGCGGTCGAGGCCCGTCAATCTCCAACGCCGCCCGCGTCCATCGCCGCGCAGGCGCTCGCGCAGGTCGCGCCCCCGCGCTTCGCGCTGCAGGCGCTGCCAGAGGGCAGGGTCGTGGCCACGCCAGGCGAGGAAGCCCCGCGGCTGACTGAGCAGCCCCGGTGCCACATCGCAGGCCATCAGCGCCGCCTCGATCGGCAGCGTCGCCGACCCCGTCATCGGATCGACCAGCCAGCCGCCCTCGGCTGCCAGCGCCGGCCACTCGGCCAAGAGCAAGAGCGCCGCAGCGACGTTCTCCTTCAGCGGTGCAGCGACGGACTCCCGATAGCCGCGCCGGTGCAGCCCTCGCCCCGCCAGGTCGATGCCGAGCTGGACCTCGTCGCCGCGCAGGTAGACGTGAACCCGCAGGGCAGCGTCGCGCGCATCGATCGTCGGACGTCGCCCCGTGCGCTGGCGCAGCTCGTCGACGATCGCGTCCTTGACCCGCAGCATCGCGAAGCGCGTGTTATCGACGTTCGTGGCGGTATTGCCGTCGACATCGAGCGCGAGCGTGGCGTCGACCGAGAGGTGCTCGACCCACGGCACCCGCCGCGCGCCCTGATAGATCGCCTCGGCGTTCTCGGCGCGATAGCGCGCCACGGGCACGAGCACGCGGCTGGCCACGCGTGACCAGAGACAGGCGCGGTAGGCCAGCTCGAGCCCACCCGTCGCCGCCACTGCGCCCTCGAGCTCGCGGACGCTGCTCGCGCCGAAGGCGCGCAGCTCGGCTGCGAGCACGGCTTCGAGCTTGATGGGGCCGGTGACGACGAGTTCCACGGCGCGGACTCTAGCCTATGCCGCCCCGAGGCGCAGGTGCACAGGTGGCGGCGAGCGCGCTATAAGGGCGGCCTAGTTGGGGGGAGACATGTCTGAGCAAGCAACGAGTCAACCATCCGCGGCCGGCATGACGAGCGCCCTCGCCCCGAGCGGCGCCAGCCCCGAGGCGCGGAGCTGCCTCGCGGAGGAGCTCAGCGTGATCAGCACGCTGTGGCGGCGTGACATGCTGCACCTGCTGCGCGAGCGCTCGCGCTGGCTCGGGGTAGTGCTGCAACCGCTGCTCTTCTGGCTCCTGCTCGGCAGCGGCCTCTCGGGCAGCTTCCGCGCGCCCCAGCATGGTGGCGCAAGCTACTTGGTCTATTTCTTCCCCGGCACGATCGTCATGGTGCTGCTCTTCACGACGATCTTCGCGACCATCTCGGTCATCGAAGATCGCCAGTCCGGCTTCTTGCAGGGCGTGCTCGTCGCGCCCGGATCGCGCGCCGCGACGGTCCTGGGCAAGACCGCCGGCGTCACCTCGCTGGCGCTGATCCAGGCCGCGCTGCTGCTGCTGCTGGCGCCGCTCGCCGGTTATCCGTGGGCAGAGGTGCGCTGGCTGCCGCTGGCCGCGGTCCTCGTCCTCGGCAGTGCCGGGCTGACGGCGATCAACTTCGCGATGGCCTGGCTGCTCAACTCGTCGCAGGGCTATCACGCGCTGATGAGCGTCGTGCTCCTCCCACTCTGGGTGATCTCGGGCGCGATGTTTCCCGTGCCCGACGGTTGGCTCGGGGTGGTGATGCGCCTCAATCCGCTGACCTATATCGTCGCCGCGGTGCGGCTGACCCTCGGCGGCGTCGGCTCGCCGATCGGCCTGCTCACGAGCTGCCTCGTGCTCGGCGGGATGACCATCGCGGGGCTGGCCTGGGCCGTCTGGGCCACCGGGCGCCGCCCGGCGGGGTCCCAGACATGATCCCAGCGCCCGCGGCGACGGCGCCGACCTCAGCCGCGAACCCGTCGACCCCTACGCTCGACCCCGCGCATCGCGCCCCGTGGTACCGCAACCCCTGGCTCTGGGCGGCCGTCATCGCTCTGCTCACCTTGCCGGCGCTGCGCCCGCTGCTGCGACGCGTGCCCCCGCCACCGCCGCGCCTGGCTCAGCTCCCGGCCTTCACGCTACTGGATCAGCAAGGTCGGCGCTTCGGCAGCAGCGCGCTGCGTGGACACGTTTACGTCGCCAGCTTCTTCTTCACGCGCTGCCCCTCCGTCTGCCCCAAGCTCATGCAAGCCCTTCATCGGCTGCAGCAGCAGTACGATCGCTATGCCGTCGACGTGCGCCTGGTCAGCATCTCGGTCGATCCCGAGCACGACAGGCCCGAGCGCCTCCGGGCCTACGCCGCGCGCTACGGCGCCGACGCGAGCCGCTGGACCTTCCTCACCGGCACCGAGCAGGCCATCCGCTCGCTCGTCGGCACTGGCTTCCAGACCCACATGGGCCAGCCGGTGCCAGAGGGCAGCGGGTTGATCGACATCGCCCATAGCGCGGGCCTGGTGCTGGTGGATCAGCAGGGTTGGATCCGCGGCCGCTACGGCACCGACCTCGATGGACTGGAGGAGGTGCTGCATCGCTCGATGCACGTCCTGCTCGAGGATCGCCGCTGAGCGAAGGGAGCGAGCTCAAGCGCACGGCAGGCTTGCTGCCAGCCGCGGAGACCGGCACAATCAGCCCCCCGCGGGGGAGTGGCCGAGTGGTCGAAGGCGGCGGTCTTGAAAACCGTTGTGGGGCAACTCACCGGGGGTTCGAATCCCTCCTCCTCCGCCAGGTATTTGCCTGACCCGGTCCCAGCGCTCTGGCCCTGACGCACCAGCCGCTCGGCGCGCTCGGCGCGCTCGGCGCGATCGGCGCGAGCGCTCGCCTTCGCCAGCGTCCGGGGCTATGCCTCCCCTACGCTGCGCCCTTGCCGCCGGAGCTCGCGTGGATCCGATCGTTTGCATTCGTCAGCTGAGCAAGACCTACGCGTCCGGCTTCCGCGCGCTGAAGGCGCTCGACCTCGAGATTCGGCGTGGGGAGATCTTTGCGCTGCTGGGCCCAAACGGCGCTGGCAAGACGACGCTGATCAGCATCGTCTGCGGCATCGTCAACCCTAGCAGCGGCACGGTCAACGCGGACGGCCACGACATCATCCGCGACTTCCGGGCCGCGCGCTCCAAGCTTGGCCTGGTGCCGCAAGAGCTCTCGACCGACGCGTTCGAGAACGTCTGGGCCACGGTCAACTTCAGCCGCGGCCTCTTCGGCAAGGCCCCGGACCCCGCCTACCTCGAGCGGGTGCTGCGGGAGCTCTCGCTGTGGGAAAAGAGAGACAGCAAGATCATGACGCTGTCGGGTGGCATGAAGCGACGGGTCTTGATCGCCAAGGCCCTGGCCCACGAGCCGCGAATCCTGTTTCTCGATGAGCCGACGGCCGGCGTCGACGTCAACCTACGACGCGACATGTGGACGATGGTGGGCCGCCTCCGAGAACAGGGCGTCACGATCATCCTGACGACGCACTATATCGAGGAGGCCGAAGCGATGGCTGACCGCATCGGCGTGATCCACAAGGGCGAGCTGATCCTCGTCGAGGACAAGAACACGCTGATGGCCAAGCTCGGCAAGAAGCAACTCAAGCTGACCCTGCGAGCGCCGCTCGACCAGCTCCCGGCCGAGCTCTCGGACTTCGCGCTCGAGCTCGCCGATGCCAATCGCGCGCTGGTCTATGCTTTCGACGCGCAACGAGAGGAGACGGGCATCGCCTCGCTGCTGGAGCGACTGCGCGCGCTCGACATCGACTTCAAAGACCTCCATACCAGCCAGAGTTCGCTTCAGGACATCTTCGTCAGCCTCGTGCACGAGCCGGCGGAGCAGCCAGCATGAATTGGTACGGCATCCGCGCGATCTACCGCTTCGAGATGGCGCGCACCTTTCGCACGCTGATGCAGAGCATTGCGTCGCCGGTGCTCTCGACGGCGCTCTACTTCGTGGTCTTCGGCGGGGCCATTGGATCGAGGGTCGGCGCGATCGACGGCGTCAGCTATGCCGCCTTCATCATTCCAGGCCTGGTCATGCTCTCGCTGCTCGGCGAGAGCATCTCGAACGCGTCCTTCGGCATCTACCTGCCCAAATGGTCGGGCACCATCTACGAGCTCCTCTCCGCTCCGGTCTCCTTCGTCGAGGTCGTGCTCGGCTACGTGGGCGCCGCAGCCACCAAGTCGGTCATCCTGGGCACCCTGATCCTGCTCACCGCGCGTCTTCGTGCCCTACGAGCTCGCCCACCCACTCTGGATGATCGCGTTCCTGCTGCTGACGGCGATCTCGTTCAGCCTCCTGGGCTTCATTGTTGGCCTCTGGGCGGAGAACTTCCAGCAGCTCCAGGTCATGCCGCTGATGGTGATTACCCCGCTGACCTTCCTTGGTGGCGCGTTCTATTCGATCAACATGCTGCCCCCGCTGTGGAGGAAGGTGACGCTCTTCAATCCCGTGGTTTATCTGATCAGCGGGTTCCGCTGGAGCTTCTACGGCATCTCTGACGTGCGCATCGGGATCAGCCTCGTGGCGATCCTCGGCTTCCTCGGCGCGTGCCTCACCGCGGTGTGGTGGATCTTCAAGACCGGCTGGCGGCTGAAGGCCTGAGCTGCGGCCACTCGCGCCCGAGTTACCTGAGGCCCTCTTCCCCCCCTTGGACGGTGACGAACAGGGCACCGCGCCTTGGCCGGCCCCGTCGTTGGGGTCGGGCACGATCTGCGGCGGGCTCCCGGCAGAGGGCGCGCGGCGGAGTTGTGGCGCGCGGACCTTGCAGGTATGAATGGAATGCGGAGGCGTACTGCCTCAGGTGCTTTGCTGGGGAGGCGTGGGTGCGGATCCCCTCCTCCTCAGCCGACGGAGGTGCTTCGTGTCTGATGAGCTATTTCCCGGAAAGGTGCTCAGCTTCGCCCGCGAACAGGGCTTTGGCACCGTCGAGCTCGAGGATGGTCGCCAGATCCCCTTCGATGCCTTCAATTGCACCTACGAGCCCAAGGTCGGCGACCCGGTGCGGGTGCGCGTCGGAGTCTCGCGCCTCGGGAAACCGAAGGCCGTGCGCGTCGAGCGACCGAACGAGACCGAGGGCTGATCGTAGGCAGCGCCCAACGTGGACCCGCATGGGCTGATCGTGAAGAGCACCCGTACTCGGCGCGGCGAGCTCGCGCGACGCGATGGCCGCCCGCGTTCCTTTCGCGCGGGCGCGCTCGTGGTCGGCGCCGCCTGCTTCGTCTGCTACGCCGCCGGCTGCGAGCGCAACCCAACCGCTGGCCTTGGGCTCGCACAACTGCCGCTGCGGCCGCCGCCCGTCAGTCACAGCACGTTTTTCGACACGCCCTTTCGGGACGGGCCGGCGGTGACGCGCGCCTGCCTCGAGTGCCACCCGAGGGCGGCGCGCGAGCTGATGAGCACGGTGCACTGGACCTGGCAGGGCGACCCGGTCTCGGTTCCCGGGCATCGGGGCCTGCATCGCATCGGCAAGAAGAACGCGATCAACAACTTCTGCATCGGCATCAGCTCCAACTGGGGCGCCTGCACGAGCTGCCATGCCGGCTTCGGCTGGAACGGACCGGACTTCGACTTCAACAACCCGAGCCTGGTCGATTGCCTCGTCTGTCACGACCAGAGCGGCACCTACAGCAAGCAGGCAAAGGGCGCCGGCTTGCCCGATCCGAGCGTCGATCTGCTGGCGGTGGCGCGCTCGGTGGGCCGGCCGCGACGCGCCAACTGCGGTGCCTGCCACTTCATGGGCGGCGGCGGCGACGCGGTCAAGCACGGCGACATGGACCGCAGCCTGCTCTTTCCCAGCGAAGGGGTCGATGTGCATATGGGTCGCTTGGAGTTGCAGTGCGTCGACTGCCACCGCACCCAGAACCATCGGCTGCGCGGACGCGCGATGTCGGTCAGCGTCGAGAGCGCCCACCAGGTCAGCTGCGGCGACTGCCACGCGGCGCAGCCTCATCACGATAGCCAGCTCAACCGACACACCGCCCGGGTCGCCTGCCAGGCCTGCCACATCCCGTCGATGTCCGTGACCGAGGGCACGAAGCTGAGCTGGGATTGGTCCGAGGCCGGAAAGGATCTCCCGAGCACGGACCCACACGCTTATCTCAAGATCAAGGGCCGCTTCACCTGGGCCAAGGGCGCCCTCCCCGAGTACCGCTGGTACAACGGGCGCTCGACGCGCTACCTGCTGGGCGACAAGATCGACCCCGGCGGCGTGACCGCGATCACCTCACCGCTCGGCGACCGCCACGATCCCAGCGCCAAGCTCTGGCCCTTCAAGCGCCATCTGGGCAAGCAGCTCTACGACCAAGACCATCGCCACCTGCTGCTGCCCAATACCAGCGGGCCGAAGGGCTACTGGACCAAGTTCGACTGGGACCTCGCGGCGCGTGAGGGGGCGAAAGCCACGGGGCTGCCCTACAGCGGACGCTACGGCTTCGCGGCGACGGAGATGTTCTGGCCGCTCTCGCATATGGTGCAACGGAAGGAAGCGGCCCTGACCTGCCGCGACTGTCACGGCGAGCGCGGACGCCTCGATTGGCGGGCCCTGGGCTATCCGCGTGACCCGCTCGCGCGCGAGGCCGTGGAGCATCCGCGAATCACGCTCAAGGACCGCGTCGGACAATCGGTATTTGAGAGCGCCGCGCCGCTCTCTACCGCCCAGACCTGCGGCGGCTGCCATGAGCTGGCGGACGCGAGCTTCGTGGCGACCCACCGCCTGCACGCAGGGCTCGCGCTGGAGGCCTTGCCGCAGCCACGCAGCGAGCTCTTGCGCTGGGGGCCCCGCCTGCCCCCCGCCACGGGCGAAGAAACCAACTGCTTCCTCTGTCATCTCGAGGCCGCCGATCACGCGGCGCGAGGGCGCGCCCTGGCCAGCGATCAGCCGGAGTGGTCGATCGGCGCCACGCTGCCCGCCGCGCTGATCGAGGAGGCGGCCGCGCAACGCTGGCGCTGGCGTCCCGCGGCCTTCGACGCCGAGGGCGCGGTAGAGCTAAAGCTCGGGCGGACGGGCGAAGCGAGCTGCGGCGCCTGCCATGGCCTGGTCGATAACGGCAGCGCGCCGCTGAACGTCGTCCTCGACGGCACGCAGTGGGTGACGGAAACGACCGGCCAGGTGTTCTCCTGGCAGGCGATACGCCGCTCGGCGTTGAACCTGATGCAAAAAGACCAGCAGGGGCAGCCCTGGGATATCCACGCCCAGCGGCTGGTGAGCTGCGGTGCCTGCCACTACAGCGGCCGACGGCCCGCGCAGCTCGGCGGCGCGATCGCCAAGGCGCGGGCAGCCAAGCCCGGCGAGCGACGCCGCTGTCAGAGCTGCCACAGCCTGGAGGGTTTGCACCCCTGGCTGCCGGCCCAGCAGCAGCACTTCGCCAAGGTCGCCTGCGAGGCCTGCCACGTGCCACGCCTCGCGCTCCCCGCGCGATCGCTCGTCGACGCCACCGTCGTGCGCCCGGACGGCTCCCCTCGCCTGCTCTACCGCGGCATCGCTAGCGCCGCCGCTGACCCCGCCGCTGGCGAGGTCGTCGATCCGGCGACGCTCTACCTCGCGGGCTACGAACCAGCGCTCGTGCGCGCGCGCGGTGGCGACGGGATCACGCGGCTGACGCCCGCGAACCTCGTGGCCAGTTATCGCTGGATCGTCGGTAAGCGGCCGGTGCCACCCGCGCTCGTGCAGCGGGTCTTCCGCGACCGTGACGGCTATCGCGCCGAGATCATCGCCGCGCTCGACAGTAACCACGATGGCCGCGTCACCGACAGGGAGCTACGACTCGACACCGCCGCCAAGGTGGCGCTGGTCGCCAAAGGGATCGCGGCCCTCGGCGCGGCCGGCGCCGTCATCCAGGGTGAGCTGCGCCCCTACCCGATTTACCACGGCGTGGGGCTCGGGGCGGCAGCGAGCCGGGCCTGCGCGCGCTGCCACCCGAGCTCAGAGGCGGCGCGGCGATCCTTCGTCGTCGCCCCCTATCTGCCCGGTGGCCTGAGGCCGACGTTGGCCGCCGCTGCCAGCGCCGAGACGGTCGCCCTCGACGGCGCGCTCGAGCGCGGCAGCGACGGCGCGCTAGCCTATCGGCCGGCGCGACCGCTGGCCACCGCCGCCCAACGCGGCCCATTGCGACCGAAGCCGAAGGAGTGACGATGCCGGGCGAAAACCCACGCTATTGGAATCCCTATTTCGGCGGGCTGATGCTCGGACTGGTGCTCTTTGCGGCGTTCTTCGTCACGGGCCACGGGCTGGGCAGCTCGGGCGGCACGGCGCGCCTCGTGGCCGCGGCCGAGCAGCGCGTCGCCCCGCGCCATGTGGCCCGCACCCCGGCCGTGGCCGAGTTCATGCGCGGCGCCGGCGGGCCTCTCGATCACTGGATCGTCTGGTCGATCGGTGGCGTGCTGCTCGGCGGCCTGACCTCTGGCCTGCTCCGCCGGCGCGTGCGCCTCGAGACCTTCCACGGTCCGCGGATCACAGCGCGCGTGCGCTGGATCGCCGCCCTCGTCGGGGGCGCGCTGGTGGGCTATGCCGCCCGGCTGGCGCGTGGCTGCACCTCGGGGCAGGGCCTCAGCGGCGGAGCGACGCTCGCCGTGGGTTCGTGGATCTTCCTCTTCGCCTGCTTTGCCGGGGCCTACGGCTGCGCCTTCTTCGTGCGGCGACTATGGACCCCCGGCCGCGAGGAAGGCTAAGCCATGGGCCCCTTCGCGTTGGGCGGCTGGTCGGCCCATCTGGTCGAGGTGCTGATCGGGCTGGCCTTCGGCTTCGTGCTCGAGTCCACCGGCTTCGGCGACGCGCGGCGACTCGCGGCGCAGTTCTACTTCCGCGAGCTGCGCGTCGTGCAGGCGATGTTCACGGCGATCGTCACGGCGATGCTCTTGCTCTATCTCAGCTCGGGCCTGCGCTGGCTCGACCTCGACCAGCTCTGGGTCAATCCGACCTACGTCCCCTCGGTAGCCCTCGGCGGGCTGATCTTTGGCGTCGGCTTCGCGATCGGCGGCTACTGCCCGGGAACGTCGCTGGCCTCGTTGGCTACCGGTAAGATCGACGGGTTCTTCTTCGTGCTCGGCAGCTTGCTCGGCATGTTCGCCTTCGGCGAGACGGCCGATTACTTCCGCGCGTTCTACTACGCCGGCCACTTCGGTCCACTCCAACTCACCGACCTCTTCGGCGTTTCGACGGCCACCGCGGTGGGGCTGGTCGCTCTGCTGGCCCTCGCCTTCTTCGGCGGCCTGAAATTCGTGGCGCGACGGCTCGGTCACGAGCGGCCCGTCCACTGGCCCAAGGCGATGGCCGGCACGGCGCTGCTCCTCGGCGGCGTGGGCGCCGTCGCAGCGCTCGGCCAGCCCTCACTCGACGCCAAGTGGGAGCGACTGGGCGCCAAGTACCAGCCCCAGCTCGCGCGCCGCGAGGTCTTCATCGTGCCGGCCGAGCTGCTGGCCCTGCAGGGCGACCGCGATCTGAAGCTCGTGACGCTCGACTTGCGGCCCGAGAGCGACTGGAACCGCTTTCACCTCGCCAACGCCGAGCGCGTCTCGATCGCGGCGTTGCCGAGCCAGCGGCGGAGGCTGATCAGCCTACCGGATCCCAGCGTCGTGATCCTGATCTCGAATGACGAGACGTCCGCCACGGCCGCCTGGCGCCACCTGGCGCTGCTCGGTGTGCCCAATGTCTACGTCCTCGCCGGCGGCCTCAACCGCTGGATCGCGACCTATGGAGCGGGATCGACCGGCGTCGAGCCGATCACGACCGCCGTCGCCGGCGACGACCGGCTGCATTGGCGCTTCGCGGCCGCCCTCGGCGATCGCCATCCGGCGGCCGCGCTCGACCCCGAGCATGCGCCGAAGCTACCCTACACGCCCACGGTGAAGCTGCGACCGAAGGGCAAGAAGAGTGGCGGCTGCGGCTGATTCGGCGCCCTGCGGTGGACGCTGGGCGCCGCGGATACTGAGCTGGGCCGGCTGAGCAGATTGGGGTGGACGAGGGCGTGGCCTGTGGGGGGCAACAACCGTGAGCATGCCTCGCTAGTAGCAGCTCCAAGTGTCGCCGAGAAGGTGCGTCGATCTGAGCCGCACCTGTCCATTCGCATCGACGTAGCAGCCAGCTCCCGTCGCGGACTGATAGCCATAAGGAAAGGCGGCTGTGTTGCCTCCCACCGTCCCGTTCAGAAGGCTAGGATCATTACCACCCCAGTTGGGACCGCCGCCGGCAGCGTTCGTCTGTGCGCCGTTGCAGGCGATATCGAACCAGTCGCATTTCTTCATCCACAGGACGTACCCGCCCACCGCGGCGCCACCGAGCAGCAGCCAATCGGTCATCGACCAGCCGTCGTCGGCGGCCTTTGCCGGCGCGGTGGGGGCCGTGGGGGCCGTGGGCGGCGGGGGTGGCGGGGTGGGAGCGGCCGGGGCCACGCTGCTGGTCGCCGCGGTGGTCGCGCTGGTGCTCGCGCTGGTGCTCGCGCTGGTGGCGACGGCCGTCGTCCTCCGCAGCGAGAAGAGCGTCTTCGCAACGCCGTTCAGCTCGACCGGGCGGAACTCGAGCGTGTAATCACCCCCGACGTTGACCGGTTGATTGGCCACCGCGGTCCGCACGGTGGCATCCGTCGGGCCGTTGGAGCAGGCAGCGTCGCCGCAGGGCGAAAGTATATAACCGTAGGCACCGCTGGCCTCCGGTCCCCGCACGATCAGCACGTAGGGTTGGGTCGTCCCCGTGAGGTTGAGGCTGGGCAGCCCGATCTCCGCGCCCGGCGCGACCATCGAGCTCGTCACCATCCCGCCCGCAGAACCGCTGGGCAGCAGCTCCGTGGCCGTGCCGCCGTGCTCATAGCGATAGGCCTTGTCGAGATAGCCGAAGCCGAGCACGTCGCCCGTCGACAGCTTGCCCCAGATCACCGGGGTGCTGCTGCCGGCCACCGTCACGTTGACCCGTGCCCCGTCGGCGATGACGAAGAGCTTCGTGCCGCTCGAAATAGCGCTCTCGCTGGCGGTCGACCCGACGGCCCCGGCGGTGTTGGTGACGTCGTAGATCGACCCACCGGTGCCCAGGGCATCGCCCCCCGCAGCACCCGAGTCGACGCTGCCCGCGCAGCCAAGTTGCAGTGCGCAAAGGCCGAGCATTGCGACCCACCGCCTGGCTCTCAGCGCCTGCACGCCAACGCCTCGGCCGTCGCGTGGAGCATCTGGTCGAGCATCTGGTCGAGCATCTGGTCGAGCGTCTTGATTCGTCATCGCTTGCCCCTCCTAGGAACGCTGCCGAGAAGCATTAGAAGCAGCTCTCGTGCCATGGCATGACCATTGTCCTTCCGGATGGTTGCAGTAATCGCGAAGCGCTACCTGGGGACATGAGACCGCAAGCTCCCGAGATCGCTCGTTCGAAAGCGGGGCCATTCAACCCCAGATACCCGTGGCTCGCAATTGGCCTTCGCGCTGAGCTGGCGGCTCGGGCACAGGGGCGCACGCCGGGCCCGCCAAAGGTGGCGTGCGTGGCGTGCGTGGCGTGCGTGGCGTGCGTGGCGTGCGCAGGGCGGGCCCCGCGGGGCCGCAGCGGCGAACGAGTGTCTAGCGCTCTTGGAGCAGGCGCCGACCGAGGGCTATCCGGTCGAGGTAGGCCTTGCGCACGAGCTGGGTGTCGGCGACGAAGTGCTCGAGCTCCTTGAGCAAGAGGGCCTGCGGGCCGTCGCAGAGCGCCTCTTTTGGCGTCGGATGGAAGTCGACCAGCACCATGTTCGCGCCGGCGACGATGCCCTGCGCTGCCGCGTGATGCATGTCGAGCAAGCCGTCCAACGCCACCAGGCGCTGGCCGACCGAATGCGACGGGTCGATACAGACCGGCAAGCGCGTCAGGCGCTTGACCACCGGCACATGCGCGAAGTCGACGAGGTTTCGGTGCGGATCGCCGAGGTTCGTCTTCATCCCGCGCAGGCAGAAGATGATTCGATGGTTGCCGCCGCTGGCGATGTATTCACAGGCATTCAGCGACTCGGCCAGCGTGATGCCCATCCCGCGCTTGAAGAGCACGGGAAAGTCCTGCTGCTGCCCAACGTGCTTCAGCAGCTCGAAGTTCTGCGCGTTGCGCGTGCCGATTTGAATCAGCACACCCGTCGGCTGCCCGGCGCGCTCGAGGGCCTCGCGGATCTCGTCGAGCTGCGTCTCGTGGGTGATCTCCATCGCCACGCACTTGATGTCGTACTTGCCGGCCAGCTCGAAGACGTAGGGCAGACAGGCGCGGCCATGCCCCTGGAAATCGTAGGGGCTGGTGCGCGGCTTGTAGGCCCCGGCACGCGTCGTCTGCAGCCCGAGCTGCTTCAGCGCGCGGAACATCTGCTCGACGTTCTCACGGGTGTCGACCGCGCAGAGCCCGGCGAAGACATGGAAGCTATCATCGCCGAAGCGGAGCCCGTTGTACTCGAAGCCCAGCGCCTCGACCTGCCCCTCGTGGCGGCCAATCGCACGATATTTCTCTCGCACGCGGATCGCGCGCTCGACGCCCAGGCTGTCGGCGAAGCGATCGAGCGGCAGTTGGCCAGTCGATCCGATCAGGTAGACCTCCGTCAGCGAGCGCGTGGCGCCCTGGATTTGCCGTACCTCTGGTTGCACGTCGGGGAAGGTCCGCGCCAGGCGCACGACCTCGGCCACTTCGGGGGATTCAGGCCCGCATTCGGGGCGCATCACAATAATCATCGCCGCACAGTCTACTCAGCGCGCCCCGGCTGTCTACTGCGAAAGTCAGCCTCCCTCCCCCGCCCGCGCGCACCCCGTCGAGGCTCGGCAGCGCGAGGGAGGCCAGCGCCACCGCTGCAGACCCCGCACCACCAGCTGCCCCGCACGTCCGCCGTCGCCGCATGTCCGCCGTCGCCGCACCTCCGCCGTCGCCGCTGGCCGTCGCCGCTGGCCCTTGCCAACGCGGGGCGTTATCGCTAGGGTGCGCGCGTTCCGGCGGGGCAAGCCGACGCTCCGCCCTGCGGCCTTCCTGAGCCCAAGACGAGCGCGGCCGCCCCCGTCGGTCGAGTTCGTGGCGCGGGCACGCAGAGGCCGCTGCATCGTGTGCTCGAGGTCGCCCGGGATCGAAGCCGCTGGGGCGACTGCCGGCGACTACTGCTACCGAGGGAGCGTCGACAAGCCGTGACCCCGCTCTTCCCGCGCTGGACCAATCGTCTTCCGCTCTACCTCGGCCTGGCCTTGCCCGTGGTCTTGGCGACGGTCGTCGGCGCGATCTGGTACTGGTTTTCTCCCTCGTTTACCGACGTCGGCTACGAGCCGATCCAGCCCGTCCCCTTCAGCCATAAGCTCCACGCGGGCGAGCTCGGCTTCGACTGCCGCTACTGCCACAGCACCGTCGAGCGGGCGCCGGTCGCCGCCGTGCCCCCGACGCAGACCTGCATGGGCTGTCACGAGAAGCTGATCTTGCCCGAGACCGTCAAGCTCGCGCCCCTGCGCATCGCCCATGCCAGCGGGCTGCCGCTCCCCTGGGTGCGCGTTCACCTGCTGCCCGACTACGCCTTCTTCGATCACCGCGTCCACGTGGCCGCGGGCGTCGGCTGCGTGCAGTGTCACGGCCGCGTCGACCAGATGACGGTCGTGCGCCAGGTCCAGCCGCTGAGCATGAGCTGGTGCTTGGACTGCCACCGCAACCCAGCGGGCCGGGTGGGTCCGTTGGACAAAGTCACCGACCTCGGCTACGACCCGGCGGCCGCGGGCTACGTCGCCGCGCGCGATCCGCGGCGCAAGCGCCAGCTCGAGCCGCCCTTGCACTGCTCGGGGTGCCACCGATGACTACGCCTAGAGTGCACGCCCCCGCTGCCACCGCCGAGGGAAACGCCACCGCCCCGCGTCATTGGCGCAGCCTCAATGCCGAGGGCGCGCCGATCGATCCAGCGCAGGCTGCCCAGCGCGACGAGTTTCCGCCCAATGCCGCGCAGCTCGACCTCGACCACGTCGGGCGCCGCGACTTCCTCGGGGTGATGGGCGCCTCGCTAACCCTCGCCGGCGCCACGCTGAGCGGCTGCGTGCGCAAGCCACGCGAGCTGATCCTGCCCTTCAACCAGCGGCCCGAGGATCTGGTCCCTGGACAGCCGCGCTACTACGCCACCGCCGCCCAGCTCACGGGGGGGGTGGTCGGCCTGCTCGTCGAGAGCCAGGACGGACGCCCGACCAAGATCGAGGGCCACCCCGACCATCCGATGAGTCGCGGCGCCACCGACACCTTCCTGCAGGCGAGCGTGCTCGATCTCTACGACCCGCAGCGCCTGCGGCGCACGCGCCTCGGCGACCGCTCGGTCTCCACGCGCGAGCGCGATGCCGCGCTGGCCGGGCTCGCGGCGCGCCTCGAGCGGCAGCAGGGGCGCGGCCTGGCGCTGCTGCTGCAGGACCTCCGTTCGCCGACGCTCCACGCGCTGCTGGGCGAGCTTCGCGCTCGCTACCCGCACGCACGCCTCTACGTCCACGACGCGGCCCAACCACGGCAGAGCCTGGCCGGCGCAGCACTCGTCGGGCTGAAGGGGGCTCGGCCCTGCTATGCGCTCGATCGCGCCGATGTCGTGCTAGCCCTCGACGCCGATCCGCTCGGCCTCGAGGGCGACGTCGTCCGCCAGGCCCGCGCCTTTGCCCAACGACGGCGCCTCACCAGCCCGCGCGACGGGATGAACAGGCTCTACGTGGTCGAGCCAGCCTTCACCGTCACGGGGATGAACGCCGACAATCGCCTGCGCCTGGCGGCCTCGCAGGTGGGTGGCTTTCTCGCCGACCTGGTCGCCAAGCTCGCGCCTTCCCTGCCGGCGCCCGCCGGCGCCGAGCAGCTCCTGGCGCGCCTGCGGGCGCGCGCGCCGAGCGCCGCGCATCAGCGCTGGATTGGCGCGCTGGCCGAGGACCTCCTCGCCCATCGCGGGCGGGCGTTGATCATCGTTGGCGAAGGGCAGCCGCCGCTGGTCCATGCGCTCGGCCAGCTGACCAACGCGCTGCTCGGCAGCGTCGGCCAGACGGTCAGCTACTACCCCGACCTGGCAGCGGACTGCGAGGGGATCGAGGCCCTCGCCGCGGCGCTGCGGGCCGAGACCGTCTCATCGCTGGTCATCGTCGGCGGAAACCCGGTCTATGACGCGCCGGCCGATCTCGAGTTCGGCACCTTGCTGCGCCGCGTCCCGTCGACGATCTACCTCTGCCCCACGGCCAACGAGACCGCGGCGCTGGCGCGCTGGGTCGTGCCCCAAAGCCACTTCCTCGAGGCCTGGGGCGATCTCCGCGCCGCCGACGGCACGATCAGCGTGCAGCAGCCGCTGATCGCGCCCCTCTTCGCCTCGCTCTCGCCGATCGAGCTCGTTGCGCGCCTGATCGCCTCTAAGCTCCACGATGGCTACACGCTGCTGCGCCGCCCGGCGACCGCAGCCTATGCAGGCCTGCTGCCGGCCGGGGCCGATGAGGCCAGCCACGAGCGTCGCTGGCGCGCGCTGGTCCATGACGGGCAGCGCCCGGCTGAGCTCGCCGCGCTCAGCCCCACCTACGAGTGGCAGGCGCTTGCGACCCAGCTCGCCGGCAGGCCCGCAGCGCGACCAACGCTCGAGGGCTCGAGCGGCTCGGCCGATCGGGACGCCCGGACGGCGCGCCCGCAGGACGCCCTCGATAGACCGGCCCCCACCGACCAACGCCTGGAGTTGGTCTTTCAGCTCGACGCGACGCTCTACGACGGCCGCTTCGCCGGCAACGCCTGGCTGCAAGAGCTGCCCGATCCGGTGACCAAGCTGACGTGGGATAACGCGGCGTTGATCGGGGCAGCCACGGCGCGCCGGCTCGGGCTCAAGTCCGAGGAGCTGATCGAGCTCGAACATGATGGTCGCCGCCTGCAGGCCGCCGTCTGGATCACGCCGGGCGTCGCAGAGAGCTGCGTCGCCTTGGCGCTGGGCTATGGTCGCCAGCATAGCGGCCCGGTGGCCGACGGCCGCGGCTTCAACGCCAACGCGCTGCGCACCGTCGACGCCTCGCGCTTCGCCCAAGGCGTCAGGCTGCGCCACCTGCGCGGGCACTACGCGCTCGCCTGCACGCAGGACCACGGCACGCTGATCGAGCCCCTGACCGGCCAGCGCCGCCCGATCGTGCAGGAGGCAACGCTGGCGCAGTACCAGCGCGACCCTGACTTCGCCCGCGCCGCGCAGCTCCTGCCCGACGCCGAGGTCAAGACCCTGCTCTGGGAGCCGCCCAACCCCACGACGGGTCGGCAATGGGGCATGACGATCGACCTCAGCAGCTGCATCGGCTGCAACGCCTGCACGATCGCCTGCCAGTCAGAGAACACGATCCCCGTCGTCGGCAAGGAGCGCGTGCTCAACGGCCGCGAGATGCATTGGATTCGCCTCGATCGCTATTTCAGCGGCGAGAGCGACGACGCCCTGCCCGTCACGCAGCCGATGGCCTGCCAGCATTGCGAGACGGCGCCCTGCGAAAGCGTCTGCCCGGTCGGCGCCACCGCGCATAGCCCCGAGGGGCTGAACGACATGGCCTACAACCGCTGCATCGGCACACGCTACTGTGCCAACAACTGCCCATATAAGGTGCGGCGCTTCAACTTCTTCAACTACCAGGCCGAGCACGACCGGCAGAACGCGCTGCTGGCGATGCAGCGCAACCCCGACGTCACCGTGCGCTTTCGCGGGGTGATGGAGAAGTGCACCTACTGCGTGCAACGCATCAACGGCGCCCGCCTCGCGGCCAAGGCCGCGGGCAGCGATACCATCGCCGACGGCACGGTGGTGCCGGCCTGTCAGCAGGTCTGCCCGACCGAGGCGATCGTCTTCGGCGATCTCAATGACCCGCGGAGCCGCGTCGCGCAGCTCAAGCAGCGCGACCGCAACTACGCGGTGCTGGGCGACATGAATCTCAAGCCGCGCACGACCTACCTCGCGCGCGTGCGCAACCCCAACCCCAAGCTCGGCTGAGCCGGCTCGCTGATCTAGGTTCACATCGTATGTCGCAGCAGCCCACCGCCACCGAGCTGAGCCTCAACCTCGACGAGCCCGTCGATCAGCGGGCGCCGCTGCTGCTGGGCGACAACAGCCTCCACGGCATCACCGAGGCGGTCTGCCGCCCCGTCGAGTGGGTGCCGCCGCGCGCTTGGTACATCTTCTTCGGTGTGTCGCTGGCGCTCCTCGGCGTGCTCGTGCTCAGCACCGCCTATCTCTTCTATATGGGCACGGGGATCTGGGGTCTGAACAACCCCGTCGGCTGGGGCTGGGCGATCGTCAACTTCGTCTTCTGGGTCGGCATCGGCCACGCCGGGACGCTGATCTCCGCGATCCTC
Source organism: Pseudomonadota bacterium (assembly GCA_016711215.1). Classification (NCBI taxonomy): domain Bacteria; kingdom Pseudomonadati; phylum Pseudomonadota; species Pseudomonadota bacterium. The sequence continues at coordinate 1,147,345 of JADJTL010000001.1, read as the reverse complement.
TTCCTCTTTCGCCAGCGCTGGCGCACGTCGATCAACCGCTTCGCGGAGGCGATGACGATCTTCGCCGTGATGTGTGCGCTGCTTTTTCCGACGATCCACGTCGGCCGCGTCTGGGTCATCTACTGGGCACTGCCCTACCCCAACCAGATGGGCGTCTGGCCCAACTTCCGTAGCCCGCTGCTCTGGGATGTCTTCGCCGTGAGCATCTATGGCGCCGTCTCGCTGCTCTTCTGGTACGTCGGACTGCTGCCCGACCTGGCGACCGTCCGCGACCGCGCCAAGAGCCGCGTCCGGCGCATCGCCTACGGCATCTTCGCCCTCGGCTGGCGCGGCTCGAATCGGCACTGGCAGCACTACGAGCGGGCCTACCTGATTCTGGCGGCGATCTCGGCGCCCCTCGTGCTCTCGGTGCACTCGATCGTCTCCTTCGACTTCGCCGTCTCGCAGGTCCCCGGCTGGCACACGACCATCTTCCCGCCCTACTTCGTCGCCGGCGCGATCTTCTCCGGCTTCGCGATGGTCGTGACGCTGATGGTGATCGCGCGCGAGCTCTTCGGCTTGACGCACATCGTCACCCTCCGCCACTTCGAGAACATGGCGAAGGTGATGCTGCTGACCGGCTCGATCGTCGGCTACGCCTATGCGATGGAGTTCTTCATCGCGTGGTATAGCGGCAACCCCTTCGAGCGTTTTGTCTTCATCAACCGCGCCTTTGGCCCCTATGCCTGGGCCTATTGGATCATGGTCACCTGCAACGTCATCGTGCCGCAGAGCTTCTGGTTCAAGCGCGCCCGCCGGTCGCTGCCCTGGCTCTTCGTCTCCTCGATTCTGATCAACGTGGGCATGTGGTTCGAGCGCTTCGTCATCACGGTGACCTCGCTGCACCGCGACTTCCTCCCCTCGAGCTGGGACTACTACTCGCCGACCTTCTGGGACGTCTGCGCGCTGGTCGGGAGCTTCGGGCTCTTCTTCACGATGTTCTCGCTCTTCGTGCGCTTCCTGCCGCAGGTGGCGATGGCGGAGGTCAAGGCGATCGTGCCGGCAGCCCACGTCCACGGCCCGACACCCGCCCCCACGAGCGACAGCGCCGCGACCGCGCCACTGGCAAGCGGCGGCAACCTGCCGCCGCCCACAGGAGACCTGATCCATGGCTGAAACGCCAGCCACCGAGACCTGGGGCGTGTTGGCGGAATTCGCCGACCCGACGGCGCTCTATCGCGCTTGCGAGCGCCTACGCGATGGCGGCTTCTCGCGCTGGGACGCCCATAGCCCCTTTCCAGTGCATGGACTCGACCGCGCGATGGGTCTGCGCCCCTCGCGCCTGCCCTGGGTCGTCTTCGTCGGCGGCATGCTCGGGGCCGCCGGCGGCCTCGGCCTGCAGTGGTGGACCAGCACCATCGCCTATCCGATGGTGATCGCTGGCAAACCCTATTTTAGCTGGCCCGCCTTCGTCCCCGTGACCTTCGAGGTCGGCGTGCTGGCGGCCGCGTTGACCTGCGTTCTGGGGATGCTGCACTTCAACCGGCTCCCTCGCCACTACCATCCTGTGTTTCGCAGCGAGCGCTTCGCCGGGGTCGGCGACGATCGCTTCTTCATCTCGGTCGAGGCGGCGGACCCGCGTTTCGATCCCGACCAGACCCCCGGTTGGTTGAAGGAGCTCGGCGCGACGCACGTCGAGCTGTTGGCCCAATGATGCCCCCAAGCCCAATGACCCCCTCATACGGAGGCCCCCGATGGGCGTGCTGAGGCAAGCAGCAAGGCTCTTGGCGCGGCGATGGCGCCACGCACGCGGCTTCGTTGCGGCGGCTCGGGTCGCGGCGCTGCTGCTGCTCGGCCTCTCCGCCTGTCGCGGTGGGCGATCGAGCTCACCGCCGGTTCATCTGCAGCAGAACATGGCTTCACAGGCGCGCTTTGGCGCCCAGCAGAGCAATGCCTTCTTCGCCGACGGGCGGGCGATGCGCACGCCACCGGCCAACACCATCGCCCACGGCGCGCTGCGCGAGAGCGAGCATCTCTATCGCGGCACCCTTGACGGAAAGCCAGCCGATCGCCTGCCCGTGGCGCTGACCGCCGACTTGTTACAGCGCGGCCGCGAGCGCTTCGACATCTACTGCCAACCCTGTCATGGAGCGAGTGGCAATGGGGAGTCGATCTTGCGCGCGCGCAAGATGGCCGTACCCGCGCCCTCCTACCACGAGCAGCGTCTGCTCCAGGCGCCGATCGGTCACTTCTTCGGCGTCATCAGCGAGGGCGTGCGCAGCATGCCCTCCTACGCCTGGGCCATCCCGGTCACCGATCGCTGGGCCATCGCCGCCTATGTCCGCGCGCTCCAGCTCGCCGGCCACGCCACCCTCGATCAGCTACCGCCTGACGTCGTCGTGCGACGCGGCTGGAGGACGCCGTGACGCACGCCGCCCCTTCGACCCTGCGCCCTGAGCAGCTCCGCCTGCCCCGCTCCAAGACCTGGCGCGCGCTCTCCTTGGCGGCGGCTAGCGTCGGGTTGCTCGCGCTGATGGCCCACTGGCTGCTTGGTCGCGGCGCGGGCGCTGCACGCCAGGCTCACTTCTCCTACCTCGTGGCGCTGCTCTACTGGCTCAGCATCGCGCTCGGTGCGCTCTTCTTCGTCATCGTGCAGTTCGCCACCAGGGCGGGTTGGAGCGTCGTCGTGCGGCGGTTGGCCGAGCACGCGATGATCACGCTGCCCCTGCTCGGCCTGCTCTTTCTACCCGTCGTCGGCGGTCTCCATGAGCTCTTTCATTGGACCCACCCCGACGCGCTCAGGCACGATGCGCTGCTGGCGAGCAAGACGCCCTACCTCAACATCCCCTTCTTCGTGGCGCGCGCGCTGGGCTATTTCGGCATCTGGACCGCCCTGGCCTGGGCCTTCTATCGGCGCTCCCTGCGACAGGATCAGGACGGTGCCCCAGAGGCGACCCTGCGCCTGCAGCGACTGAGCGGCCCGGCCATTATTCTCTTCGCGCTTACAGTGACCTTCGCGGCCTTCGACTGGCTGATGTCGCTCGATCCGCATTGGTACTCGACGATGTTCGGCGTCTACTACTTCTCCGGCTGCGTCGTCGCGATCTTCGCCTTTCTCGCGCTGGTCGGGCTGCTCTTGCGTAGCGCCGGGGTGCTCGGCGACGTCATCAGCGTCGAGCACTACCATGATCTCGGCAAGCTGCTCTTCGGCTTCACGGTCTTCTGGTCCTATATCGCCTTCTCGCAGTTCATGCTGATCTGGTACGGCAATCTACCCGAGGAGACGATCTGGTACGCGCGGCGCCTCGCGGGCTCCTGGCGTCAGGTGACCCTGGCGCTCGGCCTCGGTCACTTCGTCGTCCCCTTCTTCTACCTGATGACCCGCGCGACCAAACGGCGCGGCGCAACCCTGCTGCCGGCCGCGCTCTGGCTGCTGGCGCTGCACTACCTCGACCTCTACTGGCTCGTGATGCCCGTGCTCCACCCGGCCGGCGCCGCCTTCGACCTGCTCGATCTGACCGCCTTCCTCGGCATCGGCGGTTTGTTCGTGGCGTTCTTCTTGCGCCAGCTGCAGCGCCATGCGCTGGTGCCCATGCGCGACCCGCGCCTCGCCGAGTCGCTGGCCTTCGAGAACTACTGAGGACGACACGATGACCGAGCGACAAGAAGCTCCCGCCGCCTCCGCGAGCCCCGGTGTCGAAGCGGATGCGCTGCCGGTCGTCCAGGTCGGCCTCTGGGTGCTAGCCCTACTCGGCCTGGTGGTGATCGTCGTGCTCGCGCTCTGGCAGTACTTCGACGCGGTCTCGCAGCGTGAGCTCGTCGCCCAGGACCTCTCCCAGGTGCCCCCGGCGCTGCCCGAGCTGCGCGCCCGCGACCGTCGGCTGCTCAACCACTATGAGGTCGTGGACGCTCCGCGCGGCCTCTTCCGCATCCCCGTCGCCCGCGCGATGGAGCTGCTCGCGGCCGACCCGGCGCTGATCGCGCCACTCGAGCTGGCGAGCCCATCCCCGGCGCCGCTGGCCCCCTCACCTACCCCCGCTCCACCGGCTGCAGCGCGTGTGATCCTGCCAGCCGCAGCACGCTAGGCCCCGAGCTGATGACCATCTACCCCTTGCTCACCGCAACGGCCACGGCGACCGAAGGCGCTGCCAGCCGCGGCACGCTCTGGCTGCCCGAACAGGCCTCGACGGCGGCCGAGCGCGGCGATGTGCTCTTCTATTTCATCTACTACCTGAGCGCGTTCTTCTTCCTGCTGGTGGTCGGCCTGACCATCGCCTTCGTGATCAAGTACCGTCGGCGGCGCGGCCAGCCGGTGAAGGTGAGCCAGATCGAGGGCAACCACCGGCTCGAGATCGCCTGGTCGGTCGTCCCCGCCCTGATCCTCGTCGGCATCTTCTTTTGGAGCTTCAGCGACTACGTCACGCTCAGCGTGCCGCCCGCCGGAGCGATCGAGGTGCGCGTGCTGGCGCAAAAATGGAGCTGGTCCTTCGACTACCCCAAGCATGGGGTGGTCGGCGCGACCGAGCTCGTTGTGCCTCAGGGGCGGCCGGTCAAGCTAACGATGTCGGCTGCCGACGTGATCCACAGCTTCTATGTGCCCGCCTTCCGCATCAAGAAGGACGTCCTCCCCAACCGCTACACGGTAGCCTGGTTCGAGGCCACGCGCCTCGGCAGCTACGACATCTTCTGCGCCGAGTACTGCGGCCGCGGGCACTCGCAGATGCACGCCCGCGTCAAGGTCGTCAGCACGGCGGACTTCGAGCAGTGGGCGCAGACCGGCGGCGGCCCGCCGGACGGCGAAAAGCTCTTCGTCGCCAAGGCCTGCGTGACCTGTCACAGCCGCACCACCGACCGGATGGGCCTGCCCGGTCCACCGCTCGCCGGGCGCTACGGCAAGACCGAGGAGATGAGCGACGGCACGTCGGTCACGATCGACGACAACTACATTCGGGAGTCGCTGATGAACCCGAGCGCCAAGGTCGTCAAGGGCTTCCAGCCGCTGATGCCGACCTTCTCGGGCCTGCTCACAGATCCGCAGATCAACGCGCTGATCGACTACATCAAGACGCTGAAATGACCGAGGTGAAGCGATGACCACGGCCGATCAAGCGGGGCCTGCCCCGGCTGACCAGGCGCTCGCTGCGACCGCCGCGGGCGCGGCGCCCGCCAACTACCTGACGGCGCAACGTGGCCTCCTGAGCTGGCTCTTCACGCTCGATCACAAGCGGATCGGCGTGATGTACCTGATCTCGGTGCTGACCTTCTTCTTCATCGGCGGGCTGCTCGCCGTCGTCCTGCGCCTCGAGCTGATGTCGGCGAAGCCTGACCTGCTGAGCGCCGACACCTACAATAAGTTATTCACCCTGCACGGCGCGATCATGATCTTCGTGTTCATCATCCCGTCGATCCCCGCCTCGCTCGGCAACATCTTCCTGCCGATCATGATCGGAGCCAAGGACGTCGCCTTTCCGCGGCTCAACCTGCTCTCCTACTGGATCTACCTGGTCGGCAGCGTCTTCCTGCTCTACTCGATTCTCGCCGGCGCGATGGACACCGGCTGGACCTTCTACACGCCCTACAGCACGCAGACCGGAACGGCCGTCATCTCCGCCACCTTAGGCGTCTTCGTGCTCGGCTTCTCCTCGATCCTCACCGGGATCAACTTCATCGTCACGATCCACAAGCTGCGCGCGCCGGGGCTGACCTGGATGCGGCTGCCGCTCTTCCTCTGGGCGACCTATGCCACGGCGATCATCCAGGTGCTCGCCACCCCGGTGCTGGCGATCACGCTCTTGCTGCTGCTGGCCGAGCGCGTGCTGGGCATCGGCATCTTCGACCCGGCGATGGGCGGCGACCCGGTGCTCTATCAGCACTTCTTCTGGTTCTACTCACATCCGGCCGTCTACATCATGATCCTTCCGGCCTTCGGCATTATCAGCGAGATCATCGCTGTGCACAGCCAGAAGCCGATCTTCGGCTACCGGGCGATCGCCTACTCGTCGCTGGCGATCGCGCTGCTCAGCTTCCTCGTCTGGGGTCATCACATGTTCGTCAGCGGCCAGAGCGAGCTGGCCGGCATGATCTTCTCCTTCCTCACCTTCACCGTGGCGGTGCCCACGGCGATCAAGGTGTTTTCCTGGGTCGCTACGCTCTACAAGGGATCGATCGCCCTGACCACGGCGATGCTCTACGCCCTGGTCTTCCTCTTCACCTTCACCATCGGCGGCTTGACCGGCATCTTCCTCGGCTCGCTGACCCCCGACATCCATCTGCATGACACCTACTTCGTCGTCGCCCACTTCCATTACGTGATGATGGGCGGGACCGTGATCGCCTTCCTCGGCGGACTGCACCACTGGTGGCCCAAGTTCACCGGGAGGATGTTCAGCGAGCGCTGGGGCAGAGTCGGCGCGGCGCTGGTCTTCGTCGGCTTCAACGGCACCTTCTTCCCCAAGTTCCTCCTGGGCGCGCAGGGCATGCCGCGGCGCTACCACAGCTACGACCTCGTCGCTCCCGACCAGCTACCGCTCTTCGAGCTGCTGCACCGCCTCTCCTCGTTCGGCTCGCAGCTGCTGACCCTCGGCTTCCTGATCATGGCCGGCTATCTGCTGCATTCGTTGTTCTACGGGCAGCGCGCCCCTGCCAACCCCTGGGGCGGGGCCACGCTGGAGTGGCAGACGGCGAGCCCGCCACCGACCTCCAACTTCGATGACGATCCGGTCTGCAGCCGAGGACCCTATGATTTCCGAGACGATTCACAGACCGCCACGGCGGCGGCGAGCTAGTCGCCGATCCGTTGGCGCACGAGGACATGCAAGCCGTGAGCAAGCCAACAGGCGACCAGGCGCCCTTCCTGCAGCACCACTTCCATACGGCGGCGCAGCAGGAAGCGTCGGCCAAGTTCGGGATGTGGCTCTTCCTCGCGCAGGAGCTGATGTTCTTCGGCGGGATCTTCCTCGCCTATGGCGCCGTGCGCTTCTTCTATCCGGAGACGATGCTCAGCGCGCACGAGCACCTCAGCGTACCGATGGGCGCGCTCAATACGGTCGTCCTGATCACGAGCAGCCTGACGATGGTCCTGGCGGTGCACGCGGCGCAACGCGGCGCCTTGCGTTCGCTGCGCCGCAACCTTCTCGTCACGATCGCCCTCGCCTGCACCTTCCTCGGCGTCAAGTACGTCGAGTACGCTCATAAGTTCCACGATGGGCTGCTTCCCGGCAGCTACCTGACGGCGCAGGGGATGCTCGACGACGCGCAGCGCGCGCGACTGCAGCACGCCTTTCGCCTGCGCTCGGCGCCGGAGCAGGTCCACTTCCAATTCGACCCCAGCTACTCCGTCAGTCGTGATGCCTTGCTGCGGGCCCTCTCCGCTCATCACATGCCCGTGCGCGCGATCACGCGCGCCGAGACGACGCTGACAGTCAGCGGCGCGCAGCTCGCCCACAGCGCCGCCTTCAACGGCGCCGCCGAGGACCCAGAGGTCTGGGGCGCCCGGGCGGGGGCGAACACCTTCGCCCTCACCTTCGCCGGTAAGCCGCACATCTTCTTCGGGCTCTACTTCGCGATGACGGCGCTGCATGGGTTGCACGTCTTGATCGGCATTCTGCTCCTGGCCTGGGTCTGGCGGCGCGCGGGAAGGCTTGACTTCTCGCGCGCGTACTTCACGCCGGTAGAGAACGTCGGGCTCTACTGGCACCTCGTCGACCTGATCTGGATTTTCCTCTTCCCGCTCCTCTATCTGGTGCGATGAGCGCCGGTGCGACGAGCAGATCGAGCTGATGCGATGAGGAGCCTCGAACCATGAGCGAGCAGGTCGTCCTCGACGGCGGCGCCGCGCCCGGCGCCCACCCAATCACGCCCGTGCGCGTCTATCTGGGGATCTACGCCGCGTTGATCGCCCTGACCGGCGTCACCGTAGGGATCTCCTACGCGGACCTCGGCTCCGGCGCGCTCTACTTGGCGCTCTTCGTCGCGCTGATCAAGGCCGGCCTCGTGGTCGGCTACTTTATGCACCTCAAGTACGACCCGCGGCTGCACCAGCTGGTCTTCTTCGCGTCGGGCGTCTTTCTGATCTTCATGTTCGGCTTCACCTTCATCGATCTGATCAGCCGGCCGGCGATCCTCGCCGAGCAGGGTAGCCTCGTGCTGGCGCAGGAACGGCAGAATGCCGAGGAAGAGGCCGAGCTGCGGCGCCGGCTGGCCGCGGCGCAGGCCGCTGCCTCGCCCGCCCCGAGTGCTGCGCCGAGTCTTGCGCCGGAAGCGGCAACCGCGAGCGCGGATGCGACGCCAGGAGATGCTGCGGAGGCCAGGCCCGTCGCGGGCGCCAAGGCCCTCGGCGCGCGATCCACGGGGTCAGCGCGCGCCGACGCTGGGGTGAGCCCCCAATGATCCCCGCTTGCGAGCTGAGGCACGACGCTCAGCTTTGAGCCCAAGCGTCGCGCCTCCTGCTGCGGGCGCCTATTTCGTGCCGCGCTTGCCGAGCTTCGAGTCGAGATACCAGATCCCGCCACCCTTTTCGCCGATCGCGTGCAGCTGATCGACAATCTGGCTCGCCGTGGCCTCCTCCTCTACCTGCTCGGTCACGTACCACTGGAGCGTGATCTCGCTGGCGAAGTCCTTCTCCTGGCGCGAGCACTCAAAGAGCGCGTTGATGCTGCCGGTGATCTTCCGCTCGTGCTCGAGCACCTGCTCGAAGACCTGCGTGACCGTCCCGAACTCCTTCGGCGGCGCTTCGATAACCCGCAGATCGAGGCGGCCTCCGCGGTCGAGCAGGAAGGTCACGAGCTTCATCGCGTGAGCCGTCTCCTCCTGCGCCTGCTGACGGAGCCAGTGGGCGAAACCGCGAAAGCTCTTCGCCTCGCAGTGCGCGCTCAGCGCCAGGTAGAGCTGGGCCGAGGCCTGCTCGAGGTTGATCTGTCGGTTCAGGGCGTCTTCGATTTTCTGATTGATCATGGTTTCCTCTTCGTCAACGAGTCTTCAACGAGAAGCTGCGAGAGCGTTGCATTCCGTCGCAGACCGGCCGTAAGCCGAGTTCTGTCCGCGCCTTGGTTGCCCGCCGCGCGTGGCGATCATTCCTCTAGGCCGACTGTTACCAGCCGGCTCGAGCGACCTTACCTGGGATGAGAGCGGGCCGCCCCGGCCCGACCACGAGGATCGGGCCCTCCCTGTTCGGTCTTGCTCCGGGTGGGGTTTGCCATGCGAGTCCTGTTGCCAGGCCCCCGGTGCGCTCTTACCGCACCCTTTCACCCTTACCGCGGCCGGCGTCCCGCGAGAGCGCGGGCCGGCGACCTCCGGCGGTTTGCTTTCTGTGGCACTGTCCTTGGGGTCACCCCCACCGGGCGTTACCCGGCACCCTGCCCTATGGAGCTCGGACTTTCCTCCCCCTGGCCGCGCGAGCGCGACCCGGCAGCGATCACCCTGCCGGCTGCGGCGGAAGCAACGCGGCGCTAGCATGCGCGGAGCGCGCGCCAAGTCAAGCGTCCGATCGCCATTCGGGCGCGCACTTTGTCGCGCCAAGACCGCCGTATAGAATCGTTCTCGGCTCGATCTACCGACCAAGGACACGCTCATGGCAGCCAAACGGCCAGCGATCGGAAGGCTCAATCGTTATGCCTGGGGGCTGGCGGCAGCCTGGATCGCGGTGATCGCGGCCTCGCTCTACTGGAATCGCCACGGCACGGCCGAGGCCGTACAAGAGACGGCCATCGCCAAGGCCCGCGCCCTCTTCGACAAGGACCTGCTCTACCGCGCCTGGAACGCCAAGCTCGGCGGCGTCTATGCGCGGGTGAGTGCCGCGACGCCGCCCAATCCCTACTTGATGGGATTGGTCGAAGAGCGCGACATCGTCACCCCGAAGGGTGAGAAGCTGACGCTGATCAACCCCTCGTACATGACCCGCGCCGTGCTCGATCTACAGAACCAGGCGCATGCCGTTTCTGGACGCATCACGAGCCTGCGTCCCCTACGCCCACAGAACGCCCCCGATCCCTGGGAGCGCCGCGCCCTCGAGCGCCTCAACGAGGGCGCCTTGCAGGTGGCGGGGATCGTCCCCCTGCACGGTGAGCCGCACCTGCGCCTGCTCCGTCCGCTGCTGACCGACGCCTCCTGTCTGGCCTGCCATCGACGGCAAGGCTACAGCGTCGGCGATGTCCGCGGCGGCATCAGCGTCAGCGTGCCCTACAAGCCCTACCAAGCGCTGCTCGCCGCGCGCATTGGCGCCCTCACGGTCGCCCACCTCAGCCTGCTGCTGATCGGTCTGCTGGCGATCGGCCTCGGTCATCAGCGGATCCAGGCCGCGCAGGACGCGGCGCTGCGCGAGAACCAGAAGCTGAACGCGATCATCACCGGCATGGATCAGGGCGTCGTCTTCGCCAACCGCGAAGGTACGGTCGTCGCCGCCAACGCGAGCCTCGCGGCCTTCTTGCCCCTGAGCGCCGAGCAGGCGATCGACCGACCCCTGCTCGAGCTGCCCGACGCGCTGCTGAGCGAGCGCCTGGCGCTGCTGCTTCCAACCTTTGCCAGCCGGCCCAACTCGACCCCCGTCGTCGTCGAGCAGCGCCTCGCCGCGCGTGATGCCATCGTACGGATCCAGCCGATCTACCGCGACAACAGCTACCAGGGCGTCGTCATCAACCTCGTCGATGTCAGCGAGCTCGTTCAGGCGCGGCGGCAGGCCGAGGGCGCGAATCGGGCCAAGGCCGAGTTTCTGGCCAACGTCAGCCATGAGATCCGCACGCCGATGAATGCGATCATCGGGATGACCGATCTGCTCGGCGAGACGGCGCTCGACGAGCTTCAGCAGCGCTACACGACCACCTTGCATGCGGGTGCCACCGGGCTGCTCGGCCTGCTCAACGACATCCTCGATCTCTCGAAGATCGAGGCCGGCAAGCTGGACCTCGACGAGCAGCCCTTCGAGCTGCTCGAGCTGCTCGAGGGCATCAACGACCTGCTCGCGGTGCGCGCGCAGCATAAGGGCCTGGACTACGCCTGCATCGTCGATCCGAGCATGCCGCTGCGGCTCCACGGCGACGCCGCCCGCCTGCGGCAGATCATCGCCAACCTCGCCGGCAACGCGATCAAGTTCACGGCGACGGGGGAGGTCGTCCTCTCGGTCAGCGCTGCCCCGCTGGGCAGCGACCGAATCGAGCTGCGCTGCGCGGTCAGGGACACCGGCATTGGCATTCCGCCGCAGACGCTCGGCACGCTCTTCACCGCCTTCACCCAGGCCGACGCGTCGACCAGTCGCAAGTACGGCGGCACCGGTCTCGGCCTGTCGATCAGCCGGCGCCTGGTCGAGCTCCTGGGCGGTCAGATCGGCGCGGAGAGTGAGGAGGGCCGCGGCAGCACCTTCTCCTTCGCGGTGCCGCTGACGACACAAGGGGACCCACTGCCCTCCGCCGAGCCAGCGCCCCGCGCACCAGCGTCGCCGCCCCGCGTCATGCTCTTCGAGCCGCGCACGGCGAGCCGCGCCGCCTGCGCTGCGCTGCTCCGCCGTGGTGGGAGCGCCTGCAGCACGGTCGAGGACGCTGCCGCGCTAGCCGCGACGCATCAGCGCCTGCGCGAGGCGGGGATCGGTCCGATCGTCCTCCTGCTGGCGCAAGACGCGCCCGGCGGCGCCGCCGTAGCCGCGGCGCTGCGCCAGGCGGATCGCGCCCTGACGATCGTCAGCATGGTCCCACTGGCCACTGCCGCCCGCGCCTCCAGTCCGGACGATTCCGTGGCGCACGCTCAGCTCACCAAGCCGCTCAAGCGCCGCGACCTCAGTCGCATCCTCGCGCGCGTCGAGCGCGGCGAGCGCGTAACGGCGCTCTCCTCGCGACGGACCACGATGCGCCATGCGCTCGCTCCGACCCGCCGGCTCGACCTGCTCTTGGTGGAGGACAACCAGACCAATCAGCTCGTGGCGACGACGCACCTCGTGCGCCTGGGGCATCGGGTCGACGTCGCCTCCAGCGGGGCCGAAGCGCTCGCGACGCTGAGCCGTCGGCGCTACGACGCCGTGCTGATGGACATCCAGATGCCGGTGCTCGACGGCCTGGAGACGACCGCGCGCATCCGCGATCCGCAGTCCGCGGTCCTCGATCACCAGGTGCCGATCGTGGCGATGACGGCTCATGCGCTGCCGAGCGACCGCCGGCGCTTCCTCGAGGCGGGGATGAACGACTTCCTCGGCAAGCCGGTCAGCCGCGCCGAAATCGCCGCCGTCCTCGGTCGCTGCCTTGGCGGCCTCGGTCCCGGTACAGAAGAGGCTGTGATCGCTGCCCAGCCGGCGTCGGTCCCCCCTCGCGAGCCCGTCGCCGCGCCACCGAGCTACGAGACCTTCGAGGCCGAGACGCTGCTGCAGCGCTGGGAAGGCGACGTCCCGATGGTCAGCCTGCTCGCCTCGGTCTTCAGCGAGGAGGCCCCGGCGCTGCTGGATGGGCTGGATCGCGCGCTCGCTGCCGCAGATCCTGCGGCGCTGCGGGCCGCCGCCCACAAGCTCAAGGGCGCGGCGAGCAACCTCGCCGCCGGCACGGTCGTGGCCTTCGCCGGGGAGCTCGAGCACGACCCGCGCCTGGCGCTCGCCGAGCCGCGCATCGCGGCCCTCCGCGGCGCCGTCGACGCGCTGCTCGGCGAGCTGAGCCGAGCCGAGCTGCTGCCCCCACGCGCCTAGATCGCTCGCGCCCGTCGGCCCTTTAGTCGGGCGTGGCCTGCGCCAGCGCCCTGAGCTTGCAGCACAGCCGGTCGACGTTGAGGCGGTAGATGCGATCGTCTGGGACGAGGGCGAGTGCCCGCTCCCACTCGACCAGCGCCTCGGCGTAGGCGCGGCGACGCACCAGCTCGAGGCCGGTGACGAAGTGCTCGGCCGCCGCATCGCGCGCGCCCGGCGAGCCCGCGACGAGCGGCACCTCCCTCCCGCCGCGGGGGCCGCGCAGGGCCCGAGAGCCCGGCGCAGCGCGCGCCGCGCGAAGGGGCCCGGCGCTTAGAGGAGCAACCGGACGCCCACTTCGACCCTCCGCCTCTTCCTCCTCGACGCAGAGCGACTCGACATAGAAACCCAGACCACGCTCGGCATCCTCCCCGGCACCGAGGATCTCCTCGAGCTCGGCCGAGAGAGAGCGCGCGTCGCCGTGCCGCGCGCCGGGATCGCGCGCCAGGGTGCGCAGCACGACGGCCTCCAGGCGGGGCGAGACCTCTCGATTGATCAGGCGCACGGGGACAGGGGCGCCGCGCAGGACCTGCCGGCGCAGCGTCGCGCCGTTGGCTCCACCGTAGGGCGGGAAGCCCGTCAGGCACGCATAGAGCACCGCGCCGGCAGCATAGACATCAGCGCGGCGGTCGATGCTCAGGCGAAACATCTGCTCGGGCGCCATGTAGCGTTGCTTGCCGAGCGGTAGCCCCGAGCTCCCCGGGGCATCGACCCACGGCTCGGCGTGCCCAAGCCCAAAGTCGATCAGCTTGATCGCGCCAGCGTAGGACACCACCACGTTGTCAGGGCTGACATCCCCGTGCACGAGTCCGAGGCGCACGCCGGCCTCGTCGCGGAGCTCATGCGCGTGGTGCAGCCCACGACAGACCGCGCCGACGATCCGCAGCGCGACCCAGATCGGCATCGTCTCGCGGCGCCGACGCAGCGCCTCGAGGATCTGACGCAGGTCGCGGCCGACGACATGGTCCATCACCATGAAGCACCGTCCGTCGGCCTCCCCGAAGTCGGTCACGCGCGTGAGGTTGGGGTGATCGAGCCGACTTGCCAAGACGGCTGTCGCGCCGAAGTGCCTGACGAACGCGGGATCCTGCGCCAGGTGCGGCAGCAGGACCTTGAGCACGACCGTTCGCGGTTCTCCCTGCGCGCCGGGGAGCTGGGCCAGAAAGATCTGCGCCGTGCCACCCCGCGCCAGCGGGGCGACGATCTGATACGGGCCCAGGCGTGATCCGGGCTGCAACAACTCGCCCTGCCCCTCTGCCCCAGCCGCCGACTAGGACCTCTGCTGATCGAGTCGTCGCAGGTTGACGGCGATGACGTGGTTATCGGGATCGAGGGCCAGCGCCTCCTGCCAGAGACGCTGCGTCTCCGCGCGGTCGCCACGCTTGAGACTGGCGAAGCCCTCTTGCAGCAGCCGCGCCGCCGCCGCCGGATCGAGGCGTCTCGCGCGTGCCGGGGCTTCAACCGCGGTCGTCGCCGCACCCTCGGCGAAGACGCTATCGAGGTCCGGATCGCGTCCCACCGACGCCTCATCCTGTCGCCGCATGCCTTCGATCAAGAGATGTTGCCAGTTCTCTGTGATCGAGCGCTGGGTATCGCTCGGGGCATCGCGGGCCTGAAAACTCCCGTCGCGGGCCGCCAGCGCGCGAAAGACCGCGGCCTCGCCGCTGAGGCTGCCCCAGATCGCATGGCAGATCTCGCCGTTCTCGATCAGGATCACGCCGGTCTCGCTGCCATCGACGACGTGGAGCGCGGCCGTCTGCTGGCTGAGACAGAGCATCTGGATCACATCCGCGACCGAGATCCGTGAGAGGCGCCCGCTCAGCGAGCCAGTATTGTCGATCATCGAGACGACCAAACTGCGCACGGCGACGGCCTGAAAGGGCTTCTTGATGATGCTCAGCGCGCCCACGCGATAGGCCTGACCGCGGACCTCCTCGAGGTCGGCACCGGTCAGGACAGCGACCTGGGTCTCCGGCGACTGCGAGGCGACCCAGCAGAGGAGATCGATGCCGCTGATCCCCGGCAGCGAGATGTCCGTGATCATCGCATGGATCGTCATCTCGTTGATGATCTGCTGCGCCACCTCGGCAGACACCGCCATCAGCACATCGTAGCGCTCGTTGTCGCCGAGCAGCGCGCGCGCGACGCTGAGCAACACTCCAGGGTCGTCGTCGACGATCAGCACCTTGCGTCGTTTGGGCATCGGCTACCCCTCTGAGCGCGAGGGAAGCACGACGCTGGCAGTCGTTCGCCCTCCTGCGCTGTCAATCGTCAGTTCGCCGCCGTGCGCCCGCGCGCTCATTCGGCAGACCGCCCACCCGAGACCCGTCCCCCACGGCTTGGTGCTGACAAATAGCTCGCCGTCCCGTGCCTTGATCGACGCCGGGATCCCCGCTCCGTCGTCGCTCACCGCCAAGCGCAGCTCGTCGGCCTCGTAGACGGCGCTGAGCGCCACGCGGCTCACCCCGGGCGCCTCGAGAGCATTCGTCAAGAGCTCAGTCAGCGCGCGCTCGATCTGGGCGGGATCGACCGTCACCTCTTGGTCGTCGGGCGCCTCGATCGCGACAGGCAGTGCAGCGGTGGTGACACGGGGCGCGATGGCCGGACAGGCCCGGTCGAGCAGGCCGCGGAGGTGGACCGGCCGGCGGCGCGCGGCGCGGGCGCGCGCGAGCAGGGCGAAGTCGCCGAGCATCGTGTCCATGCGCTCGATTTGCTCGTCGATCAGCGCGAAAGCGGCTCCCGTGGCAGCAGCAGCCGGCTGGTCGCGCCCCTCCTCTGCCGCGGCCCTCATCGCGGCCAGTGGGCTGCGCAGGGCGTGGACCAGGGCCAGCGCCAGCGCCCGAAGCCGCTCAGTCTCGGTGGCCTCCGGGGGGCTCACGCGAAGACGCTCGACATGACGATCTCGGTGCCATCGAAGGTCAGGTCGGTCGGCGCCACGCGGATCTCGCGCGACCAGAGCAAGTCCGGGTGGGGGACCTGCAGCAGATGGCCAACGCTGGCCGTCAGGTAGGTCTTGAGCGCCGCCGAATAGCTCGGGACGGAGACCAGACCCTCGGCCACCAGCACCTGCTGCAGCCGCTCACGCGCCGCAACGCTGCGACGCACCACCGACCGCAGCTGCTCCGGGTTGATGCCGCAGACCTCGGAGATGATCTTGAGCAACGAGACGCCGCTGGCCAAGGAGATGGCCCAGGCCACCCGCCCGCGCTGAAACACCATCATCCCGGCCGGGCCCCCGCCGCGCTGCTCGACATGCAGACAGCCGCTGCGGCCGCCGTCCATCAGCGCCAGCAGCAGGCTCATCATCACGAAGGCGCCCATCCGCCGCTCGGGGCCCTCGAGGAGCGCGGGCTCGAGCGCGATGGCGGGCAGCACCCGCCGCCCCGCTCGCGCGCGACGATTCGCGACCTCCTCGACCGCCGGCATCAAGCGCGGGTCGACCAGCGCCAGGAGGGGCGGATCGACCGTCTCCACCAGCGACTCGCTGTCGGCCACCGCGCTCAGCCGCACACCGCCGATCGCGCAGCTGATCGCCTCCGCCCAACGCCTGGCCTGATCGACCGGTCCGACCACGGCAACATCGATCTCGCCGATCAGCGCGTCGATCGAATCGTCGGCGTTCGCCTGCAGGAGCTGCCCCGCGACTGTTACATCGTGCTGCCAGACGCGCGCCACCTCCTGGGAAAAGGCGTCGATCGCCTCGAGCTCCGCCGCGTCGTAATCATGCGTGCTGAAGCTCCCGACCAGGAGCAAGCCGCTGCTCTCACTCGAGACCAGCAGGGGCACGTGGACCAGGGACGCCACGGACTGCTCGAGGGGCGAGGCCGCCGCCGCGCGCGGGCCCTGCTCGGCGCTCGCCGTCTCAGCGCCAGCGGAAGCTGCCGGCGAGGCGGTCACCACCAGGCGCTCGGGTCGAAGCTCGTCGCGCCCCTCGCCCCAGACCCATTGCTCGAGGGCGTCGACCAGCTCACAAGACGCCGTCTCGCCAGCCACCACCAGGACCAGGCCGGACTTCGCCGGCCGCGTCCACCCGACGGCGAAGAAGTCGCAGTGCACCCGACGCTGTAGCGTCACCAGCAGCTCGCGCAGAATCTGTTGCCGGTCGCGATCGAGCGTGACCTGGGTCTGGGCTTGGGCGGGCGTCAGGGCCAGCGCGGCCAACCGGCGCCGCCGCTCCGACGTCAGCATCAGGTCCTCGATCTCGGCGAAGAGCTGCTCCTCTCGAAAGGGCTTGCGGATGTAGCGGTTGAACCCCGCCATCATCGCCCGGAGCAGGTCGCCCGGATCATCGAGCGCGGTGGTCGCCATGATCGGCACCCAGCGCGTCGCCGGATGCTGCCGAATCGCGGCCGCCGAGGCCAGGCCGTCCATCACCGGCATGTGCAGGTCCATCAGCACCAGGTCCGGCAGCCAGGCATGCGCCTGGTCCGCCCCCTGGCGCCCATCATAGGCGACCCGCACGCGGTGGCCGCGACCTTCCAACATGCAGCGCAAGAGCTCGGCGAGGGTGGCATCGTCCTCGACGACGAGGATGCGATAGGATCTCATGCACTCACCTTCACGCGCTGACCTTGACGCGCTCAGCGCTCGACGATCTCCGTGACAGCCTCCAGAACCTCCCCGAGCTCCTGTCGCTGCTCCAGGCTGGAGCCCAACGCAGCCACCAGAAAGCCTTGGCCTGCCGCGTGAAAGAGCTGAGCGCCGATGCTCAGCCCGTTGCGATCGACCAAGAGCAGCGAACGCGCGTCACCGAAGGGCAGCAGCTCGCTGGCCCGATGATGCAGCTCCGCAACGTGGGCGGAGAGCACGGCCAGCGCCTCATGATAGGTTTCGACACCGGCCGCGGCGAGCTGCAGGCCGCGCTCGTCCGCCAACACCACCGCATGGGCCGCCCCCGGCGCCACCAGCCGTGCGAGCTGCTGCTCGAGGGCGTTGGCGCGTGGTGCGGTGGCCGAAGTCGGTGAGGCCGTCAGCGGTCGGGGCGGCGCCGCATCGTCCACCGTGAGGCCAGCGGCCAAGAGCCGGGCCTCGGCGCGGCGCAGCGCCTGGCTGCGCGCTTCAGCCGTGGCCAGCTCGGTCTGCGCCCGCTCGAGCTGCTGCTTGAGGCCAACGTTTTCGCGGGCGTGCTCCTCCATCTCGCCGAGCTGCTGCTGCATCATGCGCGCCTGGACCAGCATGTGGCGCTGCTTGCCACGAAGTTGCTCGACCTCGTCGGCCGGAACGCTGGAGGCGCGGAGCTGCGCGAGCTGCTGCGTCAGCTCGGCGTGCTCGTTCTGGAGCTGCTCGAGGCGCTGAGCGTCGTTGGCCGCGCCACGCAGCGCCGCGCGCGCCTCCGCTGCTTTCAGGTCTTCCTGCAGCTTCGCCGCTCGCGCCTGCCCCTCGGCGCTCGCCCGCTGCGCGGCGCTGACGGCCTCCTGTAGGGCGCCCCGCTGCGCCTCCAGCTCCACCTCGAGGTCCTGGCGGCGCCGCTCGTTTCGCTCGGCCTCGGCCAACGCCTGCTCGGCTCGACGCCGCGCCTGCGCGAACTCCTTCGCCTGCTGCTCCTGCGCGCCATGCGCGCGCTCGGCCTCACCGCCAAGCCGCTGCAGCTCGGCCTGCAGCCTGGCGGTCTCCTCTGCCTTGCGTTTGACCTCGACCCGCGCCTGTTTGGCTTCGTCTACCTGGCGCTGCAGCTCGACCCGCGCCTGTTTGGCTTCGTCGCCGCGCGCTGCCGAGGTCTCCTCTTGCTGCACCAGGGCGGCCCGCAGGCGCGCCAGCTCGCGCTGCGCCTCGCTCGTCGCTGCTTGGTGCTGCCCAGCGACGGCGTCGCGCTCCGCCTGCAATCGATCCCGCGCCTCTTGCGCCGCCTGGACCCCGGAGCGCGCACGCGCCAGCTCGCGCTCGAGGCGGTCGCGCTCCGCAGCGGGCGGCCCGGGCTCGGCGGCGGCAGCGGGATCGTCGGCGGGCAGGCCGCCGCCACGACGCAGGGCGCGCGTCAGATAGCCGCCCGCGTAAAAGAGCGCTGCACCGGCGACCGAGGCTGCAGCTACAGTCTGGGTGATATCCATGGACCTTCCTTCAGACCTGCCTTCAGACCCGCCGCTACTGCACTCTCTGCCGCGCTCTCTACTGCCACCGCAGCTCGACGCGGCGATTGCGAGCCCACGCCGCTGGCGTCGACGCGGCGTCCACCGGCTCGCTGGCCCCCAGGGCCTCCAGCGTCAGACGGTCGCGCGCCACGCCCAGTTGCACCAGCGCGGCCGCGACGGACTGCGCGCGGCGCTGACTCAGCCGCAGATTGGCCTCTGTCGTGCCACGAGCATCGGCGTGGCTGCGGCACAGCAGCCGCAGGTCGTCCGAGGCGCGCATCGTCGCGGCGACGGCCCGCAGGGTCTGCCGCATCGGCCTGGTCAACCCTGCGGCGCCCGTCCCGAAGAGCAGCACCGGCAGGCCTTCGGAGACGACCGCCGCCGGCGCGACCGCCGGCGCGACCGCCGGCGCAACCGCCGGCGCGCCGGCGGGAGTCAAACCCTCCTCGCTTGCCGATGGCCCCTCAGGCAGCCGCGTCGCAGCTCGTTTCGGGTCGTCGCGCAGCACGGCGGCCAGCCTCCCGGGCGCCGGCAGCCGGGACCGGGCCAGGTCGTCCTCGCGCTGCATGGCCGGACCGAGCACCACTATCAGCAGCGCGAGATCCGCGAAGCCGAAGCCAAGCACGGCGCTCAGGGCAGCTTGCTGAGTCTTTCTCGTCGGCAACAGCATGTCACAGGACTTTGAGCAGCTCCTCGGAACGCTTGCGGGCCTCCATGAAGATGAGGCCAAGCTTCACGCGCGAGGTCGTGAGGACCAAGAGCACCTCGTGCTCGGTGATCGCGTTGACGAAGACATACCCTTCCTTCGCCTTGACGAAGGTTTGCTCCAGGCCCGACTTGACGACCTCGTTGGCGATCTGCTCGCCGGCGCCGAGGAGCGTGGCGGCCATCGCCGAGATCATCTCCTCGTTGAGCTCCGCGGGGAGCATCGAGGCGACGACGAAGCCGTCGGAGGTGAGAATCGCGGACCCGATGATATCCGCCGACGAGTGGCCGAGGTTGCGCAGCACGCCGTTCATTTGCTCGACTTTGGTCACGACTGCCATGGTGTCTCCCGCTCCCCCCCGCTATGGGGCATCAACTTGGGTGTTCTCGAACCGTGATCCAGCCCGCGGCGCTCAGGCGCCGGGCGCGTCGTTGGTCATGCTGTTGGTCAGATCGACGGTAACCTCGCAGATGCCTTCACCCGCGGCGTTGCACTTACTCTCGAAGGCCCGCACCCGACTGCCGAGAAAGCTCTCGACGATTCCCGCCACGAAGCCGGTCTCGAAGTGGCAGATGCGCTTGCCGATGCTGTCCATCCCGGCGCAGGTCAGGCACTCCTCGAGCCCGAGGATGATGGCCTTATCACTCAGCTCGCGCGGCTGGAGGATGCCCATCCGCATGTCGCGGACGAAGCCGATGACTGCACGCAGGTAGTCGTCGAGGCTCTCCTGCTTCAGCAGCTTGCCTGCCTCGCGGCCGAGCTCGCGGCCACCGTTTTGGAACACCAGCGTCGCCCGCCTACCGAGCAGCTGGGCGACGTAGTCCGCCGTGAAGTGACGAAAGGCCCGAAAGAGCACCAGCGGGACGTCCTCTCCGGTCTGCGGCCGACAGATTTTCGAGATTTGTTCGATCTTCGTCTGCTCTTGAGACATTGAGCGCTCCTCCAGCGGCGACGTGCGGCGGCCCCTCCCGGGGGCCGGCCTGATGCCTGCTTAGCCTTCCTCATCGACCGGTGCGGGCGATGATTAAGGCGCGCGGGGATTTCGCAGCACGAAGGAATGAAGGAGGGGGTGGGAGCAACGACGGCGGGGTGGGCGCTGCCGCATGCCGGCGCTCGTCGAGCACGCGCGCGCGGCAACGCGGGCCCGGCGCTTCAGCTTTCGAGGGTAACCGGGGCGACGGCCGCGCTCAGCGCAGCGTCCGCTTCAAACGGCGCGCTCGCGGGCGCCTCGCTCTGGTCGGGGAAGTAGACGATCCGCTGGCAGTTGGGGCACTGCTCCAGCGTCTCGGCGCGCTGCAGGATGTTGTAGAGCTGCGGTGGCAGATGCATGCGACACCCGCCGCAGACCCCCTCCCGTGCAGCCGCGAGACCGAGGCCACCACGCTGGCGGCGAATCTGCTCGTACTTGCGGACGACGGTCTTGCTGACGCGCGTCGCGAGGGCGGCGCGCTCGCCGCGGCGACCGGCGACCTGCTGCTCGAGCGCCGCCATCTGGGTGGCGGTGGCCTGCTCCTCCTCGCCGAAGTGCGTCCGCAACCCCTCCAGCTCTTGTTCGTGGCGCAAGACGGATTCCTGGGTTTGATCGATCGCGCCGGTGAGCTTGGCCAACTCGAGCTCGCGCTCGTTGATCAGCCGCCGACTGGACTCGAACTCCCGCTGCACCGCCATGTATTCGCGCGAGGTCTTGACCTGGGTCAGCTTCGCCTTGGTCTTGTTGAGTTGATCTTGATCGCGCTGAAGGCTCTGCTCGAGCTCGCCGCGGTAGCGCTGCACGTCCTCGAGCTGCTTGCGCTCGCGGACCAGCAGGGCGTCGACGCTCTCGACGTCGTGCTTCAGCTCCTGCAAACGCAAAGGCAGTGCCTGAAGGGCCTTGTCGGTCTCCTGCAGCTCGAGGTCAACCCCCTGCAGCTCTTCCAGTAACTTCAGCTCCTCGCGCAATGATCGGCTCCCCTCGCAGCCACCGTCTCGCCAGCACTGGCCAGCACGGTGGGCCCACCTGGATTCGAACCAGGGACCAACCGGTTATGAGCCGGTGGCTCTAACCGCTGAGCTATGGGCCCTGAGCCCTATTCGAAACCTGCCCCGGTCGACGACCACCGCCGAAGGCGACGGCCGACCAAGAACGGCGACAATCTGTCGCGCCTTCCGGCGAATGTCAACGCCAGCCGCCGCGCCCAGCGCGGGCTCCGGCCACCCCCGACCGAGGCGCAACAACGACCCGCCAGCGGATCTTTACCAGTGGGCTGCATCAATTGTCGACGAAGCTCTTGAGCTGGCGTGAGCGCGAGGGATGGCGCAGCTTACGCAGCGCCTTGGCCTCGATCTGCCGAATGCGTTCACGCGTAACCTCGAAGTCCTGGCCGACCTCTTCGAGGGTGTGGTCGGACTTCTCGCCGATGCCGAAGCGCATCCGCAGAACCTTCTCCTCGCGCGGCGTCAACGTCGCCAGCACCTTCCGCGTCTGGTCGGCGAGGTTCATGTTGATCACCGCCTCGGAGGGGCTGACAACGCTCTTATCCTCAATGAAGTCACCAAGGTGCGAGTCCTCCTCCTCGCCGATGGGCGTCTCCAGCGAGATCGGCTCCTTGGCGATCTTCAACACCTTGCGCACCTTATCGAGGGGCAGCTCCATCTTGTCGGCGATCTCCTCGGGCATCGGCTCGCGCCCCAGCTCTTGCACCAGATAGCGGCTGGTGCGCACGAGCTTGTTGATCGTCTCGATCATATGGACAGGGATGCGGATGGTCCGCGCCTGGTCCGCGATCGCACGGGTGATCGCCTGCCGAATCCACCAGGTCGCGTAGGTCGAGAACTTATAGCCGCGCTTGTACTCGAACTTGTCGACCGCCTTCATCAGCCCGATGTTGCCTTCCTGGATCAGGTCGAGGAACTGCAGCCCGCGGTTCGTGTACTTCTTCGCGATGCTGACCACCAGGCGCAGATTGGCCTCCACCAGCTCGCCCTTGGCCTTCTCGGCCATGCGCTCGCCCTCGGCGATCTCCTGGTAGGTGCGCCGCAGGTCCTCGACGGAGAGGTCCGCGACCTCCTCGACCTCTTTGACCTCGCGCTGCGACTCCTTCATCTGCCGGTCCATCTCGACGAGGTCGTTGGCCGTGAAGCCGAGCTTCTTCATGATGCGGCGCTCGTCCTTCGGTGAACGTCGCATCTCGAGCAGCGTTCGTCGGACCTCGCTCGTCGTCATGCCTGTCTTCTCAGCGATCTCGCGCATCTGCAGCTCGCTCTTCTCGATGCGAGCCACCAGCTCCTTGAGTCGCGCGACGATCTGTTCGATCTGCTTCTTGTTGATCCGCAGGTCCGAGAGCAGATCGAACATCTCCTCGCGATTGGCGTCGATCGCCTGCTGCTGCTTGCTCCGCCGGGTGTCGCTGACCCGCTTATCCCCGAGCTTCTCTTGCAGCCGCACGCACTCGCGATCGAGTCGACGGACCTTCTCGATCACCTTGACCACGCGCTCGACGTGCCAGGCCTCGTCGAACTCGACATCCTCCTCATCAAAGCCACACACGACATCCTTGACACACAGCTTACCCTTCTTCAACGCATCGCCCATGCGCAGGATCTCCTGCACCGCGATCGGCGAGTTCAGCACCACCTGCAGCACGCGGCGCTCCCCCTCTTCGATGCGCTTGGCGATCTCGACCTCACCCTCACGGGTGAGCAGCGAGACAGATCCCATCTTGCGCAGGTACATGCGCACGGGATCGTTCGTCTTGGAGTAGGCGGCGTCCTCTTCCTCCTCCTTCTCCTCGACCTCCTTGACCGGCGCGGCAGCGCTCTTGGCGCGGGCCGCCGGTGCGTCTACGACCTCGATCCCCTGCTCCCCGAGCACCTCGAGCCACTCATCGATCTGTTCGGGCGAGCTCATGCTCTCCGGCAGGTGGTCGTTCACCTCTTCGTAGGTCAGATAGCCCTTCTGCTTGCCCATCGCGATGAGGCGCTCGCGCTGCTCGTCGGCGCTCTGACCGGCGACGACGGCGCGCACCTCGGGCTCGTCGTCGTCGAAGATCTCGAGCAGCTCTTCGCCGATCGCCGGCCCTCCCGCGGCCGACACCCCGTTGCCCGAGGCGCTGGACTTCGAGGCCCCACCGCGGCGGGTAGCCCGGGGTGGCGGCTTGAGGTCGTCATCGTCGTCGTCTTCTTCTTCGCCGTCGTGGTCGCCGGCCTCGGGCATGCGCGCGCTGACCGCAGGGTTCTCCTGCGCCGCGGCCCGGCCTCTGGATCGCCGTGCCCCCTTCGCCGGTGGCGCGGGCGACTCCGCGCTCTTTGCGGCCGGCGCCTTGGCACGCGCGGCAGGCGCTTTGCGCGCCACGCCAGCGCCAGCCGCTTTGCTGGATTTCTTCGTTCCCTGCTGCTCACTGCGTTTCATGGATCTCTTGCTCCACCTCGACGAGCTCGCGAATCAGGCCCCAGACCGTCTCGGCCTGGTGCTCCTCGCGCGCTCGCCTGATGCGCGACTGAGCGCCGGTCAGCCTGATCAGCCGCCGCTTGTCCTGCGCCGCTGCCTCCCCGTCGCCAATTCGCTGCTGTTCGGCGCGCGCGATCCGCTGCTTGATCGCCGCGAGGATCCGATCGGCTCGCCGCGCCGCCATCGAGGCCACACAGTCATCGAAAGCCTTGGTTGCATCGCCGTCCGCGAGATAATCCTTCGCCGACGCGGCTGACGCTACGGCGTCACGCATCGCCAGCGGCACGGCGCGAAGCAGCTCCACCACGTCGATCCGTCCGCTCCCATCGCGCGGGGCCGCCTCCGCGGCCGCATAGGTAGCCCGCAACTGCTCGTTTGTCAAAAGGAACGGCAGTCCAGCGTCCTGCACCCGCGGCAGCAGAAGCGGATTCCCGAGCAACAATTTGAGCAGCTCCAGGTCGGAGGGATCCGGCGCGAGGTCGGAGGGATCCAGCGCGGCTCCCGCGGCTTCCGCGTACTGCGGGCGCCCGTCCGCTCGCACCCCGACCAGCGTCGACGCTCGGTGCGCGGGCTGCGCGCGGCCGCCATGGGGCGAGGTCGCCTCGCCTCCGGCCTCGCGCACGGCGCGCAGGACCACGCCGCGCTCGAGCCGCGCCGCGAAGCTGAGCCGATCGACATAGAGGTCCTGGGCCACCCTGCTGGGCAGCAGGGCGATGATCGGCGCCACCTCTTCCAGCAGGCGCGCCCGCCCGGGGATCGAGTCGTCGACCGTCTTGCGCAGCTCGTCGATCAAGTAGTCTACGGCGGGCACCGCGGCGTCCAAGACCTGCTGCATTGCCTCGCGGCCGCGCTGCCGCAATAAACTGTCCGGATCGTCGCCGGCGGCCATGACGCCGATCTTGGCCTCCAGGCGGCCCTCCAACAGACTGCGAACGGCCTTGCGCGCCGCCGCTCGCCCGGCCTCGTCGCCATCGAAGACAGCGATCACCGCAGGCGCGAAGCGACCGAGCAGGCGCACCTGCTGCGTCGTCAGGGCTGTGCCCATCGGCGCCACCGCCGAACAAAACCCATGCTGGTAGAGCTGAATCACATCGAAGTTGCCCTCGACGAGCAGCGACTGGCCGCCACGGCGAATCGCGGGCGCCGCCTGCGCCAGGCCATAGAGCACCTCGCCCTTGCGATAGACCACGGTCTCGGGGGTGTTGAGGTACTTGGGTCCCGTGTCGGCGCGTGGCGCACCTGAAGGGTCGTCGCGAACGATCAGCCGACCACCGAAGCCCAGAACCTCGTCGCCCGGGGCGACCACCGGAAAGATGATGCGGTTCCAGAAGCGGTCACGGAAGCCCTCGCCGCCCTTACGACGGACGACTAAGCCGAGCGCTTCGGCGAGCTCGAGCGCCACGCCGGCCTCGGGGAGCTTCTGCGCCAGGAGGCTGCCGCCCGCCGGCGCGTAGCCGAGCTGGAACGCCTCGGCGGTCGGCGCGTCGATCCCGCGTTGCTCGAGGTAGGCGCGCGCGGGTTCGCCGCCCGTCGCCCGCAGGCAGCGGCCGTAGAGCGCAGCCACCCGCGCGTTGAGCGCGCGCGCTTGCTCGCGTTCGCTACGCTGCCCCGCGCGGACGCGGGCGCGCGCTTCATCGGGCGCGGAGCCCCCTTCGCGCAGCACCTCGACCCCGGCGCGGCGACCGAGATCCTCGATCACCTCGGCAAAGGACCGGCCTTCGATCTGCATCAAGAAGGCGATCACATCACCGCTGGTGTGACAGCCGAAGCAGTGAAAGAAGCCGCGCACCGGGTTGACGTTGAACGAGGGCGTCTTCTCCTCGTGAAAGGGGCAGAGGCCTTTGAAGCTCGCGCCGGCCCGCTTGAGCTGAACGTGGCGCCCGACGACCTCGACGAGGTCGGTGCGGTCGCGAATCTGCGCGACGACGTCTTCGGCAATCCGGCTCACCACGTGCGCCACACCCCGAGGTCAAGCACCAACGTCAAAAGACCACGTCAAGAACCACGTCAACAGACGTCAAGAACCAGCTAGGTCCAGAGCCGACAGCGACGCATTTCCAGCTAAACGACCGTGTGTAGCACCCAAGCCTTGCTTGTCAACCACGCTCGCTGGCCGCCTCACGAGCGGTGATCGCGGCGGGACGCGGACCGAGCAGCACGTCGCCGGCGAGCACCCGCCGCTCACCTCCTTGCCCGTCGCACAAGCGCAGCGCGCCGTCCGGATCGACACCCGTCAAGACACCCGCCACTGGGCCACTTGGCGTGTGCACGACGACGGACTCCCCGAGGCCTGCGGCGGCGGCGGTCCACTGCCGCAGCACAGGACCGAGCTCGGCGCGTAGCGCCGCCTCCAAGGGCGGCTCCAACGCGCGGAGGACAGCAGCCAGCACGGTGGCGCGACCCACCGGCGCGCCGTGCTCGCGCCGCAGCGAGGTCGCGGTGGCACTCAACGGGTCGGGGAAGTCTAGTTGATTGACGTTGATCCCGATGCCCACCACCGCATGCCGCACCTCCTGCGGGTCCGCCGCCAGCTCGACCAGCACCCCAGCCAGCTTCTTGCCCTCACAGAGCAGGTCGTTGGGCCACTTCAAGCGGGGTGGAGTTGGCAACCACCGTGCCAAGGCCTGTGCCAGGCCCACACCGACAGCCAGACTGAGGGGCGGAATCGCGGGCGGACGCCAAGACGGCCGAAGCAGCAGCGAAAGCGTGAGATTCGTGCCGGGGGCGGCCTGCCAGCTGCGCCCGCGCCGCCCGCGCCCTTGCAGCTGCGACTCGGCAACAACCACCGTCCCTGCCGGCGCACCCTCCTGCGCCAGTCGTGTCAACACATCGTTGGTGCTCGTAACCTCGACGTGGTGGTGGTACTGGCGACCGAGCCACCGCGTTCCGAGGCGAGACCTCACGCTCGCCGCCTCGAGCGCATCATCCGTCGCGCAGTCCGTCGCGCTGTCCGTCGCGCAGTCCGTCGCGCAGTCCGTCGCGCAGTCCGTCGCGCAGTCCGTCGCGCTGTCCGTCGCGCTGTCCGTCGCGCTGTCCGTCGCCGCGCCCTGACTGCTCATCGGAAGAGCGCCCGATGCAAGGTCGCGCTGACCACGTTGCAGGCGGCGTGAAAGAGCGTGCTCGCGCCTATCGTTCCACTGACCGATCGCAACCAGCCGAAGGCCAGCGCGGGAAAAAACACCGCTAGCCGCAAGGGGTTGAGGTCCACGACCAGATGCGCGAGCGCAAAGAGGAGCGCGTTGACGAACAGCGCCTGGCCGACCGCGCCGCCCCCCGGCCGCCAACGCGCCGGCCAGCGCCGATCCAGCCGTGTCTGCAGGAATCCACGAAAGAAATATTCCTCAGGCAACGCCACGACGACGAGCTGCTCGAAGAAGGCCTGAGCAAGCGCGGCTGCCGGCTGCCAGCGCGCCCGCGCCCAGGCGCCGACGAAGCGCGGACAAAGTCGCCGATAGACCGTCGGCATTCCAATGCCCAAGCGCCCGGCAAGGCGGCCGCAGACCAGCCGATAGTAGACGACGAGTCCGCCGGCGAAGGCCGGGAAACAGAGCAGCGAGGCGAGCGCGAACCAGCCCAGCGCCGGCCGCCAGGGCCGCCAGGTCAAGCCATAGGGCGCGAAGCTCTCGCCGCCGCGCGTCAGCAGCTCGGTCGGTACGAAGAGGAAGAGCGCCGCGACGATGAGCTGGAGGTTGTCGCGCAGCAGCGGCACGAACGCACCGAGTTGCGCAGTAGCTACGCAGGCGCCGACGACCGCGCCATAGACCAGCAGCGTCGAGGCGAGCGGCGCCCTCGGCCCCCGGCCAGCGCCTCGCGCTGCTCTGGCTCTGGCTCGCGGCCGTCCATCGCGCGGAGCATAGCATCGCCGCACCGGCGAGCGCGCGCGCTGGCGCCTGGCTGTGCTACCCTGCGCCATCTCGCGTCGCGGCCCAAGGGGCGCCGCCGAGTCCACGATGGCCACCGTCTTCGTCGAGCAACTCGCCCTCCCCGCCTCAATCGGCGTCTGGCCGGAAGAGCGGCAGCGCCAGCAGT
Organism: Pseudomonadota bacterium; assembly: GCA_016711215.1. NCBI lineage: Bacteria > Pseudomonadati > Pseudomonadota > Pseudomonadota bacterium. The sequence goes on along the minus strand of JADJTL010000001.1, from coordinate 1,119,446 downwards.
TGATCAGCCTGGACATCGAAGTGACCGTCGGCGACGCCGAGCTCGCCGCCGCCGCGGCCAGTCAGCGCCTGCGCGACGCGCTCGACTACCGCACGATCGCCGAGCTCGCCGAACGCGTCGTCGCCCTGCGCCACTACCCGCTCGTCGAGAGCCTGGCCCATGAGCTCGCGCACGCGATGCTGGGGCTGCCGGGCGTCCAGCGCGCGCGCATCCGGCTGCGCAAGCTGCACTGCGTTGCGCACGCGCACGCCGCCGGCGTCGAGGTGAGCTGTACTGCCGACACCGATGATGCGGCCTGCGAGGCGATCGGCCCGGACGCCGTGGCAACGACACTGGCGCCGATCGTTATCGCCGGCGGCGGCGTTGCAGGGCTCAGCGCGGCGCTCTGGTGTTGGCGCCTCGGGCAGCCCGCGCTGCTGGTCGATCCGGCCGAGCAGCTCGGTGGGCAGCTGCTGCTGGCGACCGAGCCATTGCCGGACCTGCCCGCCCACGCGCCGCTGGCGGGCCCCGTGCTCGCGCGGCAGCTGCGGCGCCAATTCGTTGCGCACGGTGGCCGCTGGCTGCGCGCGCGCGTGCAGCGCATCGACCGAGCCCTCGCGGGGTCCGGGGGGCTGCGACTGGCGCTGCGACTGGCGCCGGACGGCGGCGCGCTGACCCTCGACTGCCGAGCCCTGATCCTCGCCACGGGCCTGCGGCGCCGCCCCCTGTCGGCGCCCGGCGCCGTCGAGCTGCTCGATCGGGGCGTGCTGACCAGGCTGCCCCCCGATCCGGCCACCTTGCGGGAACAGGCGATCGTGATCGTCGGTGGCGGTGACACCGCCTGCGACGCCGCGCTCGCTCTGCTGCCGGTCGCGGCCTCCGTGACGCTGGTGCACCGCGGCGGGCAGCTCTCCGCCCGCCACCCACTGCGGCAAGCCGTGCTCGAGCGCCCAGCCATCGCCGTGCTGACGAGGGCCGAGGTCGCGCGCCTCCATGGAGCGGCGCACTTGCAGGCCGTCGAGCTGCGCGATGGCCGGATGCTGCCGGCGCCCTGGCTCTTGGTGGCGATCGGCTGGCAGCCCAACAACGAGGGGCTTCCCAACGCTTGGCTCGATGCGCACGGCTTCGTGCGCTCTGACCACGAGCTGCGCGTGGTCGGCGAGTCCTCGGCGTTCGTGGCCGGTGACCTCCGCCATCCGGCCGCCGCATCCTTCGCGGCTGCCGCGGGCGACGGCGCCTGCGCGGCGAAGAGCGCCGTGCGGCGGCTCGAGGCCGACGACCCAGCCGCAGCCGAGCACTGATCAGTCCGTAAATCAGTCCGTGAATCAGTCCGTGAATCAGTCCGTGAATCAGTCCGTGAATCCATTGCTCGCCGGCGCGCGCGAGGCGCCAGCCGAAAATGCGCACGCGGCACCCGGCTCTCGCGGTAAGATCGCGGCCGCAATGGGTATGGGCCGCACGCTACCGTGAGCTTCTCAACCGTCAACTGGCTGCTGATCGTCGTCGGCTATCTGCTGGCGTTCTTCACCAGCATGCACATCGTGCTCCAGCGTCGCGAGCCCACGGCGACCATGGCCTGGATCCTCGGCATTGTCCTGATTCCCTACCTCGGCGTGCTGATCTATGTGCTGATCGGCCGCCGCCGCCTCAATCGGCAGCTCCGCCGGCGGCGAGCGCAGGCGACCGCGATCGAGCCGCGACTGGCGAGCGCCTTGGTCGACGACGAGGATCGCCTCACCGGCGAACAGCGACCGATGCTCGCCCGCGCCGAGGTCAACATCCTGGCGCGCCTGAGCAGCCGCGTCGGCTGCCGCTGGCCCACCGTCGGCAACCTGGTCACGCTGATCGTCGATGCCGAGCAGACCTACGCCGCGCTCGAGCAGGCGATCGAGGCGGCTCAGCAGCACATCCATTTCCAGTTCTACATCTTCCAGCCCGACGATACGGGTCGCCGCTTTCGCGAGTTGTTGGTTCGCAAGGCGCGCGCTGGCGTGCAGGTGCGCGTGCTGACCGACGGCGTCGGCAGCTGGGGCATCGAGGACTTCCTTCAGCCCCTCGTCCAGGTCGGAGGCCAGCACGCCCAATTCCAACCGGTCGGACGACTCAGCCGGCATTGGCATCCGAACCTGCGCAACCACCGCAAGGTCGTCGTCGTCGACGGCGCGGTGGCCTTCGCCGGTGGCTGCAACATCGGCGACGAGTACACCGGTCGCCGGCGCCCGGCGAGCCATTGGCGCGACACGCATCTGCGCATCGAGGGGCCGGCGGTGACGCACGTGCAGGAGGTCTTCGCCGACGACTGGTTCTTCGCCGCGGGCGAGGAGCCGGACGAGCGCACCTGGTTCCCCGAGAACCCCGCCCGCGGGGAGGCGATGGTGCACATCGTCGCCAGCGGTCCCGACAGCGACACGCCGCCCATTCAGCGCATCTTCTTTGCTGCGGTCAGCGCGGCGACTGAGCGCATCTACCTCACCACGCCGTATTTCGCGCCCGATCAGGCGCTGCTGATGGCGCTCGAGACGGCGGCGATGCGTGGCGTCGACGTGCGCTTGTTGCTGCCGCAGAAATCCGACGCGCCGCTGATCCTGCACGCGGGACGCTCGTACTACCAGGAGCTGCTGCGCAGCGGCGTCCGGATCTATGAGTACGAGCGGGGAATCCTGCACGCCAAGACGATGGTCGTCGATCGCACCTGGGCGACGGTCGGCTCGGCCAATATGGACATGCGCAGCTTTCGCCTCAACTTCGAGATCAACGCGGCGATCTACGGCGCGGACTTCGCCGATCAGCTGACGGCCGTATTCGAGCGCGACCTCCGGCTGGCCCATGAGATCCGCAGCGAGGAGCTGCTCAACAAGCCGCCGCTGCAGCTCTTCGCGGAGAGCCTGGCGCGAATCCTCTCACCGATGCTCTGAGGGCGCGGCCGCGGGCCCTCGCGGCAGCCGATCCTCGCGCCGGCCCTGCTGCGCTGATCGCTGGCGCCATCGCCGCCGCAGCCGGCGGCCGAGCACGAGCAGCAAGACCGCGGCGCTCAGCAGGCGCCACACTAACCCCGCAGCCTGCCAGCGCCCCTGCGCGCGGCAACTGCAACCACCCTCGTCACCGCCACCGGCGCACTCGAGCTCGGCCGCGGGCACGAGACCGTCACAGTCGTTGTCCACGAGGTCACAGATCTCGTCCGCTCCGGGGAAGACCTGCGGATCACGATCGTTGCAGTCCCAGTGCGGGCACTGCGGCCCGACACCCGCGCCGTCGCCGTCCCGGTCACGGCAAAGCAGACAGCCCTCGTCGATCGATCCATCGCAGTTGTTGTCCACACCGTCGGCGCATAGCTCCGCCGCCCACCGATGGATGGCTCCATCCGTGTCATCGCAGTCGGCCTCGGCACAGGCCGCGCCCGTGCCCCAGCCGTCACCATCGCCGTCGCTGCAGGCGACGCCTGGACAGTCCTCGTCCACCGTCCCGTCGCAATCGTTGTCGATCCCGTCGCCGCAGACCTCGGCGGCCCAAGGATGAACTGCCGCCGCATCGTCACGGCAGTCCTCCACCCGGCAAGCACGGCCGACGCCCCAGCCATCGCCATCCGCGTCGCGGCAGTCGACGCCCGGACAGCCGTCATCGATCGTGCCGTCGCAGTCGTCGTCGAGGTCGTTGCCGCAGATCTCGGCCCGACCCGGCGCGCGATTCGGGTTGCGATCGTCGCAGTCGGGCTGTCCGATCACGTCGCGACCGACGCCCGCCCCATCACCGTCGCCGTCCAAGGCACCCGGACAGCCCTCATCGATCGTGCCGTCGCAGTCGTCGTCGAGGCTGTTGCCGCAGATCTCCGTCGCGCCGGCGTGGATGGCGAACGACTCATCATCGCAGTCCTGCCGTCGCGGACAGGCCTCGCCCACGCCGAAGCCATCGCCGTCGCGATCGACACAGGCGCGTCCAGGGCAACCGTCGTCGGCGATCCCGTTGCAGTTGTCGTCGTCCTCGTCACCGCAGCTCTCGCGCGCCGTGGGAAACACCCGCGCATTGCCATCGTCGCAGTCCTCGAGCACACAGCCCGGGCCGCGCCCCCAACCATCACCGTCGCTGTCGACACAGGCGACGCCGGGGCAGCCGTCGTCCGCCGTCAGATCGCAATCCTCATCAAAGCCGTTGCCACAGACCTCGTGCGCTCCAGGCCGGACCTCCGGATTGCCGTCGTCGCAGTCCGAGGGCCCGAGGCAGTCGGGCCCCACCCCGGCCCCATCGCCGTCCGCATCGCTGCAGCGCGCGTAGGGGTGGATCTGCGGGTTGGCGTCATTGCTGTCGGCCAGCGCACAGTCGGGACCGATGCCCCAACCGTCACCATCTCCATCACGACAGGCCACCCCTGGGCAGCCGTCGTCGACCGTCAGATCGCAGTCGTCGTCGATTCGATTGCCGCAGCGCTCGCGCGCGATCCCCGGATGGCGCAGCCGATCACCGTCGTCGCAGTCGGGCACCCCGGGGCACCCTGGTCCGACCCCCCAGCCATCGCCGTCGCGGTCGACACATAGCGAGCTGCTGGCCTCACCCTGCGAGGGACCCCAGGGATAGATGTTCGGGTCACCGTCGTTGGGATCTGCCACGACGCACGCCTCGCCGACTCCGAAACCATCGCCATCCGCGTCAACGCAGGCGACCCCCGGACAGCCGTCGTCCGCCGTCAAGTCGCAGTCCTGGTCGATGCCGTCGCCACAGAGCTCTGTGGCACCAGGACGCAGCGCCGCGTCCTGGTCATTACAGTCCGGCACACCCGTGCAACCAGGGCCCACGCCGACGCCGTCGCGATCGCGGTCGATGCAACCCGCGTCGCTTCCCTGCTCACCACCTTGCTGCCCGGCGCCGCCCACGCGAAGCTCGATGGCCTGGCTGACGTTGTTGCCTTCATCGGGCTCGGCGACGAGCTGATCCGCGTCCAGGACGGCGAAGGAGCGATAGGTGCCCGGGGGCGTGCCCGTGCGCTGCAGCGAGAGCGCGACGCATTGATTTGGCGCCAGGCCGGTCAAGGCGCGCGTCTGATCGCCGGGCGCTCGGCCCCCCGACGCATCGTCGGTCGTCCGATCGCTGTAAAACAAGTCGACGAAAATTAGCGACGCCGTAGCGTCACCGCGATTGCAGACCTCGAGCTCGTAGCGCACCGTCGTCCCGTCGACCGTCGCGCGAAACGCACCCAGCGCCGGATCGGCGTTGTGCACGCCGTAGCGCAGCGGGCTGCTGAGGTTGTTCGTCTCGCGGCACTCGCTGACCACCAGCACGCCGCGATCGACCGCCGCCCAGGCCACCGCATTGCCGTTGGGGCGCTGGCCCGCGGCGTGCTCTACGTCTTTGCAAGAACCGACGGCCAGCCCCCCGAGGGGCTCGAAGACCGGGCCGGGGTCGCTCGGCGCCGGCGCCGACGCCCGGTTCGGCCAGAAAACGACGCGCGTTTGCCCCGAAGGCGCGGACCCGACGTTGCAGACCCGCGCCTTCAGCGTGACCGCCGCGCCGTCGCCCGTGCCGCTCAGCGCGCTCACCTGCAGATCGGGCCCGACGCAGATCTCCACCGGCCCGAGCAGGGATTGATCGCCGAGCCGGGCCCAGCTGCGGTAGACGCCCACCGGAACTGCCTCGCGCATAAAGCTGACGTCGGCGCAGGCGTCGACCGCGGCGGGCGGGGCGTCTTGCGTTACATCGGCTGTGGCCGCCGCCTCGGGCGCCATGGGGCTGTCGAAGAAGAGGCCGAGCTTCCCGCCAGACGCGGCGCAAAGCGTAAGCGTGTAGTGCACCGCGCTGCCGTCCGCGCTGCCACGCAACTCGGACGACCCGCTCTGGGCACGCGACGCCCCGGCCCACCCCAACAGCAACGCCAGGGTCACGCTTTCGCATAGACGAAGGCCGCGCCCCATCGTGCGCCGACCCTAGCGGGCGCCCCGAAACGGGTCAAGGCAGCTGCGGCCGGCAGCAGGCGACGCTGGGCCCCGGAGACAACCGACGAACCCCTTGCGCTCCGGCGCAGCGCCTCGATTGCGGCCCCGCATTGATCTGCGGTACGCGCGAAGGCTATGCTGGCCGCCGCGGAACCGACCACGGCCCGCGGAGCCAGCACCCATCGAGGCCCCCCTTGCCCTGCCGATCATCGAGCCACCCTTCAGCGAGCCACCCTTCAGCGAGCAATTCGTCGCGCTATTCGTCGAGCTATTCGGCGAAGTGGCGCGGCAGCAGCTCCACGCGCACGCGAAATCCTCGGCGCACGGCGATCCCTTGGAGCTGGGGCGCCGCCATCTTCGCGCTGGCGCTCCCGCTTGCGGCGGGGGCCGACAGACCCCTCGTGCTGCTGCTTCCGGTGGGCCAGGACGCTGCGCTGCTTCCCACCACGGAGGCCGCGCGCGCGCTCGCCACGCTGATCGAGCGCGGCGGCAGCGCCCTGCCCCGCTTGGTCTATCCGCCGCCGCAGGAGATCGCCGCGACCGGTGATCCGCAGGACGCGCGCCAGCACATGGACCAAGCCGTGGAGGCGTTCCAGGGGCTGGACTTCGACGCTGTTCGCCAGCATGTGACGGCGGCGCTCGAGGTCTTCCGGGCAGACGTGGCCGCTGGCAGCGCCGGCGAGGGCTACGTCGACGCGTTGCATCTGTTGGCGGCGACGGAGCTCTTCGACGGGCAGCAGGACGCCGCCGAGCGGGCGATGAATAACGCGATCCTCTTCGATCCGCGGCCGCCAGCGCAGGACCGCTTCAACCCGACGGTCCAGGAATTCCACAAGCAGGTCCTGCAGCAGCCCAAGGCCGACGGCCATCTCAGCGTCACGAGCAGCCCAGATGGCCTGCTCTGGCTCAACGGGCACCTCGTCGGCCCTGCCAGCGAGACGCGCGCCCTGCGCCCCGGTATGTATTGGGTCACCGTCTTTCGCCCTGGCCATGCGCCCTGGCGCGATTGGGTGCGCGTGGAGCCGGGCGAACCGCGGCAGCTCTCCGTCACGCTCGAGATCGACTCACTGCAAGCAGAGGCTCCCGTCGTGGCGAGCGCGCGTCGCCGCGAGGAGGGCCAGGTGCTGCCCGCGCCCGTCCGTGAGCTGCTGGCAAAGGAGGAGGCCTCGGAGCTGCTTGTCGTCGATGCCCGGCCGGGATGCAGCTCCCGCGCCTGCACCATCGTCGTCGGCTACGCCAGCGGCGGCCGCTGGAAGTCCGAGGTCTTCGCCCCCCTCGATCGGCCGCTCGCGGGCACCGCCACGCGCTTGTTGCACGGCACCCCGTGGTCCGCGGCCGGCGTTAAGCCGAGCACCCAGCCGCTCGGCGGGGCCCTGAAGACCTGCATCAGCGACGGCGAGTGCCCCCTCAACCTCCGCTGCCGCGGGGGCGTCTGCCGACGTGCCAACTCGATCACGCGTCGCTGGTGGTTCTGGACCGCGATCGGTGTCTCGGCAGCGGCCGTCGCCACCGGCATCGCGCTGCCCTTCGTGCTGCCGCAGAAGGTCACGATCGAGGTGCGCTAGATGGACCTATCAATCGCCGCGCTCGGACCGGCGCTCCATCCCTCACCGCTCCAGCTCTCGACCGTCAGCGGCGACTGTGTCGCGGACTTCACGCGCGCGGACGCGAGCCTCTGCCTCGACCCGACGCAAGCGAGCGCAGAGCAACCGCGCTTCGAGCTGGCCGGCCCGCGTGCGCTGAATTTCTTTCGCGGCCCCGACGTCACCGCGGCCATCGTCACCGTCGGCGGCCTCTGTCCGGGGATGAACAACGTCGTGCGCGAGCTGGTGTTGACGCTCTGGCACCGCTACGGCGTCCGGCGCATCTTCGGCGCGCGCTATGGCTTCCGCGGCTTGATGCCCGACACTCGCGAACCCCTGCAGCGGCTCGACCCCGGCGTCGTGCGGGACATTCACCTGCAGGGCGGCACGATGCTCGGTTCGTCGCGCGGTCCGCAGCCCGTCGCGCAGGTCGTCGATCTGCTGCAGCAACGCGCCATCGACATGGTCTTCTGCATCGGCGGCGACGGCGGGATGCAGGGCGCCCTGGCGATCGAGCAGGAGGTGCGGCGCCGCGCAGCGCCGATAGCGATCATCGGGGTGCCGAAGACCATCGACAACGACCTGCCCTACATTGAGCGCACCTTCGGCTTCGACACGGCGGTCTCGATCGCCAGCGTGGCGATTCGTGCGGCGCATGTCGAGGCGCGCAGCGCGCCGCGGGGCGTGGGCCTGGTGCGCCTGATGGGCCGCCACGCGGGGTTCATCGCCGCCGCCGCAACGCTGGCCTCGCGCGAGGCCAACCTGGTGCTGATCCCCGAGCTGCCCTTCACGCTCGAGGGTGAGCGCGGGCTATTGGCGTGGCTCTGGGAACGCCTCGACCGCCGCGGCCACGCCGTGATCGTCGTCGCCGAGGGCGCGGGCCAGGAGCACCTGGCGGGCGGCGCCGAGGCCGACGCTTCAGGCAACGCCAAGCTCGGTGACATCGGGACCTTCTTGCGCGATCAGATCCTCACCGCTGGCCGTTCCCGCGATGTCCAGCTCAAGTACATCGATCCGAGCTACATCATCCGCGCGGCGGCCGCGACCCCGAGCGACGCCATCTTCTGCGGTGACCTGGCCGAGTGCGCGGCCCACGCGGCGATGGCCGGCAAGACGGGCCTCGTGGTCGGGCTCTGGCTCAACCGGCTGACGCACCTCCCCCTGACCGTCGCCACCGCGGGTCGCAAGAGCATCTCCCTCGACGGCCCGTTCTGGCGCAGCGTCATCAACAGCACCGGCCAACCCTCCCAGCTCGCCTGACGCCCAGTCGCCCAGTCGCCCAGTCGCCCAGTCGCCCAGTCGCCCAGTCGCCCAGTCGCCCAGTCGCTCAGTCGCCCAGTCGCTCCGGTCGCGCAAACGCCGGGCACCCCGGCTGATCGCGCCGCGAGATCGTTTTTCGCTGCCGCGCGTAGACCCTTGCCAAGGGGGACACTGCCGATGAAACACGGATCCTTGCTGCGTCTGTCGTTCGCCACCACGCTGCTCACCCTCGCCATCGTGCTCGCGGCCGCCTGTGCCACTGCGGCGCCGCGCCTACAAAGCCGCCAAGGCCCCTACAGCGTGGAGCTCCTCGTCGATGGCCGCCCGGCACGAGTCTACGCGCACCGGGGCGAGAGCTACCTCCTCGGCCAGCGCGGTCGCCGCTACACGCTGCGCGTCCATAACAACTCCGGGCAGCGCGTCGAGGTCGTCGCCACCGTCGACGGGCGCGACGTGCTCGACGGGCGTTCCGGCAGCTTCGCCAAGCGTGGCTACCTGCTGCCCGCCTGGGGCTCGCTGACGATCGAGGGCTGGCGCCTCTCGCATCACGAGATCGCGGCGTTTCGCTTCTCGAGCGTGCGCAACTCCTATGCAGCGCGCACGGGCGATGCCTTGCAGGTTGGCGTGATCGGCGTAGCGTTCTTCCCCGAGCGCGTGCCTCCACCGCAGGTTTACCTCCCCTCTGCGGCAGAGGACAGCGGCGGGCTGAATCGCGCCCCCGCTCCCGCGCGGCGGCCGAGTCGGCAGAGCCTGTCGCGACCCGGCGCTGGCCGCGCGGCGGCCGAGTCGGCCAACAGTGACGTCTTCGAAGGCAAGAGCGCCCGCTCCCGATGGCGGCGAAGTGAGGAGCGCCCCGGTCTCGGCACGGCCTTCGGTGAGCGTCACTACGCGCCGGTCACCGACGTGCCCTTCGAGCGCGCCAGACGCGCCGTTCCGGATTGCCTGCTCGGCTTGCGCTACGATGACGAGCGCGGACTGCTGGCGCTTGGGGTCGAGCTGAGGCCATGGCGGCGCCCCTATGATGAGACGCAGCGCCGCCGCTATGCCTCGCCCTTCCCCGCGCAGCGCGGCTTCGCCGCCCCACCCGCTGGCTGGGACGATTAGGCCCGCCACCACGGGGGCGCGGCCTGAAGCAGCGCCGCTAGCCCTCCGGCTCGACGACGATCCTCGCGAGCTGCCCGCTCGCCAGCTCGCGCGCGCCCTCGCTGATGCGCGCCTCGAGGCTGATCGTACGCCCGCGCGCCGTCACCCTCGTGACCTTGACCTCGACCTTGATTCGGGCGCCCACCGCGAGCGGTGGACGATGGGTCAGGGTCAAGGAGAGCCCCACGCCCGCGCTGTGCAGGCCGGGCGGCAAGAGCGCCATCAGGCAACGCGAGGCGGCCTCGTCGATCCACTGCGCGGCGCGACCGAGCGCGAGCCCTGCCGGATGTTTCTCCGAGTTCGTCGCCAGGTCTCCGAGCTGCACCGTGGCCATCATGCGCTCGACCTGTCCCAGCGGCGGAACGGGCCACTCGAGCTCCGCCACCTCCGCCGCGGTTACAGCCGGCGAAAAGGTCACCTGAGCCGGCGCCTCCTCTGCGGTCCCCGGCATCGTCGGCACGGACGCCAGCTCGTCGATCGCAGGACCCGAGAGGCCGAGCGTCTGGTCGATGAAGTCGGCATAAGCGCCGCCCAAGGGTGCGGCGAAGCGGATCCCCATTCTGTTCGTGCCGCCGAGCGTGGACTCCCCGCGCACCTTACGGATCCAGCGCACGAGACCTGAGAAGGGGATGCGCTGCCCGTCGGGCAGCACCAGCGTGGCGCTCACCTCGCTCGCCTGCGGCGCTACGAAGTCGGAAGCGACACAGAGACCATGCCGCGAGAGGTCGATCGTCGCCGCGGCGAGGTGCGGATCGTGGTCGAAGACGACGCGCAGCTTGCGTCGCAGTCGGGGGCTGATCCGTTTGTCTGTCGTATAGCGCATCTGGGCGTCACCGCAGCAGGCGACTAGTGTAGTCGCGGATGGCGGGCGAGCGCCAACGTTTGTGAGGTGGCGGCGTCGGCGGGTGCTGCGTCGCACCCCCATTTGCAAGGGCGGACGCCCGGTGAACCTTGCCTAGTGAAAATCGCGTGCGCGTGCGGGCACCGCATCGTCGCCGAAGCGCTCGAAGCGCTGCGCCAGCACGGCTCGGGCAGCGCCATCGAGCTGCAGGCGTCCGCGCACCAGCAGCAGGCCCGAGAGCAGGATCAACGTCCGTTGGCGCTCGAAGAGCGCGAGCGGCACGGCTATGTCGACCAGGCCCGTTTCGTCCTCCAGCGCCATGAAGATCATCCGGCCGTTGCCCGGCCGCTGTCGCACCACGACCAGGCCCGCTACTGCCACGTTTGAACCCGGCCGCTGCGCTTCCAGCTCGGCGCTGGCGAGCACGCCGCGCTGCCGCAACCATGAGCGATGGAGCTGCAGCGGGTGTCCCTCGACGAAGCTCGCCGCGTGCGCATAATCGAGCTCTAGCTCGAGCGCCGCGGGCAGCGGGGCGAAGGCCACGGCGGCCTCACCGAGCTCGAGATTGGCCACCAGATCATTGCCGCCGAGCGCCGTCGCCTCCCAGATCGCGCGCCGCCGCTCGGGCTGCAGACCGCGCAACGCCCCCGCCAAGGCCAAGCTGACGAGCTGAGGTCGCGCCAGCGCACAGCGCGCGGCGAGCTCGCTGATCGAACGATAGGGCCCCCGATGACCGCGCTCGTCGACGATGCGCTGCGCGACGCTCGCGCCTAGGCCGCGCACGGCCCCTAACCCGAGGCGGATCGCATCAGACCGTCGGCCCTGCCCGCCGGTGCTGAAGGGCTCAGCGGCCGATCCACGACCTGCGCCTCCCACTCGCTCTGCTCGACGTCGACCCCCAAGATCGCCACGCCGTGACGATGCGCGTCGGCGACGATCGAGGCCACCGAGTAGAAGCCCATCGGCTGGGCATTGATCAGCGCCACGGCGAACTCCGCCGGGTAATGACATTTGAGATAGGCCGAGACATAGACCAGGTGCGCGAACGAGGCCGCATGCGACTCGGGAAAGCCGTAGCTGCCGAAGCCCTCGATCTGCTGGATGATGCGCCGCGCAAAGGGTTCGGCGATGCCCTCGGCGCACATCGCCGCCTGCAGTCGCTGCTGGTGCTGCTCCATCCGCCCATGGCGGCGCCAGGCCGCCATGTCACGCCGCAGCTGATCGGCCTCGCCGGGGCTGTAGCCGCCGACGGCGACGGCGATGCGCATCACCTGTTCCTGGAAGATTGGCACGCCGAGCGTGCGATCGAGAATCGCCCGCAGCTTGGGGTGCGGGTATTCCACTCGCTCCTCGCCGCGACGGCGACGGAGGTAGGGATGCACCATGCCCCCAGCGATTGGCCCGGGCCGCACCAGCGCGACCTCGATCACCAGATCGTAGAAGCAGCGCGGCTTCAGCCGCGGCAGCATGTTCATCTGCGCGCGTGACTCGACCTGGAACACGCCCAACGAATCGGCGCGCTGCAGCATCGCGTAGACCGCTGGATCTTCGCGCGGCACGGTGCCGAGCTCGAGGGCGACGCCGTGGCGCGCGGTGATCAGCCGAAAGGCGCGGGCGATCACGTTGAGCATCCCCAGGCCGAGCAGGTCGACCTTGAAGATCTTGAGCGCGTCGAGATCGTCCTTGTCCCAGGCGATCACCGTGCGCCCCGCCATCCGTGCGCGCTCGAGCGGCACGATGCGCTCCAGCGCTTCGCGCGACAGCACGAAGCCACCGACGTGAATGGAGAGGTGCCGCGGAAAGTCGACCAGCGCCGCCGAGAGCAGCAGGAGCTGACGCCAGCTGCGGCCCTCGGGATCGATCCCCGCGGCGCGCGCGGCCTCACCCTCCACGCCTCGCCAGCCATGCGCGAGGAAGCGCGAGACGCGCGCCAGCGCGGTTTCGCTCAGCCCCAACACCTTGCCAACATCACGCACGGCAGAGCGGTGGCGATAGCGGATCACCTCGGCCACCATCGCCGCCCGCTCGCGGCCATACTTGCCGTAGACGTATTGGATGACCTCCTCGCGACGATCGTGCTCGATGTCGAGGTCGATATCCGGCGGCTCGCGGCGCTCCAGCGAGACGAAGCGCTCGAAGAGCATGTCGATCTGATCGGGCGAGACGGCGGTGATGCCCGTCGCATAGCAAACGAGCGAGTTCGCCGCTGAGCCGCGTCCCTGACAGAGGATGTGCTGCTGGCCGCAGAACTGCACCACGTCCCACATCGTGAGGAAATAGCCGGCATAGCCGAGCTGCGCGATGATTCGCAGCTCCCTTTCGAGCTGCGGCCTGAGCTGCACGGCACGCGCCGAGCCGAGCCGCGCGACGAGGCCCGCGGATGCCAGCCGCGCCAAGCTGGCGTCCGCGTCCTCCTCCGGCGCCAGCGACTCGACCGGGTAGGCGTAACACAGCTCGTCGAGCGTAAATCGACAGCGCTCGGCGATCGCTACCGTCTGCGCCAGCGCAGCGGGAAGATCGGCGAAGAGCCGTTGCATCTGCGTCGCCGACTTGAGCCGACGCTCGGCGTTGGGCAGCAGCGTGCGGCCGGCCGCGGCCAGCGTGCAGCCGCGCCGAATACAGCTCAGCACGTCGTGCAGCTTCTTGCGCGGTGCGATGTGAAAGCAGACGTCGTTGGTCGCCACGACGGGCACCCCGAGCGCCTGCGCCTGCGCAGCGAGCACCAGCGAGCGCTCGTGCTCGCCGGGACGGCGGTGGCGCGTCAGCTCGAGGTAGAGCGCATCACCACAGGCTTCGCGCCAGCGACCGAGGGTCTGTCGCACCTCCTCGTCGCGTCCCTCGGACAGGCGACGCAGCAGGCGACTGCGCGGGCCACCGAAGAGCACCACCACGTCACGCGTCGCGCCAAGCGCTGCCAGCACCTCGTCCTGCGCCAACGCGAACGCGCCCTTGGTCGCACGCAGCCGCCCGCGGCTGATCAGGCGCGAGATCGTCGCATAGCCCTCGCGATTGCCGGCCAAGAGCACCAGCGCATCATCGGGAGCAAGCCCGCCGGGCTGTCCATCACCGTTCAGCTCGAGCTCGCTGCCATAGATCAACCGCGGCACGGCAGCGGCACCGCGAGCGCTCAGCTCTCGTGCCGCTTCCCAGGCGCGAACCACGCCGTACAGGCCCGAGCGGTCGGTGAGCGCCAGCGAACTCAGGCCCAGCTCGCCGGCGCGCTCGACCAGCTCCTGCGGATGAGAGGCCCCATCGAGGAAGCTGTAGTTGCTGCGGCAGTGCAGCTCCGCATAGGCGGCAGCCGTGGCCACGGGCGCTAGCGCAGCTCCCCGCCCTGCCATCGCTCAGTCCAGATACGCTTGCAGGTGAAACCCCGAGCGATCGCGATAGACCCACCAGCGCTCGCGATCGCCGCCAGGGCTGGCGGTGGTGAGCAGCAGGTACTCACGCTGAAAGCCTTCGGCCCACCACTCGCCCTCGAGGGCACAGGGCCCATCACTGGCGATCACGCGCTGCCATGGCCCATGCGCGCCGACTCGCACGCGGTCGCCCTGCCAAATCACGGCCAGCGGCGCTTCGAGCAGCTGCAGCACGGGCCATACACCCTCTGAACCACGGGCGGGGCCCTCGGCCTGAGCGATCGTCTCCGCCCTTCCCGCCCTTCCCGTCCCCGTCTGCTGCCGCTGCCGCACGGCGCGCGTCCGTGACGGCACCGCCACCACCTCTACCGCTGGCTGCTCCACGAGCTTCCAGCTCAGCCGCCCTTCGGGCAGATAGCGATCGCTGAGCGCTGGCCGCACAATCACCTCGCTACCGAAGGCCGCCGCCAACCGGCCGAGCGCCGCACTGAGGGCCTCTTCGGCCAGATCCTCCTGACGCTCGAACAGCCGCAGCTGACGCAGCGTGGCCACCCCGACCTCGACCGCGCGCATGGTGATCGTTTCGACGGCATCAGCGGCCGGCGCCTCGGATAACCACAGCGTCAGGAACTCGAGCAAGGCTCGCCCGTCGAGCGTCGGCCGCAGCGGACAGAAGCGGCGCGTCAGCACGCTGCGTGCGCCGTCGGCCAGCCGCAACGTGACCTCGAGCGCCGCGATCGCCTGCCGATTCACCGCCACCTGCTTGATCAGCCGATCGAGGACGCTCTTATGCAGAAAGAGCAGCGGCTCGAGCTCGGCCGTCGGATAGTCGAGGTGCAATTCGCTGCTCTCGATCAGCTCGGGCACCTCGACGCGATAGCGCTGGGCCCAACGACCGCGCAGTCGCTGCTCCAGCTCGACACCCGCCTGACCGAAGCGCCGCAACAGCGCCCCCGGCGGCAAGCGCTGCAGCTCGCCGGCATGGGTCCAGCCGAGCAAGCGCGCCAACCGCGCCAGCGCCGGGGGCAGTGGCAGCGCCTCCAAGGGCAGCTGAGCGAGGAAGGCCGCATCTTCGCCCCGTGGCACGATCACCCGCGCCGGGGGCAACGCGGCGAGAGCGCTGCGGGCGACCACCCAGGCACTGGTCGGCTGATCGGCTACCGCCACCACCACCGCCTCGAGCCCACAGTCCTCCACCAGCGCTCGCTGCAGCCGTGCGGCCAGCGCCACCTCGTCGGGATAGAGCTGCGTCAGACCGTCCAGCTCGACGAAGAAGGTCCCCTCCGCTGCGCGTTCCACATCGCGGCCCACCACCGGCGCGAGCTGATACAGCGTCTCGACCACCCGTCGCGCGAGGCGCCGCCCGAAGGTCGGATCAGGCGGCAAAATCGGCGCCGCGGGACAAACCGCCCGCGCGGTAGCCAGCGACATGCCACAGCTCAGTCCAGCCGCCTCGCCCTCGGACGAGGTCGCGATCACGACCGGGTGCAGCGCTGCCGTATCGGCGAGGATCAGCGGCTGGCCACGCCACGACGGCTCGGCCAACAACCGCGCCTGCAGCTCAAACCGTGCGATCCACAAACACGCCGTGCGACCCATCGATCCGCTCCTCTTCGCTCTGCAGCCTGTCGCTCTGCAGCCTGTCGCTCTTCACCTGGGCCCGCTGCCCCATCTGCCCGAGCTTGCTCTTGACGATCACGACCCGTAGGCCTTGCTTCTCCTGATAGTCCACGCGCAGTCGTAAGCAGCTAAAGGTGCCGAGCGCTGTGCCGAGCGCTGTGCCGAGCGCCAGCTTCGGGGTGGCCTGCTCACTGATGAACAACACCGTCGTTCCACCGCGCTCGGCGGCGAAGCGCAGTCGCGCAAGCTGGGCCAGTGGCTGCCCGCGAGGCGGCCTCAACGGCGCATCGATGACGACGAGGGTCAACGCGCTACTGGCCTGTAGCAGCAGCTCGGCGGCCTTGAGTGCAGCGGCTATCGGAGCGCGTGCTGCGGCCTGACCTAGTCGCACCACCAGCAGCCGGTCCAACCAGGCGCCGTGCTCCAACGCAGGTAAAGGATAGAAACAGCCGCTGGTGTCGATCCAAGCCACGCGCTGCCGCCGCCGCAACAGACGATCGCAAATCGCCGCCACCAGCGCGCGCTTGCCGCTCGACCGACCGCCCTCCACCTCGACCAGGCGACCCACGGGCAGGCCCCGATGGGGTAGCAGCAGGTCCAGCGCCGCGATGCCCGTCGGCACCACGGCCAGGCCCGCTACCACAGAGGCGCCACGACCAAGCTCGCGCCAGGGGCGTAGACCCTCTGCCACACGATCGCTCCCCAACCCGACGGCCTCGCCGTCGGAAGAAGCACTCCTCGCTGAGCTCGCATCGCTGAACAAGTGTTCAGTCTAGCGATCCGAGCTCTGCCCGTCAACGACCACGCGAGCCTGCGGTCACCGCGCCATCACAGCTCATCGAGCATGCGCTCGCCCTGCCCTCGGCGACACGGTCCGCGCTCAGCGCGCCACCGGGACCGCACAGCGATCATTGAGCATCCCCGGCGTCCCGCGATCACCCTGCCCATCCGTCCCGCGCCGATAGACGCTCGTCGCCACACACCATCGCGCGCCTTCATCGTTGGCCAGCGCATCGAAGGCCGCTGGATCGAGGCTAACGCTGGCCCCCGCCGCGTTGGGAAAGCGCCGGACTCCGCCGTAGACCACCGTATCGATGACCTGCCCGCCGCAGCTCAACATCAACTCGTCAGCGCTGTTGCTGAGCACGAAGCCGGAGTAGACGTAATCGATGGCCGGCTGGCGCTCACCGAGGGCAGCGGCGCTGGCCGCCAACACCACGAACCCGCGCGGCGCCACCAGCACCTCCGCCATGATCGCGTGTCGGTCGAGGCCGCCGTCATGCAGCACGCACCCGCGCAGCGTCAAAGCGCGATCGAAGGCCGGGTTGAACAGCTCGACCCATTCTCCATCATTATCTGTCGTTAGCTCTGGATTCTGCATCCACTCAGTGAAGATCAGATCGCCCGCCGCGCGCGGTTCCTCCGCGGCACCGTCGGGGGACATCGGCGGCGCCACTCCGCCATCACGAGGGCCACGAGCGCCCGCCTCACCCACCCCCACATCGGGCCAACCGCCGAGGTCCGACCACCATCCACCGCCAGCACTCGGGCTGCCCAAGGACGCCCCGGCTCCAACCGTCCCCGCCGCTTGCGATAGCTGCGCGCGACCGAGATCCGCCGCTGCTGTCACGCCGCTGTCCTCGATCGGCAGCAACCAGAAATCGCTGGCACAGCCACCACCGAGCAGCGCACCGAGCAAGGTGCCAATCAGCCCCAGGGCTGAACGCCAAGTCGCGTTCACCACCACCTCCCTTGGCCGCCAGTCGCAGTCGCGGCCCAACGCCACCTCAAAAGCACGCGCTGTGCCGAACCGTGATCCTTGAAAGTCGCGCCCTTGCCCAAGGCGTGGCCTGCGCGAACCGAAATCCGGATCCGCCGCGGCGGCCCACCGTCCAAGCCGGCGGTCGCCTCGAAGGCTGATCGGGAGCTAGCCTGCGGCAGTCAGCCGGATCGGCGCTCTAGGGTGCCAGGTTGTAGCGGAAGAGGGTGCCGGTGCTGGTGCCGACGTAGAGCATCAGGGCCCGGGTGTCGTAGGCGGGGCTGCCGACGGCGGCGCTGCCGCTGCCGACGGTCTGGGTGTTGAGCAGGGCGCCGGTGGTGAGGCTGAGCTCGCGGAGCTTGCCGTCGCTGGCGCCGACGAAGAGGCTGTCGCGCTCGGGGATGGCCAAGGGCAGACTCGCCCCAGGATAGCGCTGCTGGTCTTCCAGACCAGCGAGCCGTCGGCGTTGAGCAGGCGCAGGTGGCCGTCGGCCGTGGCGAAGAGCAAGCGGCCGAGGTGGCTGCCGCTCCAGAGCACGACCACCCCCGAGGCAATGGCGCTGCCAGCGGCGCAACTCGTGCCGAGCGCGTCGGTGGCGGTGCAGAAGGCCCGCTCGTTTCCCTTGAAGCTGGTGCAACCGTTACCCTGCGTGCTCCAGCAGCTCACGCCGTCTGCCGCGCGGACCCGATGCAGGCGGCCGGCATTGGTGCCCACATAGAGGCTGGTGCGCGTGGTCTCGGCGAAGCTGGGCGAGGCGTCGCTGTCGCCGAGGTTACGGCTCCAGCTCACCGTCCCCGGCGTCGCATCCCCCGCATCTACCGCCCAGAGCGTGCTACCGCCGCTGAGGCTCGTGCTCGTCGCAAAGAGCTTGCGGGCCGTCGCATCGTGAATCGGGCTGCCGCTGATCTGGCCCACATTGAGGGCGCCGGTGGCGCCGGCGCAGCTCCCGTTGAGCACCCAGCGACACACGCCCGTCTTGGCGTCGAAGGCGAAGATGCGATTCTGCGCGCCGCTGAGGTTGCGCGTCGCGAAGAACGCCAGGTTGCGCGTGGGCGAGACCACGGGCGCGGCGACCAGCGCCGCGCCCAGCGGCTGGTCGCCGGCGAGGCCGCTATCGGCATCGGTCGTAAAGCGCAGCGCGCCCGTGTCGGCGTTGATCGCATAGCCCAGGCCTGAGGCCGTCGCGGCATAGAGCGTGTTGAAGCTGTCGCCCGGTAGCTTACCCACCGGGCTGCGGCCTTGCACCGCATCGGCCAGCCGCGCCGGGCTGTAGCGCGGCACGCGCGCCGTCGGGCTGAGCGCATAGAGCCAGCCGCTGTTATTGCCGGCGAAGGCCACGCGCTTGGTCAGGTCCGTGCTCGGCAACACCGTCGGCGGCGCCAGGCTCGCGACCTCCGTGTCGTAGAGGATCGACGGCTCCCAGGGCGGGATGCGCCGTATGACGGCGCCGTTGGCGCCCACCGCCACGCCCATCGTCCAGTCCGCCGGCAGGGTCACGGCCAGCAAGGTCTCCGAGGTGCCCGAGCTCTCCTGCGTCCATGTCGTGCCGCCATCCGTCGTGCGCAGCACCAGGCCCCCCTCGCCCACCGCCGTGCCCTGCAGCGCACCGAGGGGGAAGCTCAGCGCGTACAGCGTCCCGTAGACCGCGGTGGTCAGCGTGCTCCAGCTGCTGCCGCCGTTGATCGTCTTGACGATGGTGCCGTTGTCACCGGCGGCGAAGCCCGTCTGCGGGCCGATGAAGGCCAGCGCCCGCAGCGTCGCCGGTGTGCCCGAACTGAGCGGGCTCCAGCTCGTGCCACCGTTGGTGGTCTTGAGCAGCACGCCGCCGTCCCCGGCCGCGAAGCCCGTCTGCGCGTCGACGAAGCGCAGCGCGTGCAGCGCCGCCGCCGTGCCCGAGGTCAGCGCACTCCAGCTCGTGCCGCCGTTGGTGGTCTTGAGCAGCACGCCGCCATCGCCCGCGGCGAAGCCCGTCTGCGCATCGAGCAGGGCGAGGGCCCGCAGCGTCGCCGTCGTGCCCGAGCTCTGCGCCGTCCACGCCAGGCCGCCGTTGTTGGTCTTGAGCAGCACGCCGCCGTCACCCGCGGCGAGGCCTGTCTGGGCATCGGCGAAAGCCAGCGCCCGCAGCGTCGCCGCCGTCCCCGCGCTCAGCGCCGTCCAGCTCGCCCCGCCGTCGCTGCTCTTGAGCAGCGTGCCGTTGGTGCCCGCCGCGTAGCCCACAGTCGTATCGACAGGGAAGGTCACCGCCTGCAAGGTCGCGCTCAGCGCCCCGGCGGGTGCGCCCCAGGCCGTGCCCCCGCACGCCCCGCAGTCGCTCGGACACGAACCGCAGCTCTCGCCCGCATCGCAGCTCGCATTGCCGCAGGCCGGCGCCGCGCACGCGCCGCAGTCGTCAGGGCAGCTCGTACACGTCTCCCCCGGCTCGCAGCCGTGCTTGCCGCAGGTCGTATAGCAAGTACCGCAGTCGCCTGGACAGAGCGCACACGTTTCGTCCGCCTCGCAGCGCGCATTGCCGCATTGGCTCGGCGTGCACAGGCCCCCGGGCGGGCAGTCCGCAGGGCAACTAACTGCATCTTCGAGCATGCCATCGCAGACGCAGTTCCCGCAGGTGGTCGCGCAGTCGCCCGGGCAACCGCCGTCTCGGCGCTCCAGGGGCGAGCAACGCCCGTCGCCGCAGATATCAGCGCCATGTGGCGGTGGCGTGGCCGCGGGTAGGACCGGAGCGGAAAGGAATCGTTCCCCCAGCACCACGGCCGGCCATCGTCAAACGTCCAGGGCGGGTGCAATTTTCGAGGCAAGCGCGACCTCAGCGACCTGCGTGCCGAGTCCCGCAACTCCGCGGCCGCCAGGAGTACGCCGGATCCCCGCACCAGCCCGTCCCCAGCCTGCCGATGGGCGCGCCCCAGCACCAGAGGCTTCCATCGGTGCGCCGCGCGCAGCTGTGAGTGGCGCTGGCCATGAAGTCCGAGTGTCGGTCCCGAGCGCCGTGGCCCGGATTGGCTTCAGCCGTCTGATGGTCGTGCCGTCGCCAATCTCCATATAGAGGTTATTGCCCCAGCACCAGACCGTTCCGTCGCTGCGGCGAGCGCAGCTGTGCTCATAGCCGGCCGCGAGGGCGGTCGCGTTGGTGCCAAGGGTTGTGACACGTACGGGTTTGAGCCGGTTGATGGTTGTGCCATCGCCAAGGCTGCCGGCTCCCATTCCCCCCCAGCACCAGGTGCTGCCGTCTCGCGCGAGCGCAGGGGTGCAGCCGGAGCAGGCGGACACCTCGGGCTGCCGTGGTGCCCAGGGTGGTGACCCGCACCGGAGTGGAGCGGTTGGCGGAGGTGCCATCACCAAGCTGTCCGCTGCTGTTGTTCCCCCAGCACCAGAGCGTGCCGTCTGTGCGCCGCGCGCACGTGTGGGCGTACCGTTCCGAGCCGCGTGTCCGCGACCGCGGTGCCGAGGGTGGTCACGGCCGCCGGGCTGGCTGTCCCACCCGTGGTGCCGTCGCCGACCTGGCCCTTCGAGTTCTGGCCCCAGCACCACAGACTGCCATCCGCGCGCGCGCTGGCCCCAGCTCGACCATTGCTTCCCAGCGCGTCACCACTGGGGGGATCAGTTGCGTGCCAGTCGTGACGTCACTGGGCTCGTGGCACCTTCACCCCAACACCGCATGGCGCCGTCCGTACGCCGCGCGCAGACACGATATGGCCCGCCGAAAAGGCGGTCGAAGGCCTTCTGGCGGCAATCGATGGGGCAAGTGCCGCTCGCCTCCGTTTCCGAGCAGCGTCCGTCACCGCAGCTCGCCTGCCGGCAGTCGGCGGGGCACGTTTCAGGGCCTTCACTGCGGCTACACACCCCGTCGCCGCACTCGCAGTTCAAAGTCAGCGCGCGCGTCGGCGCCTCCGCACCCAGAACCGTCCCGTCGCCGAGTTGCCCCCACTCGTTCGGGCCCCAGCACCAAAGCGCGCCCTCCGTACTCCTCGCGCACCTGTGCCCATCCTGGGCCATCGCAATCTCGGCCACCGTGGTGCCAAGAGCAGTGACCGCGATCGGGAATCGCCCCTCCACCCACGGGTCGCCCAGGGCCTGATCGCCCCAGCACCAGAGGCTGCGATCCGCACGCTGCGCACAGCTCCCCGAGCCCCCGCTCGCCATCGCAGCGACCGAGGTCGCCAGCGTGCTAACCATCGTTGGGCTGAGGCGGTCTAGCGTCGTGCCGTCGCCCAGCTGCGCCGCATCGTTCCGCCCCCAACACCACGCCGTGCCATCGCTCCTCAGGGCACAGCTATGGCGGGATCCCAGCGCGACTTCCGCTACGTTCGTGCCCAGCGCCGTGACTCTCACAGGACGAAGCCGATCGACGCCTGTTCCGTCGCCGACCTGACCCTGCCAGTTCACGCCCCAGCACCAAAGCGTGCCATCGCCGCGCCCCGCGCAGCTGTGGTACTCGCCGAGGCTGACGGAGGTGACGGTGGAGCCGAGAGTGGTCACCAGCACCGGGGCGAGGCGGTCGATGGTCGTGCCATCGCCGACCCCGCCATAGCTGTTCTCGCCCCAGCACCACAGGGTGCCATCGGTACGCCGGGCGCAGCTGTGCGACCCGCCCAGAGCCAGCTGCTCGACGGCTGCGGTGCCGAGCGCGGTGACCAGCGTGGGGGACCAGCGCTCAATGGTGCTGCCATCGCCGAGCTCGCCCGCGTAGTTCGATCCCCAACACCAGACCCTGCCATCAGAGCGTCGAATGCAGGTGTGGGACCTTCCCAGCGCGACCTCGAGGACGCCTGTCAGGCGGGCGCCCGCCGGCGCGATGAGGACCGGCCTGGCGACAGCGCTACCTGGGTCGGCGCCAGCCGTCCGAGCTGACCGCCAGTGCCTTGTCCGAGCTGACCCATCTCGTTCATTCCCCAACACCACACCGTACCGTCCGCTTTTACCGCGCAGGAATGGTACCCGCCGAGCGCGAAGCGCCCGATGCAGCAGCTCTTACCGGGCTCGCAGGTGGCGAAGCTGGGGCAGCGCCGAGGCGTGGCGTCGCCGAGGTTGAGGCCCATGCGGGTCTGCAGCGGGCCCGCGCCGATATCGAAGACCTGGCAGCTCCCCGCCTGCTGGGTGGGCAGCGTGGGCAGGCCCCAGTCGCGGGCCCAGGTGCAGCCGTCCTGGTACCAGCCAGCGACGCTGAGATTGAGCAGCATTCCCTGTTCGAGGGCGCCGCTGGAGGCGAGGTCGGGGTAGCTGTGGTAGCCCGGCTCGCATTGATTGAGCTCGCTGCTCTCGAAGCTGACGCCACCAGTAGCGTTGGCGCGGTTGTAGGGGCTGACGGTCACACCCGTGCGGTTGGTCGCGGTCTTAAGCGCCAGCGCGGCCAGGTAGTCGGGCTCCTTGCTGCCGCCGCCGGCGTGCGTCTCGCGCGGGTTGAGGCCCCAGGCGGCGTCCAGCGCGTAGCCGATCTGCTGCCCCGCGGCGATTGCCTCCGGAATCGAGCCGATGTGATGCTCGCGAAACTGCCAGTGGCGGCTCCAAACATTGCCGCCCCAATCGAGCTCGGAGAGGTAAATCGGCCGCGCGGAGAGCGTGCCGTCGCGGACGGCGTAGCCCGAGACGCCAGCGGCGAGCATCCCCTTGCCGCAGCGGTAGACGGGCTTGCTCTGCGCTTCGTCCCAGCTCTGCAGACAGAGGTAGCGAAAGTAGGTGCTGAAGGTCTCGGGGTTGGCGGTGGCCTCCGGTCCTGTCGTCGGGTGCAAGAGGAAGGGCCGATAGGCGCGGTCGCCGCAGGCTAGGCCGATCGCGGAGAGCACCTCGTAGGTCACGCTCTGGTCGACGCCGCCGCCAGGGTTGAAGCTGCCGTCGCCGTCGAAGTCTTCGTCAATCGCCACCGTCACGGCCGGGCAGGCCCCCGGTTCTCCGAGCGGGATGCCCGTGTCGCAGCTCTCGCCGCCATCGACCACGCCGTTGCCGCAGGTCGCCGGCACCGGATTGGCGCAGGCCTCGCGCACCAGCTCGACCTGATCCTTCAGCACCAACCAGCGCGGCACCGTCACGTGCGCCGCAATGTCATCCGATGCGTCCCCGGGCGTGCCCTGATCGAAGACGTGCGGTAGCCGCGTCGCCGGGCAGAGCAGCTCGGTCTGCGCCAGGGTGTAGCGCCCGAAGTCCGTCAGCGTCGTCGACGGGATGCGCAGCTCGCCCGCATCCAGCGCGGCCCCGGTGAGCACGCTGTTCGTCGAATTCATCGAGTTGAGCGCGTTGAGCGCGTTGAGCGCGTTCATCGAGTTGAGCGCGTTCATCGAATTCATCGAGTTGAGCGCGTTGAGCGCGTTCATCGAATTCATCGAGTTCATCGAATTTGTCGCGTTGAGCGCGTTCATCGAGTTGAGCGCGTTCATCGAGTTCATGCTGTTGGCCGCGTTCGTCGCCGCCCGCGCCACCACCCCGACCAACGCTGGCGCCTGGTCACCTCCGCTGCTGCAGCCCACGCCGAGCGCCAGGGCCGCGACGAAGCTGCCGCCAAGAGCGAAGGCCAAGCCGCCATTTGTTAGTGTGCGCATTCTTACATCTCGACTTAGCTACGATGCGCGCATGGCCAGAAAACATCAAGCCCCTCTGCATTACCGCTTACACACATGGCGCTTTTTCTGGGTAATTCACTGCCCGCCGCCTCCGCAATCGGCCTGCCCCTGCCTGCCGGGCCCAACAGCGGTAGACTGCTCCCGATGCCGAACCGGACGCCCTACGTCGGTCGTTGGTGGCACCGCGAGGGTGATCGCGTGGCTTGCACGCTTTGCCCGCGGGGCTGCCGCCTCCGGGACGGGCAGCGCGCGTTCTGCTTCGTGCGGCAAAACGTCGGCGGAGCGCTGGTGCTGACGACCTACGGGCGCAGCACCGGCTTCTGCATCGACCCGATCGAGAAGAAGCCGCTGAATCACTTCTTTCCGGGCAGCAGCGTGCTCTCGTTCGGCACGGCGGGCTGCAACCTCGGCTGCCGCTTCTGCCAGAACTGGAGCATCTCCAAGGCCCGCGAGACCGCAATCTTGAGCGAAGAAGCCGCGCCCGAGACGATCGCCCAGGCCGCCGTCCGGCTCGGCTGCAAGAGCGTTGCCTTCACCTACAACGACCCGGTGATCTTCGCGGAGTACGCGATCGACACGGCGTGGGCCTGCCGGGCCCTTGGCGTCAAGACGGTTGCGGTCACGGCGGGGTACATCACGGCAGCGGCCCGCGGTGCGTTCTTCGAGCCGATCGACGCGGCCAATGTCGACCTCAAGGCCTTCAGCCGGCACTTCTACCGCCGGCTCTGCTTCGCCGAGCTGAGTCCGGTCCTCGACACGCTGGCCTGGCTACACCGCGAGACGCCGGTCTGGCTCGAGGTGACGACGCTGCTCATTCCAGGCGAGAACGACAGCGAGGACGAGGTCGCGCGCCTCTGCGCCTGGTTCGCCGAGGCGCTCGGCCCCGAGGTGCCCTTACACCTGACCGCGTTTCATCCCGACTTCGCCCTTCGCGATGCGCCCCCGACCCCCCCGGCGACCCTGGCGCGGGCGCGGCAGCAGGCGCTCTCGGCCGGTCTCAAGCACGTCTATACCGGCAATGTGCGGGACCGCGCCGGCCAGAGCACGCGCTGTGCAGGTTGTAAGGCGCTGCTCATTGAGCGCGACGGGTATGCGCTGGGGCGCTACGCCCTCAGCGACGCGGGGGCCTGCACCGCCTGCGGGCGCGTGCTCAGCGGCCGCTTCGACGGCCCGCCCGGTCATTGGGACCGGCGGCGTCAGCCAGTGCGCCTGACAACCCGCTGAGCTTCCGCAAGAGCTCAACCGAGTGCGAAACGACCGCCAGACCTGAGCGCATGGCGCTCAGCGCGGGTCGCGCGGCCTCTAGCTCGCAGTCGAACGATGCGCGCCCTGCTTGACTCGGTGGCGCGTGAGCACCGCCGCACGGAGGCCGGCGCCGACACACACCGACAGCTCCGGGTCGATGATCACGGCGAGCGGGCGGCCGAAGAAGCGCGAGAGCTCACGCTGCACGAAGGGTATGCGCGCGGTACCGCCGGTGATCACGACGCGGTCGATCTTCTCCGGCGCGAGCTTGATCGACGCCAGCGTCCGCCGGCAGACCTCCAGCGACTGCGCCACGGCGTCCGCGCAGAGCTCCTCTAGCTCCTTGCGCGTCAGCGACCAGCGCAGATCGCGGGGCTGCGGATGCGCGATGGCCTGGGCCAAGACCAACTCGGTCTGCTCCTGGGTCGAGAGCATGCGCTTGGCGTGCTCGCTGGCGAAGAGCAGGCGCTGCCATTCCACGGCGCGCTGACGCAGGTCCACCTTGCTCTCGCGCCAGAAGCGGTTGGCCGCCCCCTGGGCCAGCGCCAAATCGAAATCGTCACCGCCGAGCCAGGGATCGCCGCCGCTGGCCAGCACCCGATGTCGGTTGCCGTGCAACACTGCCACCGAGAAATCGAAGGTCCCGCCGCCAAAATCATAGACGGCGACCGTCTCCTGCTTGCCCTGACCGAAGCCATAGGCGAGCACCGCCGCGATGGGCTCACCGATCAGCTCCAACACCTCGACGCCCGCCATCGTCGCCGCGCGCTTGATCGCCTGCCGCTGCACCTCGCTGAAGGTCAAGGGCACTGAGAGCACCGCCTGGCGCAGGGCGCGACCCGTTCGGGCCTCGGCCGTGCGGCGCAGGAACTCGATGATCTCGGCCGCGACCTGCACCGGCGCGAGCTCGGCCTCGCCAACCCTGAGCACCACGCTCTCGTTCGGCCCCGCTACGGCAGGAAAGGCCAACCCGCGCAGAAACCCTTGGAGGGCCGGATCGTTGATGCTGCGACCCAGCAGACGCTTGACCGACGCTACCGTCCGCTCAGGATGCGCGACCTGCTGCTGGCGGGCGTCCCACCCGACGATCGGCTGGCCCCGCGCGGGATAGGCCACCAGCGACGGGTGCAGCGTGCGCTCCTTGCCATCAGGGATGACGTAGACCTTGTCCCCGAGCGCGATCGAGACGCTGCTGTAGCTGGTGCCGAAGTCGATCCCGACCGCTTCGGCGAGCGGCTCGCGCGGCGCCGCACTGACGCGCGGCCGCGTAGGGCCACGGTCGGCCGCTGCCCCGGAGGCCGGCTTCGTCGGGCCCGGCATGGTATCCGCCGACGGCGGCAATCGCGCGCCGCCGGCCTGCGGAACCCGCGCTGCGGTGGGCGCGGAACTCCTCGGCGCGCCGGCGGTCGGCGCCGGAGGGGGCCCCCCAACGACCTCGGCGGGAGGCGGCGGTGGCCCATGCGCCGGCAGCGCCTGATAGCCGGGCGCCTCGTGCGCGGCGGCGATCTGCTCGAGCACGGCCAGCTCGGTGGCGTGCTCTTCATCGAAGCGCAGCGCGAACCCTGCCGTACCGCCGCTGACTGCGGCATCCACGCCCACGATACGCAGCACCCTGCCGCGCAAGCGCACGTGCGAGCCGTCCGGCAGCGTCAGTCCAATCTCGGCTGCCGTGCCAAGGGCAGGCGGATTGCTGCTGGCGAGGAAGAGCCCCCCCGCGCTGAAATTCGCCGAGACCAATTGCAGCGCGACCTTCCACTGCGGGCACGAGAGCTCGCAGTGCCAATGCACGTCGAAGCGGTGATGCCGCCGCCGATAGGGCAGCGCCTCGGGGTGGCGCTCGAGCACCCAGGCCGCGATCGGCTCCAACCCCGCACAGCCCAACAGGCCGTCGACAAAGGCCTCCATCGACGAGAAGCGGTCCGCCGGCACCTTGGCCAGCGCACGATGAACGGCGGCCGCCAGCGCCGGCGGTGTCTCCGGCGCGAGGTCCTGCAAGGGCGGCGGTGTGCCCTTGACGACTGCCGCCCAGATCGCTGGCAGACCCACGGCGTCAACGGGGCGGCGACCCGCCAGGAGCTCGTAGAGCACGACGGCGATCGCCCAGATATCGACCCGGTGATCGGCCTCACCCGAGGCGCTGAGCTGCTCAGGCGCCATGTAGTAGGGCGTACCCATCACCATGCCAGGCTGCGTTTGGTGGGCGCGCAGGTGACCGATCAACTTGGCCACTCCAAAGTCGATCAGCTTCGGCGTCAGCCGCCCGCGCGCGCTCTGGGTGATGATGATGTTCTCGGGTTTGACGTCGCGGTGGACGATGCCCCGCTGATGCGCAGCCACCAAGCCGCCCATCACCGGGACGATCAGGTCGAGTGCGTCGCGCACCGGCAGCCGCCCGCGCTTCAGCCGCAGCGCATCGAGGCGGCTGCCCTGCAAGTACTCCTGGACCATGTAGATCGCGCCATCGGCGTCGCGACCCATGTCTAGCACCTCCACGACGTTCGGATGCGCGATCATCGTCGCGCTGCGCCCCTCCTGCACGAAACGGTCGAGGACCTCCGCGTTGTCGGCCATGTCCGGCCGCAGGAGCTTGAGCGCCACCCGACGCTCGGTCCAGATGTTCTCGGCCTCGTAGACCGCGCCCATCCCACCAGCACCGATCGGGCGCTTGACGCGATACTTCGCGGCCACGACATGCCCGGCCGGTAGCTCGCCTGGAATCAGCATAGGGAAAAACTCTAACCGAAAATCGGAAATCCGGCTCCCTTTCGCCTCGGCCGCAGCGGTACGATGGGGGACCTTTGACGCCACGTGACGATTTAGATCCGGTCGCGCCGGCCGTGCGTTGAAGCCCGAGCCCGCGGACGACGGCCCCGAGCAACCCGAACGACGACTGAGCGACTGAGCAACCTCAACTGAGCAGCCAACTGAGCAACCGCAACGCGGGAGAGGACTGATGCGAAGAGCAAAGCTACGCTACCCCGACCACGCCAGCAGGCTATTTCGCCCTCTCTCTGCGCTTGCTTTTGCGCTGCTCGTGCTCGCGGGCGACCGACCCCTTCCCCTGCCCGCGGCCCGCGCCGCGGCCATCATCGCGCAGGACGTCGCCCCACCGCTCGGCTTGACCGCCAGCGACGGCACCGGCCTCGAGCTGGTCTCCTACGCTGTGCGCGCTCAGGTCGAGGACCCGCTCGCCTTCACTGAGCTGCGGCTGATCTTTCGCAACCCTCAGGACCGCGTCCTCGAGGGTCGCTTTCGCATCGCGCTGCCCAGCAGCGCGGCGATCAGCCGCTTCGCGATGAAGATCGGCGGCGCCTGGCAGGAGGGCGAGGTTGTCGAGCGCCAGGCCGCGCGCGTGGCCTACGAGGACTTCCTTCACCGCCGCCAAGACCCCGCGCTGCTGGAGAACGAGGGCGGCAACGAGTTCGCCGCCCGTATCTTCCCGATCCCGGCGCGCGGAGAGAAGGAGCTGATCGTCTCCTACTCGCAAGAGCTCGTGCGCCGCCAGGACCCCTACCGTCTGCCCTTGATCGGCCTACCGGCGATCGCGCACGTCGACATCCGCGTGCTGGTCGCGCGCCGCGGGCAGGCGGCGGGCCCGGCCTCGTCGCTCGGCGGCGCGGTCGTCGAGCAGCAGGTGGTCGAGGTGCAGAAGCGAAACTGGCGGCCCGACACCGACCTCGTCGTCGCCCAGCGCGGCGCGGACGCTCGCCTGGGGCTACGCCACGGCGACCAACTCGTCGCCCGCGTCACCCCGCTCTCGGGCGGCTCGGGCAGCGACCCGATCGGCGCGCTGGTCGTCCTCTTCGACAGCAGTGCCTCGCGCGCACTCGGCTTCGCCACCGAGATCGAGCGCCTCGGCGCCGTGCTGGAGGCCCTCCGTGCGCGCGGAAACTTCGAGCTGCAGGTCTTGGCCTTCGATCAGGAGATCAGGCCGCTCTTTCGCGGCAAGGCGAGTGGTTGGCCCTCCGCCGCTAGCCAGCTCCTCGCGCGTCGCGCCGAAGGGGCCTCGGATCTCGGTCACGCGCTGACGCGGCTTGCCGCGCTCGGGCGGAGTCACGCGCTGATCAAGGCCGAGCGCCTACTCATCGTCGGCGACGGCGTCGTCACAGCCGGCAACCTCGAGGGCGATACCCTGCGCGCGCGGACGAAGGCGCTCGCGGCGGTCGGGATCAAGCGCCTCGACGTGTTGGCCAGCGGGGGCATCCGCGACGATGCCCGCCTCGCAGCGCTCGCGACGGCCGGCCTGCCCCGTGCCGGCATTGTGCTGCGCACGGAGACGAGTGCCGCGGAGGCTGCCGCGCGCCTCGGGCTCGCCGCCCGTTCGGGCCTCAAGGTGGAGGTGCCGGGGGCCCGCTGGAGCTGGCCGACGACTATCGACGGCGTACAGCCCGGCGACGACGTCCTCGTCTACGCCGACCTGCCGGCCGGACAACCCTTGCGGATCGCCGTCGACGGCGTGACGGTCGCTGCCGAGGCCAAGGGTAGCGACCTCGTCGCCGCCGAAGGGCCCTTGCTCGAGCGCGCCTGGGTCAAGGCGCGCCTCGCGCGCCTGGCGCACCAGCGCGACACGCTCGCCGCCGGCGACACCGATCTGCGCGCCGCGCTGCAGCAGCAGATGATCGCGCTCTCGACGCGCTTCCGCGTGCTCTGCGACTACACCGCCCTGTTGGTGCTGGAAAGCGAGGCCGACTACGCACGCTTCAACATCGACCGACGTGCGCTGACCGACATCTTGACGGTCGGGCTTAACGGCCTCGAGGTGCTTGCCCGCAGGGCCGCGGCGCTGCCGCCAGCTCGCGCCGAGCGAGCAAAGGGCGGCGAGCGAGCCGCCGAGCGCGACCAGCGCGATGACCTCAGCACGAACGCCGCGCCTCCGCCCCGCGGGCAAGCGGCGCCACAGGTCGACAACGCCCCGCCAGGCGATCAGCGGCGCGAAGGCAGCGACGGCAACAGACAACAGGCAGTGGTCGGCGCGACGGCGCAAGGGGCGGCGAGGCCAGCGCCGGCTGCCCGGCTGCTGGAGCGCGAGGTCGCCGCGCCGGCTGCCTCGCCGGCACGCTCGGCGCCACGCCCGACCCCCTCCCTGGGGGCGCGCGACGAGGACTCCAGCGCAAGCGAAAGCGTGGCCGCCGGGAGTCGCCGAGCCAACACGGTGTTGGCACCGACCTCAAGCGCCCGTCGCGCACGCGGCACGGTCGTCGCCATTGCGGCCAAGAAGGATCAGGGGCCACCAGCGTTGACCGGTGAGCTCGCGGAAATCGTGCGACTCATCGCCGCCCGCCAACGCGACGTCGCTCTGCGGCGTGCGCTCGCCTGGCGCCAACGTGAGCCCGGTGAGCTGCTCGCGATCGTCGCCCTGGCGCGCGCGTTGACGGCCAGCGGCCGGCGCGAAGAAGCGGCGCGCGTCCTCGGGTCGATCATCGACCTCTTTCCCTCGCGAGCGGACCTGCGGCGCTTCGTCGCCGGCGAGCTCGAGGCGCTGGGCACGCGGGAGGCCCTCGAGCTCGCCACGGACAGCCTGCAGAAGGCCTTGGCCGACCGGCCCGATCATCCGTCGAGCCACCATCTCTACGCGATGGCGCTGCTCAAGCGAGGCCACGCCAAGAAGGCCTTCGAGGTGATCGAGCAGGCGCTAGGCGTCCGCTTCCCCGCCGGCCGCTTCGCAGGCTCCGACGTAATCCTGCGCGAGGATCTGGGTCTCGCCGCGGCTGCCTGGACCCGTCAGCGCCCGACTGAGGCCAGCGCGATCCGCGATCGCCTGCAGCGCAACACGGGCCGACTGGAGGCAGCGCCCTCGCTACGCTTCGTCTTGACCTGGGAGACGGACGCCAACGACGTCGACTTCCACATCCGCGATGCTCGCGGCGGCCATGCCTACTACGGTCAGCGGCGCCTCACCTCGGGGGGCGAGCTCTACGCCGATGTGACCACTGGTTACGGCCCCGAGTGCTTCACGATTCGCGGCGCCGCGCCCGCGTTTCCCTATCGCCTCTCAGCCCACTACTACAGCCGCGGGCCGATGGGCTACGGCATGGGCCGCCTCGAGGTCATCAGCCACGATGGCCAGGGCAAGCTGCGCTTCGACACGCGCCCCTTCGTCGTGATGAACGACCACGCCTATGTGGACCTCGGCCGGGTCGCCTCCGGCGCGACGGCAGCCCCGACGACGGCGGTCGTCCACTAGCCGCGCGGGCGGGCGCCGACCGCGGACTCACGCCTCTTCGGTGCGAAAAATCCAGTCGTAGAAGGGCACCAGCGAGCCGTAGTTCTTCGACTTCATGCTGGTGTGATGCTTGTAGTGGCGCATGCCGAGGTAATTCAGCGCCGTCAGCGGGAAGGTCTTGAAGCGCAGCCCGGCGTGGTTCAGGACGTTGATCAGCGAGTAGACGAGGAAGGTCCAGCCGAAGGAGTAGACGCTGATCTTGCCGCCGACCACCGCGACGAGCGCGAAGGTCAGCCAGAAGAGGGTCAACCCGAGGAAGTTCTCGAGCGGGTGCTGATAGAGGCTATCCCTCGCGTTCGGGTTCTTGATCGTGTGGTGCACGGCGTGCACGCTGCGCAGCAGGCGCCACTGGTGGAAGGGATAGCGGTGCACGAAGTAGTAGCCGAAGTCATAGACGAGCAGTACGACCAAGCCCTCGACGACCACGCGCAGCGGCGAAACCGGCCCGCTGTGCAGCACGACGCCGTGCAGCGCCCAAGCGGGGCCAAAGACCAAAGCTAACGAGAGGACGGAGTTGATGCGCGCGTAGCGCTGGAACTGCGCCTCGCTGATGGGCCGGCTCTTGCTCTCGCGCAGATGCTGCTCCTGGCCCGCTGGGGATAGGTAGCGTCGGGTCAGGCCGTGCATCGCCAGCCCTGAAAGCGCCAGGACCGTCACCAACATCACGATCAGTGTCATCTCGCCCTGCCTCCCCTGCGCTTACGCGGCGCCGCCCGCGGCGTCCTCGCGATCGCCAGCCGAGCCTCGGTCCTGCGGCCGCGCGCTCGGAACCGCCCCGAACCCTAGGCCGCGCTGAAGTGTGAATAATGCCGAACCGCGCGCATTGCAACCGCAACGCCGCGCTCGGCCACGAGGGCTCGGCGGCAGGCCCCTCGGCAGGCCTTCGGCAGGCCCGCGACAGGGCCTCACAGGCCCTCGACAGGCCTGCGAGCGCGTAGCATGCTGCGCGGCGTGATGATCCGATCCCTGCCGCGAAGCACCCTCCTGCGAAGCACCCTCCTGCTCGTCGGCCTGTTGGTCAGCGGGCTCGCCTGCAGCCTGCGCAGCGCGGCCCCGCGCCTGCAGCGCGGCCCCGCCGGATCAACGGCGCTGCGGCTCAGCGTGACCCGCGGCCCGACCCTACCCCCTGCTGAACCGGCGGCGCCCACGCGCGCGCTACAACAAGAGCTGGCGCGTTACCAACGGCGCTTCGCCGCGCTGCCTGCGCCACGGCCCTACTTCCTCGCCTACCAGATCACCGATCGCCGCGAGCTCGAGCTTGCGGCCACGCGGGGCGCGCTGCTGCAGCGTGAGCTGAGCGCGCAGCGGGCCCTCGATGTCGAGCTGCGGGTCGGTGACCATCGCCTCGACAATACCCACGACGGGAGGCCTCGGCGATTGGCAGGGCTTTGGGTCTTGCCGCTCGACGACGACCCGGCCCTGCTGCGCCCCACGATCTGGTGGGCCACCGATCGCGCCTACCACCAGGCTCAAGAGGCCTTCGCGCGCGCGCGCGGCGCGCAGGCGGTGCGCGCGGGCGCCGAAGACGGATCGGACGATCTCTCGCGCGAGTCACCGACGCGCCACCTCGAGCCGGTTCCCGTCTCAAAGCTCGACACCGAGCCTTGGGAACGCCGGCTCCGGGACTATTCAGCGCGCCTCGCGCGAGCACCCGGACTGCTCGACAGCCGCGTCTCGTTGCAGATCCGAGAGGTGACCCGCTACCTCGCCAACAGCGAGGGCACCCTAGCGCAGACCAGCCGACGCTTCGCCCAGCTCCGCATCGCCGGCCTCGCGCGGGCCGCCGACGGCATGACACTGGCGCTCGAGGAGAGCGTGCTCGTGGAGACGCCCGAAGAGCTCCCGCCCGAGACCGAGGTCGAGCGGCTGGCGCGGGGCCTCACCTCCGACCTCGCGGCCTTGCAGCGCGCCCCGCTCGCCGAGCCCTACAGCGGTCCGGCGCTGCTCGAGGGCCGCGCCGCGGCCGTGCTCTTTCACGAGGTCTTCGGTCACCGGGTCGAGGGCCACCGCCAGCGCGGCGATGCGGAGGGGCAGACCTTCACCAAGCAGATCGGCCGGCAGGTGATGCCCGCCTTCATCGACATCTACGACGACCCGACGCTGCGCACGATCAACGGGGTGCCGCTGGCGGGGCACTACCGCGTGGATGACGAGGGCGTCTTGCCCCAACGCGTCGACCTGGTGCAGGCCGGTGTGCTGCGGGGCTTCCTGCTCTCGCGCACGCCGATCGCCGGCTTCCCGCGCTCGAACGGCCACGGCCGGCGCGAGGAAGGCCATCCCGTGGTGGCCCGCCAAGGGACCCTCGTCGTCCAACCCCGCGCCACGGTCTCGCGCGCGGCCTTGCGCGCGCTGCTGCTGGCGGAGATCAAACGCCAGGGCAAGCCCTACGGACTGCGTCTGGCCGCCGTCAGCGGGGGCTTCACAACCACTGGACGCCAGCTCCCGCAGGCCTTCAAGGTCAAGCCCGTCCTGGTCTATCGCGTCTACGCCGATGGCCGTGAGGAGCTCGTGCGCGGCGCCGACATCGAGGGCACGCCGCTCACCGCGCTGTCGCAGATCCTGGCGGCCGGCGACGATGTCGCGATCTTCAACGGATACTGCGGCGCCGAGTCGGGACTGGTACCCGCATCGATCGCCAGCCCGAGCGTGCTGCTGGCACGAATCGAGCTCGCTCGCGCTCCGAACGGACGCCAGAGCGCCCCCGTGCTGCCACCCCCGCCCGCCACCCCGACGGTGACGCCATGAGCCTCCGGTTCTCGCCGGCGCAGGTGATCGTGCTGGCGTCGCTCTTCGCCCTCCAGCCGGCGAGGGGACAGGCCGACGCCACGAGCCTCGACGAGGAGCCCCTCGTCCGCGCGCTGCGCGACGAGCTGGCGCGCAGCCGCACGCTGCAGCTCCCCGGCATGTCGCAGCCCTATTACGTCGCCTATACGGTGCGCGACGTGCGCTGGCGCGAGGTCGCCGGCGAGTTCGGGGGAATCGTGCGCGACGCTGAGGGACGTCAGCGCCTGCTCACGATCAGCCTGCGCACGGGCAGCCCACGCCTCGACAACACGGGCATTGCCGGCGGGGCGACGGAAGCGCTCGGGCCGATCGCGCTGACTCTTGACGACAACTACGCGACGCTGCGGCGCCAGCTTTGGCTGGCCACCGATGGCGCCTACAAGCGGGCCACCGAGGCGCTGGAGGCGCAGCGGGCGGCGGTGGCGCGCGCGCCGCGTGAAAGCGACCACCCCGATGACTTCGTCTTGCCCGCCCCGACGCGCATCGTGGCGGCGTCCGCGATGGGAGCAACGCCGCTTGCTGGCAGCGCGGGCTCCGCGAAGGCCGGATCCGCCGCGGCGGATCCGGCGAAAGCGGGATCGCCGGAGCAGGGCCTGGCGCTCGTCCGCCGGCTGGGCGCGCGCTGCTGGGAGTTCCCGGCGATCGACGAGAGCGCCGTCCGCCTCTGGACCAGTAGCACCACGCGCACCTTCCTCGCCAGCAGTGGGAACCTGGTGCGGGACCTACAGTCGGTCGTTACCCTCGACGCCACCGCCTCGACGCGACCGCCTGACGGCCCCGCCCTGACCCAGCACTGGCGTGAGGCGGCACCCACCCTCGCCACGCTGCCGCCGGACAGCGTGCTCGAGACCGCCTGGCGCGGAGCGCTGGAGGAGCTCGTTCGGCGACGCACGGCAGACTTCGGCCGTGACTACAGCGGCCCCGTGCTCTTCGAGGGGCGCGCGGCGGCTCAGCTCGTACGGACACTACTGGCGGCCCAGCTGACGGGAACACCCGCGCCCCTCGGCCTACCCGCTGAGCTGAGCAGCGCCAGCGCCTTCGAGGACAAACGCGGGCGCCTCGTGGTCGACGAGCGCCTCGACATCGTCGACGACCCGACGCTGCTGCGTTTTCGCGGTCAGCCCCTCCTCGGCAGCTACGCCGCCGACGATGAGGGCATCTCACCACGACGGGTGACACTGGTGACCCGTGGGAAGCTACAGGGGCTGCTGATGTCGCTCGCGCCTCGGCGCGGCGAGCGGGGCTCGAATGGTCACGGCCGCTTCACGCTGCTCGGGCCTGCGGCCGCTCGCCCCGCCAATCTGCTCGTCAGCGGCCGCGGCGGCCTGAGCCACGCCGCCCTCGTGCGCCGCCTGGTGACGCTCGCCCAGCGCGCCGGCGAGCCCTACGGCCTGATCGTGCGCTTGCTCGACGATCGCGGCACCGGTCCCTTCCAGGAGCTGATGCGTTCGACGCAGACTGCCGCGCTGCTGCCCTTGGTCGTGGTCGCGGTCGGTCGGGACGGGAGAGAAACCCCACTGCGCGGGATCGGGCTGGCGCCCATTCCCCTCAGCGCCTTCAAGCGCCTGATCGCCACGGGCTCCACCCCGGCCATCGACCACGCGGTGGCGCCGAGCTTCGCCGACCAGCGCGCGGGCCCGCTGCGCAGCAGTTCCTCCGTGGTGACGCCCGCGCTGCTCTTCGCCGAGCTCGACCTGAAGCGCCGCCCGCCGCGACCGGCGCCGGCCAGCCTGCTCCCACGCCCGGAGCGCTAACTCAACGGGCTGCCAACGCTCGCTGCTGGGCGATCAGGCCGCGCCGCTCTCCGCGCGCGCGCGGCGCCGCTCGAGCATCACCAGGGCCGCGGGCAGCAGCAGCAGCGCGGCGGCGAAGCAGGCGAACTCGCCGAGGATCGCCATCGCGCCGAAGGATCGCAGTGCCTGGTTGTCGGCGACCAGGAGCGCCCCGTAGCCGATGATCGTCGTCAGGGAGCAAAGCGCGACTGCCGCTCCCGTGGCCTCCACCGCCTCGCGTACCCGCCCACGCCCCTCGAACTGATAGCGCAGGTAGAGATTGACGGCATAGTCGACGCCGATGCCGAAGGTGATCGGCAGCGCGATGAAGTTCAGGAAGTTCACGCGCACGTCGGCCGCGGCCGCAGCGCCGACCATCCACAGCACGCCGGCGAAGAGCGTCAGCAGGATCAACAGCGAGCCGCCCCGGCGCCAGGTCAACATCACCACCAAGAGCACCACGCCGAGCAGCGAAGCCGCGGTGACGAGCGGCCCGTCATTGACGATCGCGCGCAGCATCGCCGCGAAGATCACCGCCGATCCAGACGAGCGAATCAACTGCCCGTCCGCGAGCCGCACGCTTTGCACGACCTCGGCCAGCCTCATCTGATAGCGCCCGTCCCAGACCGTGACGTTCTCGCGCGCGTAGTAGAGCACCGGCCGGCCGATCGTGCCGTCGACCTCCGTAAAGGCGCGCCGCAGCCCATAGGGCAGGTCCGCGGGTCGCAGCACGCGCAGCCGCTCGGGCGGTCGCAGGCGTAGCGCGTCGGCTCGTTCGCCCTCGTCGAGCAGGCGCAGGTTGCGATCGATCATCCCGCGGATATCGCCGAGCAGGGCGAGCTTGCGCCGCTGCAGCTCGGGTGCCCCCGGCAGGAAATCGTTGATCGTGCGCACCGCGCCCAGCGCGCCGATCCCCCGATCCTTGGCCCGCAGCTTGTCGCGGATCTCCTCCACCTGGGACGGGTCGTCGGCGACGATGAAGTTATGCGAGAGCGAGCGCCCGAAGACCGGGCCCAGGCGCAGGTTGAGACGCTCGGCCGGCGAATCGCGCGAGACCTGGTTGCGGAGCTTGCGGAAGTCGTACTCGAAGGGATCGCGTGCATAGCCCGGCAGCGCGATCACCGCGGCGAGCGTCAGCGCCGCGCCGAAGGCCAGCAGCAGCCGTGGATGCGCGACGCTGAAGCGCGCGAGTGGCGCGCCGACGCGGAAGCCACGCACGCGCGGTCGCGTCGCCTCCCCCTGCCGCCGATCGGTCAGCACCCATAGCGCCGGCAGCACCAGCACCGTGGCGACCCACGAGAGCACCATCCCGACGCCGCCGATGTAGCCGAACTGATTGAAGCCGCGGAAGCTGGTCATCGCCAGCGAACCGTAGGCCACCGCCGCCCCGAGCGAGGCCGTCGCCGTGGCCCGCGTGGTCGTGCGCAGCGCGATCGCGATCGCGTCGCGGACGCTGCGGCCGAAGCGCCGCTCCTCCTCGTAGCGCGCGAGCTGGATCAGCGCGTAGTTGACGCCGTTGCCGACGATGATCGAGCCCATGAAGGCCGTCGACGAGTTGAGATAGCCGAAGACCAGCTGGGCGAAGGCCAGCGCGAGGATCACGCCGATCAAGGCGGGCACCGTCGAGAGCGGCACGGCCGCGAGGCGCCCGTAGAATAAGACGATCGCCAGGAAGATCAGCACCACGCTTACCGTCGTTGCCCAGACGAGGTCCTTCTCTAGCGCATGGCGCTCGGCCAGCGCTGAAATCACCCCCCCGGTCAGCTCGACGTTCAGCGCCGCGTGAAAGCGCGCGGGCTGCAGCGCCGCGGTCGTCTCGCGCACCAGCCGCACGACCCGCTCGCCTGCCCCACCACCAAAGACGGAGCCGCGCACCGAGATGACCACCGCGTAGGTCTGGCGGTCCCGCGTCGCGAAGTATCCACCGGGGAACTTGGCGAAGCGCTCGCGCGAGCGTTGCTCGAGCTTCTTGGCCTGCTCGCTCAGCGGCGCTTCGTCGCCGCCTTGATCATCGAGGTCGACGAAGAGCGGGTTCTTGCGCTTGGCGATCGAGCGCTCGAGGCGATCGTGGGCATCCTCGAGCTGCTCGAGCTCCGCATAGAGCCAACGGTGCTCGCTGAAGAAGCGCTGCTCATCCTGCACGCCGGCCTGAATCGCGACGATGTCGGCCGAGCGCCGTGCGCGCAGGCGCTGCACGAGCACGCCGACGAAGCGTTCGTTCGCCGCTGGCGAAGGGCTCTCGATGCCGACGATCAGGGTCGCCAGCGCCGCGATTCGACGATCCATCTCGTGCAGCACGACCACGGCCGGATCGCGTGCGGGGAGCAGCTCGGCGAGGTCGGAGCGCAACTGCAGGCGGCTGACTCGCCAGACACCGAGGGCGGTGACGAGTAACGCCCCGATTAGAATCGCGCGATGGTGACGCACGATCGCATCGGCGAGCCGGGTGCTGCCGCGCGCGTCGCTCGGGTCGGGAGAGCTCGAAGGGCTCGAACCGGAGGCCGCAGCGCCCGGATCGCTGGTAGATGGTTCTGTTGTCATTGCGGGCGCTACGCTGCCAGCGGGCCCGCTCGCGGTCAAGCTGCAGCCCGGGGGGTGCCCCGCCGCGACGGCCTGCCAGCTTAGAGACCGCGCCCCACGAGACTCCGCGTGAAGGAGATCGCGCCGCCGCCCAGATCGGTGCCGCCGAGCGTAATCGCGTCGCTGATCACCGCAGCGGCAAGCGGCGCGAGCTCGAGCACGATCGTGCAATGATCCGTCGAGCTCGCGGGCAAGGCCGCGCTGCAGCTCCCTCCGGTTCCGGGGAAGGCGCCGCCGAGGTAGCGAATGGCCGGACCGGCCGGCGCCGTCGCTACCGGTGCAAGGTCGTCGAGGTCGGTGGCGCCGAGGTTGGCGACGTAGAGCGTCTGGGTACGCGTCGAGCTGCCATCGGGCGCGGCCGCGACCGCCCCGAGGTCGATCGGCCGAGCGAGGTCAGACTCCCCGGGGAAGGCCCTGACCACGATCGCTGGCCGACCGGTAACCAGCCCTGCCAGCGCGAGCCTGGACAGCCCCCCCGGCCCCGTCCCTGCCGCCGGCGTCCACGCGACCTCGAGCAGGCCGGTGGTGACGCCGCTGTCCCGAAAGCGCGGGTCGAAGGTGACGACGACCTCGCAGCGCGCGCCCGCAGCGACGCTGCCGTTGAGCGCGCAGGTGCCGCCGCTCCCGGGAAACACGCCCCCCTTGAAGGCGAAAGCTGAACCCGTCAGCGTCGCGCCCGTGATCGAGGCGCTGCTGCCGCCGAGATTGGCGACAAAGAAGCTCTGTTCGCGCGGCTTCCCGGCGAGGCCGAAGTCGAAGCCCCCGTGCTGCTCCTCTTGCCCGGCCCACGAATGGAGCTGGACCACGGGAGCGGTCGTGGCGGTACCGGCCAGCGCGCGCTCCGCGAGCTGC
The DNA here is from genome assembly GCA_016711215.1 of Pseudomonadota bacterium. Lineage (NCBI taxonomy): Bacteria > Pseudomonadati > Pseudomonadota > Pseudomonadota bacterium. Next base: position 1,079,977 of record JADJTL010000001.1, on the reverse strand, counting down.
TCCCCGCCCGCATCGACGTAGCGCAGGCCGAGCCGGCCCGTCTGCGCCTCCTCCCCGCTCGGCGTGAAGGTCACGACCACCGTGCAGCTCGCGCCCGCCGCGAGCGTCGCGGCGCCGCAGGTTCCACCCGTCCCCGGGAAGCTGCCACCCGTCCAGTTGAAGGCTCCCGCGAGGAGGCCAGCGTCGCTCAGCGTGGCCGCGAGGGCGCCATCGTTGATCACGTAGAAGGTATGGTCGAGCGCCTGGCCGCGCAGCCCGTAGTCATAGGGCCGGCTGCCGCTGGGCCATCCGTCCGAGTAGTCCGCCACGCGCAAGAAGGCCCGTGCCGTGCCCCGGCCCGTGACCTCACGCCGCGCCGATCGGAGCTCGGCGCCATCGTGGTACTCCAAGGTGATCGCGTCGTTGCTCCCTTCACTCGCGCTCGGGGTGAAGCGCAAAACGATCGCGCAGGTCGCGCCCGCGGGCACGGTCGTGCCGCAGGAAGCCGCGCCTGCCGCGGGACCGAGCGTTCCCGGGTAACCGTCCGGATAGCTGAAGGGGGCGCCAGGCCCTTGGGCACTGAGGCCGGTCGCCGCCTGGGCGCCGAGATTCCTCACGTAGAAGGTTCGGTCGCCCGTACGCCCGAGGCCGACGATGCCGAAGTCGTGCGGGTCGCGGTGGGCATCCTCTCGCTCGCGGTAATCGACGATGAGAAGCTCCGCTCGCGTTGTCCCGGTGCCGATGAGCGCGCGCGTATCCGAGGCCGCGATGAGCCCGCCACCGCGAAAGTACGTCGCGATGACCCTGCCCTGCTGCGTTCCGTCCGCCGTCGGTGCGAAGGCCACCCAGATGCTGCACTTCGCTCGCGGCTCGAGCTCGCCACTGCAGGCTGGGGGGTCGTCTGGCGATCCACCGCCGCCGCTCGGATCCGGATCCGCCTGATGGACGGCGAAGGCCGCGCCGCTGGGATTCGCCCACACGCCCTCCGCCTTCTCGGCACCAACGTTGAAGAGCACGAAGCGCCGCACGACCTGTCGGCCGACGCCCACCACGCCGAAGTCGAAGGCCACCGGCAAGGGAGAGCCGTGCTCTTCGGCCACACGCACCAGCGCCTGCGCCGTGCCCGCTCCGGCCAGCGCCCGCGTCGCAACCTGCGCCTCGACACCATCGTGATAGTCGACCGCCAGCGCTCCACTCTGGAGGCCTTCGGCCGTCGGCTCGAAGTCGACGATCAGCTCGCAGGCCTCGCCCGGTGCGAGCGTGGCACCGCAGCTCCCGCCCGCTCCGGGGAAGCCAGCGCCGCGGAGCGCGAACGCCGCGCTGAGCCGCGCGCCCAGCCCCGTCGCCGGCGCGCCACCTTGATTCTCCAGGTAGAAGGCATGCGACGTCGCGCTGCCGATCCCCTGCGTGCCGTAGTCGTACGCCGGCCCGAGCCGAACACGTCCCTCGAAGTCCGAGAGCGTCAGCACGGCGGTCGTGACGCCCTCGCCGGCGAGCGCGCGCGTGGCGGTCACCGTCGCGACCCCGTCGTGGTAGTCGAGCGCGAGCTGCGAGGTGTAAGGCTCCGCCGCCGGCGGGCTGAAGGCGACCGCGACCGTGCAGCTCGCGCCCACCGCCAAGGTGCCCGCGCAGCTACCGCCCTGACCCGGGAAGCTGCCGCCGCCTGCGAAGCTGAAGCCCGAATCCAGTGTCGCCGCGCTCAGGGCCGTAGCCGCGACCGCCCCGGTGTTGGTGACGACGAAGACGTGCTGGGCAGCGCGACCGACGCCGCTGCGGCCATAGTCATGCACTGCCCCGTCTGGCTGCAGCCCGTACTGCTGGTAGTACTCCTGCGGGTAGTCGCTGATCGTCAGCGCAGCCTGCTGCGTCGCCACGGCACGCAGGGCCCGCGCCGCCGCCGTATCCCTCGCACCGTCGTGGTAGACCAGCGCGAGGTTATCCGTGGCCGGGCCGGCCACCGTCGGCGTGAAGGTCACCACCACGGTGCAACTGGCGCCCGGCGCCAGGCCGAAGCCGCAGCTCCCACCAACGCCGGGGAAGGCCCCGCCGGAGAAGGCAAAGGGGGCCGTCAAGCTCAGCGCCGCCAACCCCGCGGGGGAAACGCCGCCGGTATTGGTCACCGTGAAGATGTGCTGCGCGCCGGCGCCGAGGCCAACCGTGCCGAAGTCGAAGGTGGGCCCGTCAGAGAGCGCCAGCAGCGCCGGCGCAGCAGCAACGCCCTTCAGCACACCGCGCGTGGTCCGCGTCGCCACGCCATCGCCGTATTCGACCACCAGCTCGCCCGTTGCCGCACCAAACGCAACCGGGGCCGCAAAGGTCACGGAGATGTCGCAACTCGCACCCGGAGCCAGCGCCGGGGCGCAGGTCGTGGCGCTGGCGCTAAAGGGCCCTGTCACGCCCGAGAGCGCGACGTCCGTCGCCGCCACCCCTCCGCTGTTCCGCACAAAGTAGGACGCCAGGCGCATCGACCCGACCACCACCGTGCCGAAGTCCAGTGCGCCCGCCGGCGCGAGCTCGAGTCGCGCCGGCGAGAGACCCGTCCCAGACAGGGCCCTCTCCGCACGCCCGGCCGCCGCGCCATCGTTGTAGTCGATGACGAGGCTGGCGCTGCCCAGGCCGACGCTGGTCGGTGCAAATGCGACGACCAGGAGGCAGCCGCTGCCCGGCGCGAGGGCCTCAGCGCAGGTGCCGCCGGTCCCGGGGTAGGCGCCACCCTTGAAGCTGAAGGGCCCGGCGAGGGCCGCCGCGCTCAGGCTCGTGGCCGCCGAGGCGCCGCTGTTCGTCACGGTCAGGGTCGCCTCGCTCACCGACCCCGTGGCTCGCGCACCGAACTCGAGCGTCGGACCATCGGAGATGGTCAAGATTGAAGGCGCAAGCGCCCTTCCTGTCAGCTCGCGCGTCACGCGCTGCATGGCCGCGCCGTCGTTGAAGTCGAGCAAGACGGCATCGGCATGCTCACCCGGCGCCGCAGGTTGGTAGTCGACAGAAATCGTGCAGCTCGCGGACGGGTCGAGCGTGGCACCACAGCTGCCCCCCACCGCCGCGAAGGGGGCCGTCAGCCCGCTGACGCTGATGGCCGTCGCCGTCACCCCGCCCTTGTTGCTGATCGAAAGCTGCCTGCGCGTGCTCGTCCCGACCGTGCGATCGCCGAAGTCGTGAGACGGTCCGTCGGAGATCGACAGCGCGGCTGGCGCGACGCCAAGGCCCTCTAGCGCCAGCTCGGCATGATTCGGATCGCCGCCGACACCGTCGACGACCACCATTCGCGCCTTTGCCGGCCCATTGCCCGCGGGTGCAAAGGTCACGACCACGGTGCAGCTCGCCCCGGCGCCGAGCGCCGGACCGCAGGTTCCACCGCTGCCCGGGAACGCGCCCCCCTTGAAGGCGAAGCCCTTCGAGAGGGTGGTCGCGCTCTCCAGTGCGCCATCGGTAGCCAGCGCGCCGCTATTGGTTAGCGTCAGCGCGACCTCGCTGGAGGCGCCAACGGACTGGCGGCCAAAGTCATAGGTCGGCGCCGCTTCGAAGCTCAGCGCCGCGCCAGTCGTTCCGCTTCCAGCCAGCGCGCGCGTCGCCTCCTGGGTGGCCGCGCCGTCGTAGTAGACCAGGGTCAGCGTGCTGCTCGCGCCTCCGTTTTCCGTCGGTGCGAAGGCGACGACCAGCGTGCAGCTCGCAGCGGGTGCCAGCGTCGTGCCGCAATCGCCCCCGACGCCAGGGTACCCGCCGGACAGCTCAAAGGGCGCGTCGATCGACCCGGGCAGCATCCCCGTCGCCGCCACCGCGCCGCTATTTCTCAAGGTGAAGGCGTGCGCCCGGGCGCTGCTCAGGGCGATGGTGCCGAAGTCGTAGGTCGGGCCATCCGAGAGCACGAGGAAGGCCGCAGCCGTCGCCGCCCCACGCAGCTGCAGCGCTGCGGCCTTGGCTTCGACCCCATCGTGGTAGCTGAGACTCACCGCCGAGCTGACCTCGCCGCTGGCCGACGGGTGATAGCTGAGGACGATCGTGCACGAGGCAAAGGGGAGGAGCACCGGTCCGCAGGTTCCGCCACTGCCCGGAGCGCTGCCTCCCGCGTAGGCAAAGGCCGCCGTCGGCCCCGCCGACGGGGTGATCGCGGTCGCGCTGACCTGCCCCAGATTGGTAATCACGAAGCTCTCTTCGATCAGGTCCCCCACGGCGACCGTGCCGAAATCGAAGCTGGCGCCCGCATCGAAGACCAGCTCCGCGCGACTGAGCCCGCGCCCGGCGAGCGTGCGCGTCGCGCTCTCGCTGCCGAGGCCACTGGCATAGTGCAGGGTCAGCGTCGCCCCAGCGTCCCCGGTCTCGGAGGGCGCGAAGGTGATCACGACCGTGCACGAGGCCAGCCCGTCCAACGCCGCCGCGCAGCTCCACCTGTGCCGGGATAGACGCCCCCCTTGTAGTCGAAGCCATTGCCCAGCGCCGCGGAGGATAGGCTCGCGGCCGCGGCAGCGCCGCCATTGTGGACGGTCAGGGTCTTGTCGACGCTGACGCCGATCGGCTGAGGTCCGAAGTCATAGGGCTCGCCCTCCGAGATCGACAGCGCCGCGGGCGTGATCCCGGCCCCTGCCAACCCCACTGTGGTCGGCTGCACCGCCTGCTGCCCCAGCGCTCCATTGTCATAGGCGAGGCTGACCGTCCCTCCATGCGCCGCCGCGTCGGCCGGCGTATAGACCACCACCAGCGTGCAGCTCGCACCGGCGGCCAGCGTCGCGCCACAGCTCCCCCCGCCCGGGAAGCTTCCTCCCTTGAAGGCGAAGGGCGCGGCGAGCGCGCCGGCGGCCAAGGCCCTCGCCTCGCTGCCCCCTGCATTGTTCACGGTGAAGATCTGCTCGGTCGTGGTCCCGATCACCCCAGCGCCAAACGAAAACGTCGGGCCGTCGCTGATCGCGAGAACCGCGGGTCTCCGGCCACCGCCGACCAGTGAGCGCTGCGCACGCTGCTGACGCTGACCATCCCAGTAGTCGAAGGCGAGGGTGCCGAGGACCTCGCCGGGAGCCGCTGGAGCGAAGGCGATCACCACCGTGCAGTTCGTGGCGGCGCCCAACATCGCGCCGCAGGTGCCACCGGCGCCCGGATAGCTGCCTCCCTTGAAGACGAAGGGAGCACCTACGGTGCCGACGAGCGCCGTGGCCGCAGCCCCACCGCCGTTATCGATGGTAATCGTCTGCTCGTCTGCGGCCCCCCCCACCACGGCGGTGAAGGCGATCGCCGGCGCGCCCGCAAGCTCCAAGAGCGCGACGGGGCCGGCCCTCCCATCGCCGCTCGACGCATCACCCCGCGCAGCACCACCATCGGCCTTCGCGCCGCCCCCATCTCTGGTGGAGCGTCCGCCATCGACCGTCCCGCCATCGCCCAGGACAAGGTCACCGTCGCCGCAGCCCGCAAGCAGCGGCTGAGCAGCCATCAACAAGGCGGCGAAAAAAAACGTGATGCACTTGCGGTGACCCATGGAGCTCACTCCTCCCGGCATAAGACAGTAGGACCCTCATCGACGAGCGGCGTCGCGAATTGAGGCGCAGTAGAGCGATCGCGCTCCATTCACCGGTTGCCAATTCACCGGTTGCCAATTCAGCGGTTGACAATTCAGCGGTTGACACTGCAGCCACGAGCGGTAAGAACCGGGTTGCTCGCCGCAGACCAAGCCTAACCTCGGAGGTCGACGCATGACCCGCACATCATCGATCTTTGCTCTGATGCTCGCCGGCGCCATGATGACATGGGGCTGCAGTGACAGCGAGGATAACGGCGCAAACCGCGACCGTGGCGCCACTCAGCGCGACGGCGGCACTACTCGACGCGATGGCGCCGCCGGCCAGCGCGACGCCACCCTCGCCGACGCCGCGACCAAGGGCGTCGTAGACCCGGCGCCGAACGCTGCCACTGCCGGCAAGCAGCGTTGCTCGGCCTGCCCCGACAGCACCGAGAGCAACTTCACGATCAGCGCGACGCAGACCTCGCGCAGCTTCGAGGGCACGGTCAGCGGAGCCACGGGCGATGGCGAGTTCTACGTGGTCAGCGAGGCCGGCCAGGCGGCGAGCGGCACCGTGCCCACCCGGGCAACTGGAAGCTTCGGCGTCGCGATCCCACTCTTCTGCGGTGCCCAGCTCGTGAAGCTGGTCTGGACCAATGGCGCGGGCCTCCTCGCCTTGGTCTACCGCGTGACCACAACAGGCTGCGTCGACGCCGATCTGCGCCTGACGCTCGCCTGGGACGAAATCGGCGATGACTGGGAGCTGCACCTGATCAAGCCGGGTGGCCACATCAACGACAACGCCACCGATTGCACCTGGACCTCGTGCATCAACACAACGCCGGACTGGGGTGTCGTCGATGACGCCAGCGACAATCCGAAGAAAGACGTCGACAACACCGGCGCCTTCGGCCCCGAGAACATCTACTTCTCGAAGCCGGAGCAGGGCGTCTATACGGTGATGGTCGAGCACTGGGGCGGCGGTGACGCCGCGTCGGATGGGCAGCTCATCATCAATCTCAAGGGCCGCGCGCCAATCGTGCTGCGCAAGGAGAACCTGGCGCCGCGACACGTCTGGACCGCCGCCACCATCGCCTGGCCTGGGGCCGTGGTCACGCCGCAGCAGACGGACTACGACTGCTCGGCCAACTGGTCTGGGGGCTGCAAGGCGAGTCTCCCCTGACGTCGTCATCGTCGGCGCCGAGACCACCCTTTGCCGCCCGGAAAGGGCACGCACCAACCATGAGCACCACACCGCGCAGCGCACCAGCGACCGCCCCCACGGGTCTACCGCTGGCCACCGCGCCATTTCCCAGCTCGCGCCGTATCTACGTCGAAGGCCGCCAGGAGGGCGTGCGCGTCCCCTTGCGCGAGATCGCGATCTCCGCGACGCCCACGCGTAGCGGCAGCGAGGCCAACGAGGCCATCTGCGTCTACGACACCGCGGGACCCTACGGGGACCCGGCCTACCACGCGGATCTGCGGCGTGGCCTGCCGGCGCTACGCCGCGCGTGGATCGCGGCCCGCGGCGACAGCGAGCCTCTCGCGGGCCTCAGCTCGGCCTTCGGGCGACAACGTCTCGGCGACCCGGCCCTCGACGGCTTGCGCTTCCCGGCCTCCGGCGCGCCGCGGCGGGCGCGCAGCGGCGCGAACGTCACGCAGCTGCACTACGCGCGACGCGGCGTCGTGACGCCGGAAATGGAGTTCATCGCCCTCCGCGAGAACCAGCGGCGCGAGGCGCTGCGCGATCCGGTGCTCTTGCGTCAGCACGCGGGCGAGCACCTCGGTGCAGTGATCCCCCGCAGCATCACGCCCGAGTACGTGCGCGACGAGGTCGCCCGCGGCCGCGCCATCATCCCCTGCAACCTCAATCACCCGGAGCTCGAACCGATGGTGATCGGCCGCAGCTTCCTGGTGAAGATCAACGCGAACATCGGCAACTCGGCCCTCGCCTCGAGCATCGATGACGAGGTGGGCAAGCTGCTGTGGGCGATCCAATGGGGCGCCGACACGGTGATGGACCTCTCCACCGGCAAGCACATCCACGAGACACGGGAATGGATCGTGCGAAACGCGCCGGTGCCGATCGGTACGGTGCCGATCTATCAGGCGCTGGAGAAGGTCGACGGACGGGCCGAGGAGCTGACCTGGGAGCTCTTCCGCGACACCTTGATCGAACAGGCCGAACAGGGCGTCGACTACTTCACGATTCACGCCGGCGTGCGGCTGCCCTACATCCCGCTGACCGCGCGCCGCGTCACTGGCATCGTCTCGCGCGGCGGGTCCATCCTCGCCAAGTGGTGTCTGGCGCACCACCGCGAGAACTTCCTCTATACCCACTTCGCCGAGATCTGCGAGATCATGAAGGCCTACGACGTTGCCTTCTCGCTCGGCGACGGTCTACGCCCCGGCAGCATCGCCGACGCGAACGACGAGGCGCAGTTCGCCGAGCTCGATACCTTGGGCGAGCTGACCCGCCTGGCCTGGGAGCATGACGTCCAGGTGATGATCGAGGGGCCGGGCCACGTCCCGATGCAGCTCGTGCGCGAGAACGTCGAGCGCCAGCTCCGCGTCTGCCAGGAGGCGCCCTTCTACACGCTCGGCCCGCTGGTTACCGACATCGCCCCCGGCTACGACCACCTCACCTCCGCGATCGGCGCGGCGATGATCGGCTGGTTCGGCACGGCGCTGCTCTGTTACGTCACGCCCAAGGAGCACCTCGGGCTCCCCGACCGCGACGACGTCAAGGAAGGCATCATCGCCTACAAGATCGCCGCCCATGCCGCCGACCTGGCCAAGGGCCATCCGGCGGCGCAACAGCGCGACAACGCGCTCTCCAAGGCTCGCTTCGAGTTCCGCTGGGCCGACCAGTTCGCGCTCGCGCTCGACCCCGAGCGCGCCCAGAGCTTCCACGATGAGACCCTGCCGGCACCCGCCGCCAAGCTCGCCCACTTCTGCTCGATGTGCGGCCCCCAGTTCTGCTCGATGCGGATCTCGCAGGAGCTGCGCGATGCGGCCAGCGCCCTCGAAACCGCCCTCGAAACCGCCGCCGCGACGACGCCCGCCAGCGAGGCAGCGCTTGACGCCGCGCTGGCCGACAAGGCCGCCGAGTTTCGACGCGAGGGCCTCGCCCTCTACCGCGAGGCCTGAGGCGCAAGCGCACGCGCATGGCCTGGCCTGCGATCGTATCCCCGCCGCGGCCACGAATGCATCCGTCACCTGATTGGCCGACCCCCTCGGCCGGGAGGTCCCCGCGGGCAAGCCGATCGCCACAGCGCCCATGCGCACAAGGCCGCGCACGTGATAAAAACGTCGCCATGCGCCACCCATCTCAGCCCCTCACCACGCGGGACCCCGCTCACGACTACCTCGGTCATGGACGCCGGCCGCTCGACGCCTTCTTCACGCCGCAAAGCGTCGCGGTGATCGGCGCCAGCGAAACGCCCGGCAGCGTCGGCCGCACCGTCCTCAAGAACCTGATCGCTAGCCCCTTCGGGGGCACTGTGTACCCGGTGAACATCGGGCGCTCGAGCGTGCTCGGCATTCGCGCCTATCCCACGGTCGCCGACGTCCCCGAGCCGATCGATCTTGCGGTCGTAATCACGCCGGCGCGCGTGGTTCCGGACGTCATTCGCCAATGCGCCGCGGCCGGCATTAAGAACGCCGTCATCATCTCCGCCGGCTTCAAAGAGCTCGGCGCTCCCGGGGTGGCCCTCGAGCAGGAAATCCTCCAGCACGCCCGGCTCGCCAAGATGCGCGTCATCGGCCCCAACTGCCTCGGCGTGATGAGCCCACGGACGGGCCTCAACGCCACCTTCGCTGCCGGAATGGGCCAGCCCGGCAATGTCGCCTTCATCAGCCAGAGCGGCGCGCTCTGCACGGCCATCCTCGACTGGAGCTTCCGCGAGCGCGTCGGCTTCAGCGCCTTCGTGTCGATCGGCTCGATGCTCGACGTCAGCTGGGGCGACCTGATCGACCATCTCGGCAGTGATCCCCACACCAAGAGCATCGTGATCTATATGGAGTCGATCGGCGATGCGCGCGCCTTCCTCTCGGCCGCGCGCGAGGTCGCCCTGAGCAAGCCGATCGTCGTGATCAAGGCTGGGCAAAGCGAACAGGCGGCCAAGGCAGCCGCCTCCCACACCGGCACGCTCGCTGGCAGCGATGCTGTGCTCGACGCCGCCTTCCGTCGCGTCGGGGTGCTGCGCATCCACCGCATCGCAGACCTCTTCAACATGGCCGAGGTGCTGGCCAAGCAGCCGACGCCGAAGGGTCCGCGCCTGACCGTGCTGACCAACGCGGGCGGGCCGGGCGTGCTGGCGACCGACGCCCTGATCGCCGTTGGCGGTCAACTCGCAGAGCTCGCCCCCCAGACCATCGCGGCCTTCGATCAGCTCCTCCCGCCCCATTGGAGCCACGGCAATCCGGTCGACATCCTCGGCGACGCCGACGCCGAACGCTATGCCAAGGCGCTGGAGATCGCTGCGCGCGACCCCAACAGCGATGGCCTGCTGGTCGTGCTCACACCGCAGGACATGACGGATCCGACGCAGACGGCCGAGCGCCTCGTACCCTACGCCCGGGCCACAGGAAAACCCGTGCTCGCGAGCTGGATGGGTGGCACGAGCGTCGACGCCGGCACCGACATCCTCAACCGCTCCGACATCGCCACCTTCCGCTACGCCGACGACGCGGCGCGGGCCTTCTGCTACATGGCGCGCTACGCCCAGGCGCTGCGCGCGATCTACGAGACACCGGGCACGTCGGGCGTTGCCACCACCAACGCGCCCGACATCAAGGCCGCCACGCAGATCATCGAGGAGACGCGCGCCGCCGGACGCACGCTGCTGACGGAGATCGAATCGAAGCGACTCCTGGCGGCCTACGGCATCCCGACGACGCCGGCCGCGGTCGCCAGCACGGCGCAGGAGGCCGTCGTGGCGGCCAAGGCCTTCGGTTATCCGGTCGTGCTCAAGATCCACTCGCTGACGATCACGCATAAGACGGACGTGGGCGGGGTACGCCTCAATCTCCAAGATGAGCGCGCCGTGGAGGAGGCCTTCGCGACCATCGAGCGCACCGTCGGTGAGCGGCTCGGCGCGAGCCACTTCCAGGGCGTCGTGGTTCAGCCGATGGTGCGCCATGAGGGCTACGAGTTGATCCTCGGCAGCTCGCAGGATCCGCAGTTCGGACCCGTGCTGCTCTTCGGCGCCGGCGGTCAGCTCGTCGAGGTCTTCAAGGACAGCGCGCTCGGGCTGCCACCGCTCACCGCCACGCTGGCGCGCCGGATGATGGAGCGCACCAAGATCGTCGAGGCGTTACGCGGGGTCCGTGGCCGCGCCCCGGTCGATCTCCCGGCCCTCGAGGCGCTGATCGTTCGCTTCAGCCAGCTCGTCGTCGAGCAGCGCTGGATCAAGGAATGCGACATCAACCCGCTGCTGGCCTCGCCCCAGGGCCTGATTGCGCTGGACGCGCGCGTCGTGCTCCACGGCCCCGAGCTCACGGAGGAAGAGCTACCGCGCGCCGCCATTCGCCCCTACCCACAGCAATACGTGATGCCGTGGAGCTTGCCCGACGGCGCGAGCGTGACCATCCGTCCGATCCGCCCGGACGACGAGCCGCTGATGGTGAGGTTCCACGAGACGCTCTCCGCCGACACCGTGCGCCAGCGCTACCTCCACGATATGCACCTCAGCCATCGCGTGGCGCACGAGCGACTGCAGCGCGTCTGCTTCAACGACTACGACCGCGAGCTGGCGCTGGTCGCCGAGCAGGGCGCTGCGCAGGGCCGCTCCATCCTGGCGGTCGGTCGCCTGAGCAAGCTGCCCGGTCGCGACGAGGCTGAGTTCGCGATCGTCGTCGCCGATCCCACCCAGCGCCGCGGGCTCGGCACCAAGCTCCTCCAGGAGCTGGTGCGCTTCGGCCGTGACGAGCACCTCCAGCGCATCGGCGCCGATATCCAGCCCGACAACCTCGGCATGCAGCGCATCGCCGAGCGCGCCGGCTTCACCGTGCGCCAGGTGCCCGAGCGCCAAGTCGTGCGCGCCACGATCGAGCTCTAGGCGCTCGCGACGTGGGCTAGTTTCGAGGGCGTGGCCAGCAAGGTCGCGCGCCGACTGGCCCCACTGGCTCGCGCTTGACGCCAGACTGACCCCACCGGCATAATGCCGCCCACTTGCGCCCCTGGCGCTGCCACCCTAGCTCAGTTGGTAGAGCAGCGGTTTCGTAAACCGCAGGTCACCGGTTCAAGTCCGGTGGGTGGCTCCGCTTGCTCCGACGGATCGGTGCTCCGCCTGCCTGCGTGCCTCTGCCCTCGGGAGCGGACCACGCTCGACGGGCGAGACCCTCACGGATGGCTTGGTCGCGACGGAAAGGGGCCGATGCGGGGCGCTGACGGATTTCTCTTCAGCTTCTGCCTGCTGGCGGTCTTCCTCCTGCTGGGGAAGGCGCTGCGCGTCCATGTTCCGCTGCTCCAGCGGCTCTTTCTTCCCTCGTCGATCATCGCTGGCTTCGTCGCGCTGGCGCTCGGCCCCTATGTGCTCAAGGCCATCCCCACCTGGGTTCTGGGCTACTGGCGCCAGATTCCCGGCATCCTGATCAGCGTGGTCTTTGCCTCGCTCTTTCTCGGGGTGCGCCTGCCCTCACCCAAGCGCCTATGGAGCATCGGCGGCCCCCAGCTCTGCTTTGGCGTGGTCACCGGAATGGGCCAGTACCTGGTCGCGCTCTTGACCACGACCCTCGTGCTCTCGCCGCTCTTCGGCACGCGGCCGATCTTCGCGACCATCGTCGAGATCGGCTTTTCGGGGGGCCACGGCACGGCCGCCGGCATGCGAACCACGTTCCATAAGCTGGGCTTCCCCGCTGGGGCGGATCTCGCGCAGATGTCCGCCACCGTCGGGATCATCGCCGCCGTGGTGCTCGGCGTGGTGATGATCAACGTCGCGATTCGCCGCGGCTATTGCGCGTGTTTGAACGAGCGACACGGCATCCCGGCCTACAAGCGGCTCGGCCTGATCCCGGAGAAGAAGCGCTACTCGATCGCGACCGCGACGGTGGCGACGGAGGCGATCGAGCCCTTGACCTTTCACTTTGCCATCATCGCCGTGGCCGTGCTGATCGGTTGGGGTCTGCTCGTGCTGCTCAAGCTGCTCCACCCGCGACTGGAGGCCTTTCCGCTCTTCCCCTTGGCCATGCTTGGCGGCCTGCTCGTGCAGGCGGTCGCCACGCCGCTGAAGATTACCCTGTACTTCGACCGGGACACCTTCGACCGGCTGCTCGGCTTTTCGCTCGATGTGCTGGTCATCGCGGCGATCGCGGCGATCCGCCTCGACCTCTTTCTCGATCACCTCTGGCCCTTCCTGATCGTGATGGCGACGGGAATCGGCTGGGTGGTCTTCACCACGGCCTTCGTCGCGCCGCGCATGTTCCCGAACTACTGGTTCGAGCGCGCGATCACCGAGTACGGCATGCAGACGGGCGTGACCGCGATCGGCCTGCTGCTGCTGCGCCTCGTCGACCCGATGTACAAGACCGACACCGCCACGGCCTTTGGCTTCAAGCAGATGATCTACGAGCCCTTCCTCGGCGGTGGCCTCGTCACGGCCCTCAGCCCGATCCTGATTCACGAGCTGGGCCCCTGGGTTTCGATGGCCGTCTCCGCCGCCATCATGGCCGTCTTTGGCGCGATCTCGCACTTCAGCGGTTGGACGCGCCGCGACCCCGCGCTCGTGTTCGAAGCCCCCCACGACCATCCCGTCGAGGACCTGCGCTAGCCGAGCCATCCGCCCTCCCGGGCGAAGCGCTCCAGATCGAGCTAGAAATAGGATAAAAAGTGTGCTGTTGTTCGCCGGTCAACCACAACGAGGAGGTGCGGACCGCGGGAAAGCTCTCGGGTTAGCCGAGCGCGACGCAAGCAATGCAACTGTGGAGGTTCGTCATGTCGAAATTCAAAGCCATGGCCCGTCCCTGCGACCCCTTCGTGGTCGGAGACCGGCCCGACACCGACCCGACAGGCGGCGACAGCGCGCGCAGCTCCTCACCCCCGAAACCCTGGTCCGCACGTCCAGCTCTGGGAGGCACCAGCGAGACGAGAGCCCGCCGCCTGACCCAGGGAGCCCTGGTAGCCCTGGCCCTCGTTGGCCTGGGCAGCGGCTGCGACAGTAAGAAGAAGACCGGAGACTACGCCAACGGCAGCGTCAGCCTGAGTCTGCGCAGCCCCGAGAGCTTCACCGCCCCCTTCTGCGTCGCCCTGCAGGTCGGCGCGGCCGGAGTGGCGCCGATGCGGGCCGAGCAGTCCTACCCCGCCGGCACGGTCGTGATCGAGACGGTGATGCCCAACCTCCCGGTGGGGACGGACCGCGAGGTCGAGCTCGGAATTTTCCGCGATGGTAGCTGCGACCCGGATTTCAAAGGGGCCGACTGGTACGGCAGCGCCTCTGGCGTGGAGATCCGCCAGGGTGACGTAACCATCGTCCAGCTCGTCCTGCGTGCCGGTGGGAGCGAGGAGCTCACGGGCTCGGTCGTCGTGCGCGCCGAGTCGGTCGAGATCCGGCGCTTGCACGCCGAGGTGGTCGACCCGATCTCGACGCCAGTCGCCGGGGCCTCCTGCCAGGTCTTTGCCGGCGCCGACCCGCTGGGCACCGTCGTCAGCGGCTCGGATGCGGCGACGCTCGGGGTGATCGACGCGGACATCCAGGCGCCTCCTGGCACCCCAAGCCTGCGCTTGGAGTGCCGCCACCCGGTGTACGCCGCGGCCTCCAAGGACGCGCTTTGGGTCGCCAGCGGGCTCGGCGCCACTCAGGGCACCTTCGTCGCCACCGTGATCATGCGGCGACGCGTCGAAATCCTGACCTCGACGCCGGAGCGCCTCACCTTCCGCTTGACGCTTCCGCCGCTCAAGCTGGCGACCGTCGCCACGGACGCAGGCACCTTTGAGCGGATCGTCGAGCAGGACCAAGGCTTCGGCACGCGACAGGACGCCCCTTCGCTGCCTGAGGTGCCGACCTACACGGCGATGGTCGCCGCGCCGCTCGAGGGTTCAGCTACCGTCACTGTCCTGCCGGAGGGCGAGGGCAGCGCGAGCCAGGCTCGGCTCTATCCAATTCAGCCGCAGCACCGCGATCCCGGCGGTGAAGGCGCGCCGACGGCCGAGCCCGTGCGCTTCGTCTTCGACGCCCAGGCCTACGACGCGAGCGCCACCTCGATCAAGGACGTGCGGCAGCGCGCGGTGCAGCAGAGCGAGGACGGCAGCTTCGTGGCGATTGAGCTTCCTGCAGCCGAGTATCTGGCCAGCGAGCAACGACTGGTCCAGTACAGCTCCCTGCTCGTCGATGTCACGTTCAAGGGTGCCCCTTGCTTCAAGCGCGTCCGCACGGCCTCCGGCTTCGACATGGACGCGATCGATCAGCGGATCGAGCGCGCACCCTCGTCGCTGGCCTCGACGGCGCTCAACCGCGCGCTGTGGGAGGTCTCAACCTGTCCGATCTTGGTCCGGCCGATCTTCTTCGGCGCGCGCTTCGTGATCGTCACCGCGCCGGCGTTAGTGGCGGCGGCCAACGACCTCGCAGCACACAAGATCGCCCGCGGTCTCAGCACCGTGGTCGTCACGACGACGACCACCGGCGCCACGGCAGCGGGGATCCGCAGCTACCTGCAGAATGCCTACAGCAACTGGTGGATTCGCCCGCGCTACCTGCTCCTGATGGGCGACGCCGAGCTGATTCCCACACACTATCCCGGCGCCAACAATAGCTGGGATGGCGTCAAGAACGGCGGCGACCAGCACTACGGCCAGTTTGGTGGCGGCAGCACCTCAGTGCCGCTGCTGGGCATCGGCCGCTTCCCGGTCGACACCAATGCCCAGGCGCAGGTCATCGTCGACAAGGTTAAGGCGTTCGAAAACGCCCCGCCGAGCGTCTTCAATGCCTTCTATGACAACTACAGCTTCGCCGCGCAGTTCCAGGACAACGACGTCAATGGCTTCGAAGACCGTACCTTCGCGCGCACGGCAGAGGTCATTCGGGCGCACGTCGCGGGCCTCGGCTGGAACGTCCAGCGCATCTACCGGGATGCACCGACCACCAATCCGACCACCTTCTACGACGGCGTGGCGGTCCCCTGGTACCTGCGCAAGCCGACCTTCCCCTGGACGGGCACGACCGCCGATGTGACCGCGGCGTTCAACGACGGGCGCGCGCTCTTCTTCCACCGCGACCACGGCTGGTGGGATGGCTGGGGCACGCCGAGCTTTGGCACCGGCACCCTCGCCGCGGTCGCCGTGGCAGGCCACGAGTATCCCTTCGTGCTCAGCATCAACTGCGCGAGCGGGATCTTCGACAACGAGGCGAGCGAGACCTCGGGCTCCGGCTACTCGAACGCGGGCAGCGTCTATTGGGCGGAGTCCTTCCTGCGCAAGGCGGACGGTGCCCTGGCCGTGATCGGCGATCAACGCTCGAGCGGTTCGTCGATCAACAGCGACCTGGCCAAGGGCCTCGTCGACGCCATCTTCCCCAACCTGCTGGCCTACGGCGCGGCCACCAGCGTGCGCCGACTCGGCGATGTGCTCAACGCTGGCAAGGGCTATCTGACCTCGCTTGGCTATGGCGCCGCCGATCTAGAGCAGGAGATGACGATCTACAACCTGCTCGGCGACCCGACGGTCTTGTTCCGCACGCGCGGTCCCCTACCGGTGATCGTCGTCGGCCCCGCCATCGTCAGCGGCGCGCTACGAGCGACCATTCCGCCCCCGAAGTACCCTCCCGGGCCGAACCCCTGCCTGACCTGCCCGCCCCTCGACCTCTCGCAGATCGCCGTGGTCGTGCAGGACGCCAAGGGCAACGTGGTCGCGCGCGGCTTCGCGGCGGCGGACGGCAGTGTGAGCCTTCCGCTGGGCGAGGTCGATCCCCGTGGGATGGTGGTCACGGCCTCCGGACCCCAGGTCTTGCCGGCGACGGTCGCCGTCGAAATATCGGCCCCTTCGCCGATCTGAAACGTCCTTCCTGATCGCCTCGTCCCCTTCCCCCTGAGCTGGCCACGCGCGCCCGGTCGCCACCCGGCTCCTCGATGCCCCTCATCCATGGCTGTCCAGTTAGGAGGAAAGCGGTGCAAGAACGATCGGTTGAGCGAGGGGCTTGAAGAGCAGGGCTGGGCGTGATCAGCTCGGCGGATGAGCATGCAAGGCAGCGATGTGCGGGAGGTGTTCGAGGCGATTCTGCCGGACGAGGCGCTGACGGCGGTGGTGCAGGCGGCTGGGCTGCAGCAGCGCGAGCGGCGCCTGAACGCGCTGGTGTTATTGCGATCGATGGTGGTGTCGGCGTCGACGGGGAGGGGCGGGCGGCAAGCGGACGCGATGAAGATGTATTTCGAGTCTGGGGGGCCGCGGGTGGTGCGTGGTGGCTTCTAAGGGTGGTTTGGGCCGGCGCTGGAGCGAGCGATGGAGGGGGTGCGGGACCGCGCGCTTGCATATGTCGCGGGGCAGGCGCTGGACCTGCCGGGGCTGTTGGGCCGTACGGCGCGAGACTGGCACATCGTCGACGCGACAACGGTGCGGCTCGCCGATGCGCTGATGGACGAGTATCCGGGCGCCGGGGCATATGCGGCGTTGAAGGTGCACAAGCGCTATTCGGTGGGGATGGGGACCACGGTGGCGTATCACCTCAGCCCCGCACGCGAGCACGACGCGCCGCATCTAAAGCTCGACGAGAGCTGGCGTGGCCTCGGGCTGTTGGTGGACCTGGGCTATGCTTCGCTGAAGCTGTTGTCGAGCTGCGACCGCTACGGCGTCTCGTATGTGCTGCGGCTGAAAGAGAATTGGAAGCCGAAGGTGTTGCACGTCGCGCGTGGCAGCGTCAGCCGCACGTTTGCGCCCGGAACAGACCTCGACCTCCTGCTGCAACGCGAGGTGCTCAAGCTCGACGGCAAGGTAATCGACGCCGACGTCGAGCTCTGGCCATGGGTCGCGCGTGGTCGGTGCACGGCTGGTGGGCGTCTCGACCCCAAAGGGGTACTGCTTCTATCTAACCAACCTCGCTCCCGACGTTGCGCCACGTGCTGTCGCCGACCTCTATCGGGTGCGCTGGGAGATCGAACTCGACAACAAGCTCGACAAGTCCTGTTTGCGCCTGGACGACATCGGCGCCAAGACAGGCCCTGCGGTGCGTGCCCTGGTGCACGCCGCGATGGTCGCTTCGGTCATCGTTTGCATGCTTGCGCACCATCACCGCCGCCGGGAGGCGCCTCCCCCTCGCGGCAGGGCCGAGCGGACGAAGCCGCCGCTGCATCCACAAGCCCTCGCGCGTATGGTCGCCGTCGCCGCCTTTGCCATTGGCCGGGCCTTTGAGCTCTCCGGCCGCGAGGCCGACCTCGAGTGGCGTCGCCTCGCCGAGCTATTCAACGGCGAGACCGACCCCAACTGGCGGCGCCGCCCCTCCGTCCTCGACCAAATGCGCGGTTGGCGCATCTCCCCAGGTCAGCCCAAACGGCTCCGTGTTGCCCACGCTTCGCTTAACTGATCACGCATGGTCCCAGAACGTATTCAAGACAAGGACGGCCTCGACGTCCTGCGTCTGCTTCGATTTGCCGACACCGGGCACCTCGCCAGCACGCTGACGAAGCTGGCAGCAAATCCCATTTCCGGGGATGTCACGCAGCAGGCCCGCACTCTCCTCGAAGCTCTCTTCGGCGCTTGCGCGAGCGTCGGAGCGCAGATGGCCGTTCGCGCCAGCGTCGGACTCGAGGACGAGCTCGCCATCGCCATCTCCTGCGAGGCGCTCGCACTGCGCCTTCTCGACGCCTGGACGCCATGATCATCGGCGCGGCTGGAGACATTCACGGCGCCATGAACCGCCTCTACGAGGACGTTCTTGCGTTCGTGGGGAGATGTGGGGAGATGGCCCCGACCGGGGAGATGGCCCCGACCCGGGTTCGGGAGATGGCCCAGACTGAACCGCCCCGGGTTCGCCGGAGACTCGGTTGTCTGAGTCAGGCGGCCCTGCCTTGGGTAGCCTGAGACTCGTAGAACGCACGCTCATACTCCACCGGCGGGACCCAGCCAAGAGGCTCGAGCAGCCGCCGGTGTGTTGAACCAGTGGACCCAGGTGAGGGTGGCAAACTCAACGGCCTCGGCGTGACGCCAAGGACCGCGCTTGCGAATGAGCTCCGTCTTGTACAGGCCGATGACCGACTCGGCGAGCGCATTGTCTTAGGAGTCGCCGACGGTGCCGACCGAGCCCTCGATGCCGGCCTCGGCGAGGCGCTCGGTGTAGCGAATCGACAGGTATTGCAGAGGCTCCAGTGCTGGACGCAACTCCGCCCAGCACCTCCCTTGGATCACCGTCGCGATCGGCGGTCAATCACGATCGCTCTGCTTGAGCCTCAAACCACCCAGCCATCGCGACGTGCCGGTCCCCGCTAGGTTCCTCGCCCCAAGGGGTTTCCGTCGACCGTCCGGACTTTGCGATCGCCCTGCCCCCTCCGCCTAGTGCTTCTTGCTCGGCGGTCGAAGATCGGCGGTCGAATGGCTTGGCGCGCGGCGCTGGCCGCTGAGAAGCCCCGACCAGCCAGCGCTAGTCTAGGCAAGAGCGAATACTGGAGTCCCACGCCGCCCTGAGCTAGCGTACGCCTGTCAGAGGCCCTATGCGAGACGCGCCGTCGTCGGCGATTGACGACCCACGGGAGGAGAGCCACCGGGGATTTCTTCAACCGCCTGAGATCGGGGTGCGTCCAGGGCGGGCGATTTGCGCCGGGCGGAGGTCGCGAGCGGTCCGCGCGCGGCGCACGGCGCGCCGCCCAGGTCAGGGCGACCGAGAGGCCGCAGACCGCTCGATCGATTCGACGCCCAGGCGCCGACCGAAGCAGCAGGAGCGGAGCAGCAAGCAGTGCAACGCGCGAAGCCAGTCAGTTCCCCTTTCGCCACCGGCGCAGCGGATCACCGCGAGCGCGCTTCACAAGGTCGGGCTGGCGGCACCGACCTCGACGTGACTGCCCGGGTACAGCCGCGGCAAGAGGAGCTCTTCCGCAGCCTGGAGACCAGCGACGGCATGGCACCCGGCGCGTCGTCGCAAGGTAGCCCCAGGGGCCCGGACCACCGGCGATCGTACCGCATTCGTCCCGCGACCGATCGTCAACCGCGCCTCGTCACCGCCGGCGGCGTCGAGCTTGATCTGCGCGATCTCAGCACCACGGGGAGCAGCGTCATTTGGCGCCGTCCCGATGCCGGTGGCGCCGACATCAGCTCGGTGGTGATGCATCTCCCCGACGGTACTTCGTTCAGCAGCGCGCTGCGCATCATGCGAGTCGATCGCCAGGACGACCGCACCCTTCACCTCGGGGTCCGGTTCGAGTCACTGACGTTGCAAGCGGAGCGCTCGCTCGCCAACTTCATGATCCGCGAGTTGCAGGGGCGCGACGCTGAGCTCGGCCGGTTGCTTTCCGCCCCGACGGCGCTGCGTTCCACTGAGCGCCACCTGATCAGCCTCTTGCTCCGACGGCACGCGGCGGAGGGCCGCCCCGTCCACGCCTTCCACGGGCAGAAGCGCATCCCCTGGTCCTTTCGAGTGGTCGGTCTCGACGTCGAGAGCACACCTGGTCGCCTGGCCCTTCAACCCTTTGGTCCGGACCAGGCCGACACTCCAGCACGCGCCTTTCGCGACGAGGGCCCCTTCACCTTCGAGCTCTCAGGCCCGATGGCCGTCACGCTCTTCTCAAGCGCCGTCCAAAGCGTCGGGCACGGCCAGGTGATTGTCGACTTCCCCGACGAGGTCCTTCAAACCGGCTTTCGCCAATCGCCGCGCGTGCGCCCGAGTCCGCAAGATCGCGGCGAGGTCGCGTTGACCCACGATCGCTATCCGGAGAACGCGATACGAGGGCCACTGGCCAGCGTAGCGGCGCGGGGCTTGTCGCTCTCCCTCGACACCTCGGGCCGCCCTCTGGTGCCCGGCGACCACCTCCCGCAGTTACTGGTCACGCTGCCAACCGGTCCCGTCGAGGCGGCGGGCATCGTGCGGGGGACCTCCGGCGATCCATCCACGGGCCAGATAATCTGCGGCGTCGAATTGCTCGACTTCGGCGGAACCAAGGACAGCAGGCGTTGGCACGACTATGTCTTTCGCACGGCCTTCCCTCGGCTGGCGGGCACCAGCGAGACAGGGGCGAGGGACGCCTGGGACCTCCTCGACGCCTCGCGGTACCTCGTGATGTGGACGGACCCCGAGGCACGGAGCAACCTTCGCGCTCGATTCGTCGGTTCCTGGTCCGAGGCGTCGCCTGAGCATAACCACCGCCTGATCTTGCGAAGCGCTGATACCCACCGGGCCGGCATGATGGCGACCCTGCTCTACCCGGGAACGTGGATGATCCATCAAATCGGGGTCGTCGAAGCCGAACGGCGGCGGGGCGATCGCAGTTGGTTCAGCTACGTCGTCGAGCTTTACGCCGGCCTGACCTACCTGTTAGAGCATCTCGGCGCGCTGGAGCATCTGCTGATCTACTTCGCTGCCGGCAAGAGCTGGAATGATTTGGTCTACGGTGAATTCGCTCGGCGCTACGCCGCGCCGGGCCGGTTGACCTACACGGAACTCTCGGTCTTTCGCGCGATCGGTAACGCGTCACCGGCGCCCCCTCTCGGCCAGCGCCCCGCCACGCCTCACGTCGTCGGCACGGACGCTGCCCCGGAACTCTGGTCACTGGTGCTCGTTTACGCGGAAACGCAGCTGACCCCGCTGGAGCGCTCCGCGTTCGGCTTCGACGACGCATCCGTCGATCTCGCGGACTTCAGCGCGCGCTGCCGCGAGCAAGGCCACCGTCGCGCCCGCTCGCTATACGTCGCCTTTGATCCTCACGGACCCACGGCCGCGCTGCTGCTGGAGACGGGAGACGAAGGCATCAACGTCTTTGGCCTGATGAACACCTGCAGGATCCTACCCCTGAACGGAGGCTGGCCCGACGCTGAGACGCTCGCAGCCCTGCTGACGCAGGCCCGTGCGCACTTCGACCGAGCGCAGGTGCAACAACACCTGCTCCTTGCCCCCCCATCTCTGAGTGCGGAGGACCGCGCCGTACTGGGCGCGCTCGGCTACGCCTACGTCTCGGAAGGACTCCGTTGGCTCTCGCGCAAGGAGGTCCTGCCGCTTTGGATCGCCTACCTCGATGACCTCTTGGCGAGCCTGGCGCTCGAAAAGGAGCTCTCATGTCTTCCCCCAGTCACCACGAGCGACTGAGCGCTGTCCCCACCCTGGACCGGGACCGATGGCAACCCACGATCCTCGACCCCTCGGCCGGGGAGGACCGCGAACAGCTCGCCGCGCTGCTCTCGCGAGTGCCAGGCATTCAGATCGCCGATGTGCTGCAGCAGCAGCTGACCGAGCTGATGGAGGTCCGGCACCCGAAGGAGAAGCTGACAGGAGGCCAGGCCCAGCAGCTCATCACGGCACACCTGGGCGGCTCGACGCAGGAGACCTACGGGCGCTGGGTGTATTTCCCGTGGACTGAACAGCTCGTTCGCACCCTTCCTGAGCCCGAGTTCCGCGAGGTCCGCCTGAGCAGAAATCGCTACAAGATCACCCCGGAGGAGCAGGACGCGCTGCGCCAGCACCGCATCGGCATCGTGGGTCTCTCCGTCGGCTATGCGATCGCCACGACGTTGGCGATGGAGGGCGTCGGCGGGGAGTTTCGCCTGGCCGACTTCGACGTCATGTCCCTCTCCAACACCAATCGCGTCCCCTGCGGCGTCGCCGCCCTGGGCACCAACAAGACGGTGATTGCCGCCCGGCGCATGTTCGAGCTCGACCCCTACCTGAAGATCGAGATCTATCGCGAGGGGCTGACGGCGGAGAACCTGGAGCGCTTCTTCGGCCACCCCGAGCCGCTGACGCTGCTGATCGAGGAGTGCGATGACCTCTTCATGAAGATCCTCCTGCGCGAGCAGGCGCGCGCACGTGGCGTCCCAGTGCTGATGGAGACCAACGACCGCGGCCTGCTCGATATCGAGCGCTTCGACAAGGAACCCGACCGACGGCTGCTGCACGGACTACTGGACGGCGTGTCGGCCACTTCCGTTCGCGGCCTGACGGTCAGGCAGAAGGTGCCGATCATCTTTCGGGTGCTTGGTGGAACGGCGATGTCGACGCGCCTCGCGGCCTCCCTGGCCGAGATCGATGAGACCATCACCGGGTGGTCTCAGCTGGGGTCTGGCACGATGCTCGGGGGAGCGGTCGCCACCGACGTCGCGCGGCGCCTACTGCTCGGCGAGCTCAACGAGTCCGGGCGCTTCTACATCGACGTGCAGAACCTCGTCGCCGACGGCGCGGGTGCGCTCGTCAACGGGACCGCGATCGCGACTGAAGACACGACGGAGGGCGGTGCGGCCTCGGAGGCATTGGCCGCCGCCGTCGGCCGAATGACCTCGAGCCACGAGCGCTACGGCGGGGCGCCAGGCGCCATATCGGTCGAGGACGCTCGTTTCCTGGTCGAGATGGCCGCGCTCGCGCCCTCGGGTGGAAATCGGCAGCCGTGGCGCTTTCACTTGCTGGCAGACAACCGCATTCGCTGCGTTCTCGACACCGTGCGCGCCGGCGACTCCTTCCTCGACTACGGCCTGAGCGCCGCCTACGCGGCATGTGGCGCGGCGCTCGAGAACTTCTGCGTAGCGGCCCACAGCCTCGGGTTCACCACGCAGGTGGTGCGCTTCCCGAATGCCGGCGACCCCACGGTTGCCTGGGAGACGCAGTTGACGCAGAGCGGCTCGCGCGCCGAACGCAGCGCTGCCCTGCAGGTCCTGGAGGCGCGCTGCACGAATCGCCGCCTCGGCCACCGCACACACCTAACTGCGGAAGAGCACGGCGCCCTCGCGAAGTCCGCCGTGAGCGCCGGCGCCGAGCTCCTGCTGCTCGGTGACGACGACACAGCACTCGAGGCGCTGGCCAGCTACATCGGGAGGGTCGACCGGTTCCGCTTCTTCTGCCGGCGGCTCTATCGCGAGATGATCGAGGAGGTCCGCTGGACGCCAGCAGAGGCGGAACGCACGAGGGACGGCATCGACCTCGCGACCCTGGAGCTCGACGCCATCGACACCGCAGGCATGCATCTCCTCTCCAAATGGTCGACCGTCGAGCTGATGAAGCGCATCGGTGGCCGGCGGGTCGAGGACCTGGGCCAACGCACCGTGCGGGCCTCGGCGGCGATCGGATTGCTGAGCGTGCCCGGTATCGCTGCGGCGGACTACCTCGCCGGCGGTATCGCGATGGAGCGGGTCTGGCTCGAGGCAACGCGACTGGGCCTCGCCTTCCAACCGCTGGCGGTGGCTCCCTATTTGTACGCCCGCCTGGAGCGCGGAGGGGGCGAGGGCTTCGATCCCGGCGAGGTTCGCGAGCTGACCGAGCTTCGCCAATGGCACCGTGAGCTCTTCGGCGGGACGGATCCTCGCGCGGAGGTGCTGCTCTTCCGCGTCGGTCACGCCCCGGAGCCCCGAAAGCGCTCGTTGCGGCGACATGCCGAGGATATCCTGCTCCTCGATCTGGAAAGCTGAAGCATGCAGGGTCTCGGCAGTCTCCTGGCGACCTACGCCGGTGTGCTCTTCATCAATCTGATCCTTTCGCTCGTACTCTGGCGCAAGCAGCGCAATCCACTGCAGCGTGGGCTGGTGCTGCTTTGGGGTGCCGCCTTCCTCGCCTTCCTCGCGCAGGGCGCGGCCGCCAAGGGCAGCCTCGTCATCACGCTTGGCTTCTCGTGCACCTTTTTCATCAACCTCGCGCTGGCGAATCTGATCTCGGCGATCGGCGGCGTAGACTTCCCCTGGCGGCGCTTTGCAGCGATCTACGGGAGCGCAGTCGCGACTAGCATCCTTTGCGCCGCCACTCGCCAGCCCTTCCTCTGGATCGCGCTGCCGACCGCGCTGGCCGTTGCTTGGCCAACAATCGAAACTGGAATCCGCGCTCTCCATCATCCGACGCGCCCGCTCGGCTCCTCCGCGAGAGCACTGATCGTGAGCTCGTTCTTCTTTGCCGCCCACAATCTCGATTTCCCCTTCTTGCGCGACAAGCCCGCGGCAGCTTCCATCGGCTTCGTGATCGCCTTGCTCACGGTATTCGCCCTCTCGCTCACCGGCAACGCTGTGGTCCTCGAGCGGGAGACCGCCGACCGCACCCGCATCGCCGAGCTCAACCGCTTTCAGGTCCAGTTCTTTAGCAACATCACGCACGAGCTGCGGACGCCGTTGACGATGATCTTGGCGCCAATCGATGGCCTGCTCGAGGGCGAGATGGGGCATCTGGATCAGGCGCAGAAGCGGTATCTGGTGCCGATTCGGCGCAGCGCCTTGCGCCTGCTCAAGCTGATCAACGATTTGCTCGATGTCGCCAAGCTCGAGGAGCGTTACCTGCGGCTGCGCATCGAGGCCAGCGACCTTCGCGGGATGTTGACGGAGATCGTCGAGCACGCCACCCCGCTGGCTCGGCGCAAGCGCATCGAGCTGACGCTGCAGCTCGACCACAGCCGCGACGACATCTTCGTCGACCTGGAGCAGATGGACCGCGTGGTGGTCAACCTGCTCTCCAACGCGCTCAAGTTCACGCCGGCGGGCGGCAAGGTCACGCTGGCGCTCGACGCCGACGCCGTGGAGGCTCGCATCAGCGTCAGCGACACGGGGATCGGCATCGCCCCGGAGAAGCATCAGGCGGTCTTCGAGCGCTTCAGCCAGGCCGACGGTACGGTCACGCGCCGCTACGGCGGGACGGGCCTCGGGCTGGCGCTGGCCAAGGACATCGTCGAGCTGCACGGCGGCCGGATCAGCCTCGAGAGCACGCCCAAGGTGGGCAGCACCTTCTGCATCCACCTGCTCCCGGGCCGCGAGCACTTCGCCACAGATATCCTCGAGCGGCGCAGCGCGGAGCAGCTCAGCGAGCGCGCCGCGCGGGCTGAGGATCGCGAGCCGCGCGAGTGGACGCGCAGCCTGCTCGAGCGCGCCGATTTCCGCTTCCTCGAGCTCGATGATGCCACCGAGCGCCGCGTCACCCGCCGCGACCGCCACGCCAAGCCCAAGGCGACCAAGGTGCTGGTGGTCGAGGACAACCTCGAGGTGCTGCGCTTCCTGCACCTGCAGCTCCAGGAGCAGCACGAGGTCTTCCTGGCGCGCAACGGGCTGCAGGGGCTCGAGATGGCGCGGGCCGAGGGCCCCGACGTGATCGTCACCGACTTCATGATGCCCGAGCTCGACGGCCTGTCGATGATCAAGACCCTGCGCGCCGCGCGCGAGACCGCCCAGATCCCGATCATCATGCTGACGGCCAGGGGCAACCTCGACGATCGGCTCGAGGCGCGCGAGGCCGGCGCCGATGTCTATCTGAGCAAGCCCTTCAGCCCGCGCGAGCTACGCGCGGCGATTCGTCACCTGCTGCAGCAGCGCGGCCGGCAGGTCTCGCTCCTTATTCGCGAGCATGTGCGCAGCCTCGAGCTGATCGCCGGCGGGCTGGCGCATGAGATCCACAATCCACTCAATTACATCAGGAACGCCGTCCACGTGATCAACGAGCGCGTCGACGGCATCATCGCGCTGCTCGGCAACCTCGAGGCGCCCGACGCCGAGCGCATCGCCCGCCTGAAGCATTGGCGCGAGCAGATCGGCCGCATGAGCACGATCGCGCAAACGGGCGTCACGCGCATCGACGAGGTCGTCAAGCTGGTGCGCCGCTACTCCCGCGAGGGCTACCCCAGTGACCCCTTGCCGATGGACTTCGATGCGGCGGTTCAGGACATCGGTCGGCTGATCGCGCCGAAGGACGCCGACCCGGTGGAGAGCATCCTTGAGCTGCAGGCGACCGGCGCCCAGGTGCTCTGCATCGCCGAGGAGATGCACCAGGCGATTCGCAACCTCTGGCAGAACGCGATCGATGCCGCGCCGGCCCATGGGCACGTCTGGGTGCGAACCTGCGTCGAGCGCGAGCTGCTCCACTTCGAGGTCGAGGACGATGGCCCCGGTATCGCACCCGACCACCTGCAGCGCATCTTCACGCCCTTCTTCACCACCAAGGCCCAGGGCAAGGGCATGGGCCTCGGCCTCGCCATCACCCATCAGATCGTCGACCTCGCTGGCGGCGTCGTCGCCGTCGATACAGTCGTCGGCAAGGGCTCCACCTTTCGCATCACGCTGCCCCTCGCGCGCGACCGCGACTCCGCCGTCACCGTCAGCGGTGGCGGCGGCCTGCAACCGGGCTTCACCGGTGAGCTGACGCCGCCCCCCTTCGACACGCCCACGCCCGCCCCCTCCGCCTAGTGCTTCTTTTCGGCGCCGGCCCCGGGGCCGGCGGGCTTCGTTGATTGATCGGACCAACCTGTTTAGAATCGTTGGGCTCCCGCACACTCCGGTCTTCCGCTCCGAACGGACGAGGCAAGCTCTCATGGATCGATTGCGACCGCGCGCACCTGCGCTCCTGGCCCACTTGCCGTGGGTCCTCTGTCTGATCGCGCTCGCGGCGCCGGTGCAGGCCGAGCGCACCTCGCCCACCGACCGCGCGCTGGCCAGTCAGCTCTTCGATCTCGGTCGCACCTACTATGACCAGAGCGCCTACGAAAAGGCGCTCGATGCCTTCGAGCAGTCCTACCGCTTGAGCCAAGAGCCGGCGCTCTTCCACAACATCGCCAGATGCCAAGAGTCGCTCGGACGCATCGAGTCGGCGATTGCCAGCTACGAGCGCTTCCTGAGCGAGAGCGGCAAGCCCGACGCCAAGATCGATGCTCGCATCAGGAACCTGCGCGCGCGGCTGGCCGCCCAGCGGGCCGCGGCCCTGAGCGCCGCCGCGACGACCGCAGCGCGAACACCGACGCCAACGCCGACGCCAACGCCAACGCCACGGCCCCTCTTCCGCGATCCGGTCCCTGCGCCGATACCCTCGGTCATCGCGCCACCGACGCCGCCCGTTACCGTCGCACCTGCGGCCACCGCCGGCCGCCCCCTGCTCACGGCGCCGACGCCGCTGCCGCCCCCGATTCGCGCGCCCGCGGCCGCTCTCTCGGGGCAGCAGGGGGCGAGGCGCACGCGCGCGAGCACGGTGGTGGGTTGGAGCCTGGTCGGCTTGGGTGGAGCGGCGATTGTCACGAGCATCGTGCTCGGCGTCCGCGCGAAGGCCAAGGCCGACCTGACGGAGAAGGCCTACCGCTGCGGGGCGGACCCCACGGTCAGCCAGGATTGCCCGGCGACGCCCTATTCCTGGACGCAAATCCAAACCAGCATCGACGACGGCGGCCGCGCGCTGGGGCGGGCGCAGGTGGCGACCTTGCTGGTGGGCTTGCTCGCAGCGGGCAGTGGCGCCGCCGTGTTGGTCTTTGCGCCACGTAGCGTGCAGCCCGAGGGGCGCGTGCGACTTACGCCCTCGCTTGGGCCAAACGCCGTGGCCCTTGCCGGCAGCGTGACCTTCTAAACTGCCCGGGAAGCCTCAGGGACGGTACCGTCAACGAAGTGAGTGGTGCAAGCATGGCGATGAGCCGGTTTCGAGACGCAGGGGCCACTTGGCCCCGACTGGGTTGGCCCCGATGGTGGGCCGCGGCCACGCTGACGGTCGTGGGGGCTTGCTACAACCCGCAGCTCGTCGGTCCCGGCCTCTTTCTCTGCCCGGACGAGAAGTGCCCAGACGGCTTCGTCTGCAACGCGCAGCAGCGCTGCGAGCGCGTGGAGGACGACGAGGGGGCCGACCAGGGGGGCGGCGGGCGTCGCGACGGCGGGGCTGACGGCGGCGGCGAAGAGGGCGCGTTGGCCTGCACGGCGGAGGCGCCGGCGCTGGTGACGCAGTTCAATGAGAGCGCGATCGGGATGATCGGGCTGGTGAGCGACGACAATGGTGCGCTGGCGGTCAGCTATCCAGCAGCGATCTTCGACGGAGCCCGGGAGCGGAGTCGCGAGCTGGTGATTGCGCGGCGTCCCTCCGTCAGCGCCGGCGACGGAGCGCCTACGGTGGCCTGGACCCGAGCCAACCAGCCCGTCTTCGCGCTCACCAACCAGAGCGTGGGGCTCTACTACTCCGCGCTGGACACGCGCGCCGGCCAGCTCGCGGTCGCCTTCAACGCGAGCGCCGGCGGAACCAACGGCAATCAAGCGCCGCTGACGCTGTGGACCGGCCCGGCCAACGCGACCTCGGCCCAGGCGGGAAGGATCACCGAGCTGAGCGGCGAGTTTACCGGTGGCCCGGTCTTCACGGGCGCAGCCCCCGCGGTCGCGATCGCCCAGACCGCCGATAACCGCACCTATGCGGTGGTCGCCGGCCAGGCCCTCCCCGAGGCCGCGAGCTCGGCGCCCTCCTCCGTCCTCGTCGTCGTCGATCCGGCGTCCGGTGTCCGTAAGGCGATGATCCCGTTACCACCGCCCGCACGCGCCGCGAGCGAGTCTCAGGTGACGGCGAGCGATCTGGCCCAGCGTCTGCTCTTCACTGCGGCGACGACACCGCGCCAGATCTTCCTCGGCCAACTCGGCGAGCTGCTGCCCCGCGGCGCCAGCGCGCCGCCCGTCGGGTCTCTGCAGGCGACCCTGCTCTTCGTCAGCCAGCTCGACCTCGACGGGCTGCTCGGCAGCGATGGCCCGCGGCCCACGGTATCGTGGTTCACGGAGCCGCAGCTCACCGTGCGCGGCTTTGCCACTGTGCCGCTCGCGCTGACGCCGAGCGGACCCGGCGTCGTCTTCCCGGCGCGCGGCAGCAGCGCCGGAGTCGATGGGTCCGGGCTCTATGAGCAGAGCCTTCCGCCGAAGGGTGCCCCCCAGGCGCTTCGAGCTGGAGCGTCGGCGATCCCGAACGCGATCCGACCGGCCGTGAGTAGCCGCGACGGCTTTACAGGTGTGGCCTTCATCGCCTTCGAGGGCGACCTCGCCCGGGCAGGCGAGGCCGCCGCGACCGGCATGTTCGGCCAGGTCTGCTTCACGGCGGCGACGAAGCAGCGCGAGGGCCAGTGGACGAGGTCGCTTTGCCTGCCGGGCACCGAGGGCGACAACGGCGCCTACCAGGTCGAGGTCGTCGCCTCCTCGACCACGGGCGGCCGATCTGTCTTCGAGCTCGTCTATTGGCATCGGCAGCCGCTCGGCGGCAGCAATCTCACCAGCCTGCGCGTCAGCCACACGCGCGTCGTCTGCCGGCCGCTGCTCTGAGCAGGCGCGTCGGGACGGGACTAGAGATCGACGTCGGCCACGACGGCGTGGTGGTCGGAGCAGTGCACCCCCGTCGCATCGGCCTGGTCGCAGGCGAGCTCGCAGCTACGGATCCGCCCGCGGCCATCCTTGCGGCGTGGCGTGACGAAGATGTAGTCGAGACGGCGATCGGCCGGCAGCGTCGAGAGCTGCGGCGTGTAGGGGTTATCGGAGCTCCAGGTCCAGCCCCGCTCGCCGGGGTGACAAAGGGCGAAGGCATCCTGGTAGTAGGTGCGCGCGCCGTCGATGCTGGTCATCCCCGTCAGGTAGCGGATCTCGTCCGACTCGGGCACCGCATTGAAGTCACCACAGAGCAGCGCCGGACCCTCGCTGCTGTCGCGCACGAAGCGATCGACCGCCTGAACCTGGCGTTCGCGCACGGCGCCATCGGTGAGGCGATAGGCCAGATGCGTGGTGAAGACCCAGCAGGCGGCGCCATCGGCGAACTCGAGCGCCGCGCCGAGCACGATGCGGCGCGTCTGGTCGGCGGGCCCGGGCAAGGCGCTGCAGTGCCGCTGGACGAGGCGCCCACGGCCCAGAATCGCCAAACCCTCGTCGCCCCCACCCCAGGGCTGCGCGGTCTCGTAGGTCCACGCGAGGCCGAGCGCCGCCGCCAGTGTCTCGGCCTGATTCGGCACGCGGCCGGGGACCTGCCGCACCTCCTGCAGGCAGACGACGTCGGGCCTGAGGGCCGCGAGGCGCTCGGCCGTGAGGGCCAAGCGGCGCTCCCAGGGGCCCTGCTCCTGCCAGAGATTGAGCGTGACGACGCGCCTTCGGGTCGGGGCTGCGGGCTTCATTTCCGGGTTCATCGCCCTGACATAGCCCGCCCCCAGCCCTGGCCGCAAGCGCCGCGACGCCTGGCCACGCCGAGGGCGAATCGGGGGCCGAGAAGCACTAGCCTTGACACCCGTCCCGCCCCCCGTCTAGACTCCGACGCGTTAGAATCATTAAACAATCCAAGCGACGCAAAAAGCTCACGTGACCTGGGAAAAAGCGACCTAGTGGATTCCAAGCGACCCAGCAGTCATTCGGCGTGCCGCAGGCTAGCGGTAGCCCCAACACCATAAGCACAGTCCGCGCGGAAGGGGGATGCGACACCATGGCCGGTTCGGATAAACGGAAACAAAGTCTTTATTTTCCAGAGGACATGCTGAAAGAGATCCAGGATGAGGCGGCGCGCCAGGATCGATCGCTGTCCTGGATCGTGCAGAAGGCCTTGAAGATCGCCCGCCGCGAGATCCAGAAATACCCCTCGGTCAACGAGTTCCCGGGCGCCGAAGACGACAAAGAAGAGATGGCCTGATCGGACGGCTGACCGATGATCGATGCAGGCTGGCTCGCCCTAGAGCTGCAGCGGCGGGGCCTCGTCGCCGAGCCGCAGGTGCTCGCCGCGCAGGCCGCGGGCGCCGAGGATTTCGGCCTCGCATTGCTGCAGAGCGGCGCGATCGTCGAGGACGATCTGCTGCGCTTCCTCGGGCTCCATTTCCAGACCCAGTACGTCACCACCGAGAAGCTGAGCCAGGCGCAGGTGCCGGCCGCGCTCTTGGCGATGGTCCCCGCGACCCTCTGCGAGCAGCTCGCGTTCGTCCCGATTCGCCACGACGCCGAGCGCAGCCTGCTGAGCGTGATCGCGGGCGACCCCTCCGATCCGCGCCTCGTCCCCGCCCTCCAGCAGGCCACCGGTGCGACCTGCATCGTCGCCTACGTCGCGCTCGCGCATGCGGTCGAGGCCGCGCGCAAGAAGTGGTACGCCGGTGATGCAGATGCCTTCGCCCGCGTCGCGAGCGCGGTGGGGCGCAGCTACACACATCTGCTCGACATCTATGACCAGCGGGCGATCGACTTCGGCTCCAGCGGCGAGCGCGGCGACGACGACTCAGACCTCGAGCTCGCCACCGTCGACGCTCCGATCAGCGGCGCGGCGGATCAGGCCCCACCGCCGCTCGGCCCGGAGATCGACCTCACCGAGGACGCTTTCACGGTCGCCTCCGCACCGCGGCCCGCCGCCCCCACCACTGCAGCCACGGCCCAGCCAGCCGCGCCGCCAGCCCCACCGCCGGCGGCGGCTGAAGCGCCGGATTCCGGCGCTTCGGAGCCGATCGCGATCGCCTCGCCAACCGAGGGCTTGGCCGGCGCCGACGCCGCGCGCCCGGCGGTAGCAGAGGCGGCGCCCGCCGCGGTCGCCCCCCCTGTCGCCTCAGTCGCCTCGGCGCCACCCAGCACGGGCGCGCCCCCCGTGGCGCTGGCACGCATCGCCGTGACCAGCGGCGCGGATCGCGGCGCGGAACGCGATGCGTGGGCTGAAACAGCGGCGGCGCTCGTCGGGCTGCTGGAGCTCGAGCGAGGGTGGCGCCAGGGTCATTCGCTGCGCGTCGCCCAGCTCGCGCGCGCCCTCGCGGTGACCGCCGGCCTCGGCCCGCGGCGCGCCTGGGAACTCTACCTCGCCGCCCTCTTGCATGAGCTCGGCAAACCCGCCACGCCGCATCTGACAGCGCTCCTGCTCGAGTCCTCGGTCGAGGCGCGCCGCACCGCTCAGCGGGTCCACACCTATCCGCTGCATCTGCTCGGGCGCAGCAAGTTGCCGCGCGATGTGCTGCTGATCCTCGGCGCGCTCTACGAGCGGCCCGATGGACGCGGCGTGCCGGGCACCCTTCGTGGTGAGCAGCTTCCGCTGGCGGCGACCCTGCTCGCGGCGGCGGACTGCTACCTCGACGTGCTCGGCAATCCAGAGACGAGCGAAGGCTGCGCCCCGAACGCCGCGGCCGCCCGGACTCGCCTGCGGGCAGCGGCGGCGCGGGGGGCCCTCGCCGCGCGCGCGCTCGACGTGCTCGAGCAAACGCTGGACGAGGAGGCCTCGGTGGCCACGGCGGCCGGGCTTCGATGCTCGGTGCTGGTGGTCGATCCCGACGCCGAAGGCGGCCGCGTGCTGCAGAGTCGCCTGGTCGCCGCGGGGCTGGCCGTGGCGCTCACGACCAACACAGCGCAGGCGGCCCGCGAGGTGCTGACCCACCCCTTCGACCTGATCATCTGCGAGGCCGAGGTCGATCCGGTGGACGGCATCGAGTTCTTGCAGCGCTTGCGCGGCGAGCCCGGGGTGGGGTCGATACCGATGATGATCGTCTCGCACAGCAGCGACCCCCTCCTGCGCCAGCGTGCGATTCAGGGGGGCGCGGCAGACTTCGCCAACAAGCCCCTGGCCTTCCACGGGTTCGTGGCGCGGGCGCGGCAAATCATCGCCGCGGCGGCCGCGCGGCGCGAGCGCGGCGGCTGAAGGCTCTCCCTGCCCCGCGCTCCGCCGTCCCACCGGATCGGCCGGCGCCGGTAGCCCGGATCGCGGCCGGGTGTTCTCGGCGAAGAGCGCGAAAGCAGAGCGGCGCCGCGCCCTCCGGATCTCGGCACGCCCCATGCTTTGCCGGCGGGCATGCAGCCGACACCGTGGAGACGTGATCCGCAGAGTCCAGAGGGCAACCGGTCCCGGCTGCCGCCGCTGCGGCGTCAGCTCGCCCTTGGGGTCGCGCTGACGGTCGTGGTCGCGGCCTCCGCGTCGCCCGCGCAAGACTGGGGCGAAAGCGCCGCCGAGGTGCTGACGACAGCCGACGATCCTCCCCTGCCCCGAGCGATCGCGGCCGCCCTCGGGCGCGCCGATCTTCCCCCCGCGGCAACGCTCTCGTGGCGCCAGCGCGCCCGCTGGGCCGCGACCCTGCCGCGCCTGACGGCGCGCCTGCAGCACGCGCGCGGCTTGGCCCAATATGTCGATCTACGCAGCGAGGTTCCCGACCGCTTCGACGCCAGCGCGCGCGTCGGTTGGCGCGTCGATCTGGCGTTGAGCTGGGAGCTCGGCGCGATCTGCTTCGCCGAGCGAGAGCTGCAGGTGCAGCGCGCGCTGGCGGAGCTCGAGTCAGCACGACGCACGCTGGCCGCCCGCGTGGTGGAGCTCTATGCGGAGCGCAGGCGACTGCGCGCGACGCTGCGCGCAGCGACAGGCGACCCCGAAGGCGAAGCGCGGGCGGTCGCCCGCTTCAACCGCGCCGGCGCGCTGCTGGCGGCGCTCTGCGGTGATCAGTTGTTCCCCTCCGCCGGGAACCGGAGATAATGGCCGTAGCGTCGCGCATCGCTGGCAACACCGGCGGGCGCGAGGCGCGGGCATCAGCCAGAGGAGAGGCCGCGCGATGACCGAGCAGCAGCGTGAACATCAACGCTTCCCGACACGGCTCGCGGCCGAGGTCAACACCGGCCAGGAGACCTTCGGCGCCTGGGCCAAGAACCTCAGCATGGGCGGCGTTGGACTCGAGCTCGACCGACCCGTCGAGGCGCAGACCCTGATCGCGATCAGCATGTTCCTCGTCGAGGACGGCATCGAGGACGCCACCGTGGGCGCGCTCGAGGTCCACGGCCAGCTGATCTGGATCGCGCCGCTGGAGCGCGGTGGCTACGAAGGCGGGGTGCGTTTCGCGCCGATCCAGCCGGCCCACGCCCGGTTGCTGCAGGACTTCCTCAATCGACTGATCCCACGCACCTAGCGCGGCACCTCACGCGGGCCTGGTGCGAGCCTGGCGCGAGCCAAGCGCGAGCCTGGCGCGAGATCTCCCCAGGCCCAGAGCTGCGCAGCGCCCTTCGCACTTGATGGGACTTAGGCCGACACGTGCGTTGAGGGTTATACACCTCCCAGCGCGACGACCATCGCAAACCCTTGCAATCACGCGAATCATCGGATGGCACGAAGTGTGCTTAAAAACGCTGCGATTCACAACAGAGGCTTCCATTGGTCGCCAAGTCCGCGACCAGCGTGCCCCGGACGCCACCGTCCAAGCCGCGCCTCAAGCTGCCGCAGAGGGAAGTGATACATCCATGGGCGAGATCATCGTGACTTCAGCGCAGACCAAGCAGCACAATGCCAAGTCGCTGCAGATCCTCGCGCGATCAATCTTTCGCGAGCTCAAGCAGAACGGCTTCGACAGCCGCGACATCGTCTCCATTAGCTCCGAACTGATCGGACTCGTGACCACCGATCTCCGCGACCAGAACGAGCCGCGCCCAGCCGCGAGCTAGGCCGCCGCCAGCTGCGGAGGGGGGCCGAATCCTTCCGCCCCCCTCCGACCTTGACGCCCGCTCCCGCTCCGCCCCGAGGCAGCGCGCCGAGGCCCGCCACCAGGCCCCTGCGATCGATCCGAGCTCGATCACTTCGCAGTTGCAGCGCGGCAAACTTCCCAGTTGCAAAGCGGCTGGCGGGTGGGTAAGTTCCGCACCGTTCGTCGCCCCTTCGATCAAGCAATTGGCCGGTAGGGCACCCCGCAGGGCAATCGCTCAGAGGGCAATCGCTCACAGGGCAATCGCTCACAGGGCATTCCCTCGCAGGGGCCATCGCTCGTGGAGTCATCGTTCTTTGAGGCGCGGCAACGCGCCCATCATAAAAAGGAGTCCTTCCCATGGCAGTTCGCGTCGCAATCAATGGCTTCGGTCGCATCGGTCGCTGCGTCACCCGCATCGCCGAGCAGAAGAAGGACGCAGACATCCAGCTCGTCGCCGTCAACGATCTGACCGACGACGCCACGCTGGCGCACCTGCTGAAGTACGACTCGGTCCATCGCGCCTTTCCCGGCAGCGTCACGGCCGAGGATGGCTACCTGCTGATCAACGGCAACAAGGTGCGCAGCCTGGCCGAGCGGGATCCCGCGAAGCTCCCCTGGAAGGAGCTGGAGATCGACGTGGTGCTCGAGTGCACCGGCCGCTTCGTCAAGCGTGACGCCGCAGCGCTCCACCTCGCAGCCGGCGCCAAGAAGGTGATCATCAGCGCGCCGGCCAAGGGCGCCGTCGACGCGACGATGTGCATCGGCATCAACACCGAGATCTACGATGCCA
This sequence comes from Pseudomonadota bacterium, assembly GCA_016711215.1. Classification (NCBI taxonomy): domain Bacteria; kingdom Pseudomonadati; phylum Pseudomonadota; species Pseudomonadota bacterium. The sequence continues at coordinate 1,044,497 of JADJTL010000001.1, read as the reverse complement.
GCAAGCACCACGTGATCAGCAACGCGTCCTGCACCACCAACTGCCTGGCGCCGGTGGCCAAGGTGTTGAACGAGTCCTTCGGCATCGTCAACGGCCTGATGATGACGATTCACGCCTACACGGGTGACCAGGTCGTGCTCGACGCCCCCCATAGCGACCTGCGTCGGGCCCGCGCCAGCGCGCTTTCGATGATCCCGACGACCACCGGCGCCGCCAAGGCGATCGGCCTCGTCCTCCCCGAGTTGGCGGGCAAGCTCGACGGTATTGCCGTCCGCGTCCCCACCCCCGATGTCTCGCTCGTCGACCTGACGGTCAACCTGGCCAAGGCGACGACGAAGGAGGAAATCAACGCGGCGCTGCGCACGGCCGCAGCCGGCAGCCTCAAGGGCATCCTCGCGGCTGTCGACGAGCCGCTGGTGTCGATCGACTACACGGGCTCGCACTTCTCGTCGTCGGTGGATCTGCCCTCGACGATGGTCTCCGCTGGCACGACCGCCAAGGTGCTGGCCTGGTACGACAACGAGATCGGCTACGCCGCGCGCCTCTGGGAGCTCTGCCAGCTCGTGGCGGGTAAGCTCTAATGACGATTCGCCGCGTCGACCAGCTTGAGCTCAGCGGCAAGCGCGTGTTCTGCCGCGTGGACTTCAACGTGCCCCTGAATGATCAGGGGCAGGTGACCGACAGCACGCGCATCAGATCCGCGCTGCCGACGCTGCTGCACGTCCTCAGGGCGGGTGGCAAGCTCGTGCTCGGATCGCACCTTGGCCGCCCCAAGGGCCAGGTGGTGCCGAAGCTACGGATGGAACCGGTCGGCGCCGAGTTGGCCCGCCTGCTCGATCAGGCGGGCCACAGTGGCGAGGTCATCGCGGCCGAAGACATCGTCGGCGACGGCGTGCGCAAGCTGGTCAGTGAGCTGCGACCCGGCAGCGTGGCCTTGCTGGAAAACCTACGTTTTCATCCAGGCGAGACCAAGAACGACGAGGGTCTCGCGCGCGAGCTCGCCTCCCTCGCGGACGTCTATCTCAACGATGCCTTTGGCACGGCGCACCGAGCGCATGCCTCGACCGTAGGCATGGTCGGGCTGGTCAAGGAGCGCGCCGCAGGCTTCTTGATGATGAAAGAGATCGAGATGCTCGGCCGCCTCCTCGGCGCGGTCGAGCAGCCCTTCGTCGCGCTGCTGGGCGGCGCGAAGGTAGCGGACAAGATCGCCGTGATCGAGAACCTCCTCAAGAAGGTCAGCGCGCTGCTGGTTGGCGGCGCGATGGCGAACACCTTCCTCAAGGCCCAGGGCGGCGACGTGGGAGCATCCCTCGTCGAGAATGACCATCTCGACACTGCGCGCCGAATCCTCGAGCAGGCAGCCGCCCGCGGCGTCGAGCTGCTGCTGCCGATCGACGTGGTGGTGGCGCCCTCCCTGGACGCCGGCGCCGGTCAGCTCGCGTCCGCCAACGCGGTGCCCGCGGGACAGATGGCGCTCGATATCGGGCCGCAGACGCGCGCGCGCTTCGCCCAGACGATTGCCCTGGCGAAGACGGTGTTCTGGAACGGACCGATGGGGGTCTTCGAGAAGGCCCCCTTCGCCGCGGGCACCTTGGCCGCGGCCAGCGCGGTGGCGGCCTCGGGCGCCTTCACCGTGGTCGGTGGTGGCGATTCCGTGGCGGCTATCAATCGCAGTGGGGTCGCCGAGAAGATCAGTCACATCTCGACTGGCGGCGGCGCCTCGCTCGAGCTGATCGAGGGCAAGACCCTGCCTGGCATCAGCGCGCTCGAGAGCTGAGAGGAGATTCTGTCGTGGCCGAAGCAGCCAAGCGCAAGCCAATCATCATTGGCAATTGGAAGATGTACAAGACGGTCGGCGAGGCGCTCGACCTCGTAGGCGCGCTCTTGGAGGCGCTGCCACGCATCGCCGACCTCGAGGTCGGGGTGGCCCCTCCCTTCACCGCGCTGGCTGCCGTGGCGCGCAAGATCGAGGGCAGCAAGAGCGCGAGCGGCGGCAGTCTCCTGCTCGCGGCGCAGAATTGCCATTTCGAGGCCGCAGGCGCCTTCACCGGCGAGGTCGCGCCACCGATGCTCAAGGAGGTCGGCTGCACCCACGTCATCGTCGGCCACTCCGAGCGGCGGCAGTTCTTCGGCGATACCGACGAGCTGGTCAACAAGAAGACCCGGGCTGCGTTTGCGCACGGGCTGACGCCGGTGATCTGCGTCGGTGAGCTGCTCGCCGAGCGCGAGGCCGGCCAGACCTTCGAGGTCGTCGAGCGTCAGCTCCGCGCGGCCTTCGCTGGTGTCGACTCGACCGCGGCGCGACGCGCCGTCGTCGCCTACGAACCTGTCTGGGCGATCGGCACCGGTCGCACCGCCACCGACGCGCAAGCGCAGGAGGTTCACGCCTTCCTTCGTCGCCTGGTCGGGGAGCTCTACGACGGCGCCACCGCCGGCGCGCTCCGCATTCAGTACGGCGGCAGCGTCAAGGCCGAGAACGCCGCCGGCCTGATGGCTCAACCAGACGTCGACGGCGCCCTGGTCGGGGGCGCTAGCCTCAAGCCCGAGGCCTTCCTCGGCATCCTGGAATACCGCCGGACCAGCTAACCCATGGAAACTCTCGTCACCGTCATCTACGTCCTCGTCTGCCTCTTCCTGATTCTCGTCGTCCTACTCCAGGCCGGTCGCGGGGCCGGCATGGGTATCTTTGGCGGCGCCGGACAAACCGTCTTCGGCGGCCGCGGCGCGACGAGCTTTCTCGGCAAGCTAACCGCCCTCGCCGCCGTGCTCTTCGTCTCCGGGGCGACCTATCTCGCCTGGGCCTCGAGTCAGCAGGAGGACCGCGTCCTGCGGGCCCGCGCCGCCGAGATCGCCCGCCAGAAGCAAGAACGCCAGGCGGCCCAGCTCAAGAAGATCGCCACCGCCAAGAGCAAGGCGTCCCCGGCTCCCGCGACCCTCCCGGTCGCTCCCTTGCAGCCGGATGGCGGGCTCTCGGGCTCACCCGAGGCGGACGCGGCGGCACCGGCGCCCTAGGGACGCACGCGTTCCCCTAGACACTGATCCCGGGCCTCGCTATCGTCTCGCCCCAAAGATGCTCGCCTTCACAAAGCTTCACGGTCTCGGCAACGACTTCATCCTGCTCGATGGGCGCGAGCATCCGCTGCCCGAGTGGGTCGGCGATCCCAGCTACGTCAAGCGCCTCTGCGATCGCCGGCGTGGAATTGGCGCAGACGGCCTGTTGCTCGTCCTGCCGACGATCCTCGAGCTCGCGGACGCGCGCATGCGCGTCCTCAATGCCGACGGCAGCGAACCCCAGATGTGCGGCAACGGCCTGCGCTGCGCAGCCAAGTACCTGCATGACCACGCGCCCGGGCCGAACGCCGAGCTCCTGCTGCGGATAGAGACTCAGGCCGGCATTCGGCCCTGCCAGCTTCAGCTCGCTCCGAACGGCCTCGTCGCCATCGTGCGGGCCGACATGGGTCGCCCCGAGTTTGCGCGGGAAACGCTGCCGATGCGCGGCAGTGGACCCTTCGTGGAGGAAGCCCTGGACCTTGAGGGCCTGCCCTTGATCGGCACCGCCCTCAGCCTCGGAAATCCGCACTTCGTCACCTTCGTCGAGGATCAGCGTGACCTCCGGGCCCTGGCCGCGGGCGCTGGACCGCGGGTCGAACAACACGCCGCCTTTCCACAGCGCACGAATGTCGAGTTCGTCCGCGTGACCCCGGAGGGCGCGCTCGAGGTCTCGGTTTGGGAACGCGGCTGTGGCTTGACGGAGGCCTGCGGCACTGGCGCCTGCGCGGCGGCCGCCGCCGCGATCGCCACGCGACGCGTGCCGGGCGATGCCGCGATCGAGGTGCGGCTACCGGGGGGCACGCTGATGATCGAGGCTGAGGCCGCTCTGGCCAGAATCTGGATGGCGGGCCCGGCCGAGGAGGTCTACAGCGGCGAGCTCCCCGCCCCCGACCGCCTTGCTCGAAGCCAGCGGGGCGCCTGAGCAGCAGCTCGGAGCGCGCTCAGGGCGCGGCGCGAGCCTCGGCCTTTTTGCGCACCGCGAACATCAGGTTGCCGTAGCCTGCGACGCCCGCCGAATACATCACCCGCTTGATCACGCGGAAGTCGATGTCTCGGTCGCACTGAATGATCAGCTTGCCATCGAAGGGCTCGTCGGCGTGACGAAGATTCCAAGCGTTGCGCAGCCGCTCGAGCTGGGTGCTGAGGCGGGCGATGCGCAGGTCACCGCCGGACTCGGGCGCCGTCAGCTCCCCGACCAGCGCTACCTCGCGATCCTCGAGGGTCACGAGCCCCTTGCTCGGATGGTCCGGCATGTTGGAGATCGAGACGATCGGTACGCGCTCCAGCTCCTGGACGTTCGTCGCGAAGGGCGGCTTGATGTCCTTGTTCGCCGCGACGATGTCACCCGAGGCCGAGAAGCTCAGGAGCAGGAAGATCACGAGCACGATGAACATGTCGATCAGCGGGGTCAGCTGCAGGCTGGCGAAGGTAGACTTCTTCCCGTGGCCGTGGCGCGTCCCCTTGAGCAGGCCCGTGCTCTGCATCAGCTTCCCCGCTGGCGCGTGGATCGGTCCGCGATCCGCGTTCGTCGCCAGCTCGCCGCCGCTCGCCGCCCAGCCCCGCTTCCAGAGACGGAATGCGTGCAAGGAGCAGAGGTTGATCTCGTCGAGCAAGGCCTGAGTCCGGCCGTTGAGCGCCGAATAGGCGACCAACGCGAGGATGCCGGTCAACAGCCCAAAGGCTGTGCAGTTCATGGCCTCGCTGATGCCGGCGGCGAGGCGCGTCGCGTTCTCGGCGCCGGAGCTCATCGAGACCGCGCCGAAGGAATGGATCAGCCCGATGATGGTACCGAAGAGCCCCATCAGCGTGGCCACGTTGCCCATCAAAGCGAGGTAGCCCGTACGGCGCTCGATCGCCGGCAGCTCGCGGTAGGCCATCGCGTCCATCGCGACGCGGACGTCATGCTCGCCCGCTGCGCTCGCTGCGAGCCCAGCGCCGATAATCCGCGCCAGCGGGCGGTCGACCTCCGCGCAAACCGCGCCGGCTGCCGCCGCATCGCCGCGTGCGAGGTGCGGGCGCAGTCGCTCCAGCAAGCGATGCCCGCTGGAGACCGATCGGAGCATCATCAGCACACGGTCGGCGACGAGCCAGAGGCTGACGACCAAGGCGAAGAGGATGAGGCGCATGCCCCAACCGCCCTCAGCGAAGGCGGCAGCCACCGCTGGGGGTAGGACCCCGAGCGGCAAGAGCGCCGCGATCAGGACGGCGAGCAGCACAGGCACGGCGTTGACGATTCCGGTCATTCCGTTTTTACTCCGGCTACATTCTCGCCGCGGCGGCGTCGGTCAGGCGGATGCTGGTGAAGTTCTGCTGCAGTGCCACATCCATCGCCTCGACGATGTAGCGATAGACCACACCGTCCTCGACCGCGATCGTCAGCTCGTCGCGGGTCTGCAGCTCGCCCTTGAGGTCGCGCAGACGCTTGCCCAGCGCTTCGACGTCGTAGACGGTCTCAGCCTGCTTGGCGATCGGGTCGCGCACGCTGCCAGCGCTGACGACGTAGCCGTCCTGGCCGACGAGCACCGTCACCGCCACCTCGAGCTGCTTCGTCTCTTCCGTGGGAGGCTTACCAGCCGAGCCCTGGCCCTTCTGGTTGACCTCGATGCTCGACATCGCGCTCCAGGCCGCGGTGATCAGCAAGAAGCAGATACAACAAACCAGCAGGTCGATGAAGGGAACGAGGTTGAGCTCGGCATCGAGCGACTTCTTCCCACCGCGACCGCCCGCGCTTTCGATTGAAACGCCCATCGTTACCTCGCTGCGGCGCGACGCGGAGGGCTGAGCGCCCTCACCGTCGTGCTGCGTCCTGCTTCAGCTCTGCGGGGGTGCCTGGCGAGTGCCGCTGATCAGGTTCATCACCTGAGCGGTCACCTCATGGACGTCGTCGAGGATCGCCTGGGTCTTGCCGTTCAGGACCGAGAACGCGAGCAGCGAGACGATTCCGACCAGCAGCCCGAAGGCCGTGCAATTCATCGCCTCGGAGATACCGCGCGCGAGCAGCGATGCCTTCTGCGACGGGTCGACGGAGCCGACCGCGCCGAAGGAGTGGATCAGCCCGACGATCGTGCCGAGCAGACCGGCGAGGGTCGCGACGTTACCGATCATCGCCAGGTAGCCCGTTCGCCGCTCGAGCAGCGGCATCTCGTGCAGCGCGGCCTCGTCCATCGCCGCTTGGACCTCGGCGTCGGAGCGGTTGACGCGCGTCAGGCCCGCTTGCACGATGCGCGTCAAAGGGCGCGAGGTGCCGCTGCAGACCTTGATCGCCTGCGCGACATTGCCCTGGGCGATCAGCCGCTGCATCAAGCCGAGGAACTCGCGCTTGTCGATCGCCGAGCGCATCAAGTAGACGGCGCGATCGACCATCACACCGACGGCGGCGATGGAGAGCAGCAGGATCGGCCACATGCCCCAGCCGCCCTCCTTGAAGGCTTCGTTCACGGTCTGAATGAACCCCATCGGTAGTCCTCCTGGCGGCGTCGCGGCGCGGTCTTGCCGGCCCGGCGCGCCATCGCAAATGAGCGCCTAGCCCGCCAGACCCTCAGTGTTCATGGCGGAGCGGTGCAGAACTGCGAGATTGACGAGCCGCACGGTCCCGTCGGCGATGTCGTCGAGCAGGTGCTGGGTGCGGCCATTGAGCACGGAGAAGGCCAACAGCGCCATGATACCAACCGCCAGGCCGAAGGCGGTGCAGTGCATCGCCTCGCTGATGCCCCGGGCCAGGATCGAGGCCTTGTTCTGCTTGATGCACTCGACCAGCGGCCCGTCCGCCAGGGTCTGGCAGCTTGGCACGAGGTGGACGTAGGCGCGGGCGCGCTGCTGGTCGTGCGGATCGTCCTTGTTCTCGAGCGAAACGCCGGCGAAGGACGTGATCAGCCCGACAATCGTTCCGAGTAGGCCGAGCAGCGTGGCGATGTTGCCGATCATTGCCAGGTAGCCGGTCCGGGTCTCGATGCGGGGCAGCTCAGAGAGCGCCGCCTCGTCCACCGCCTCCTGAACGTCACGGTCGGAGCGGTGCAGCTCGCTCAGACCCGCCTTGACGATATTCGCCAGCGGCGCCTCGCTGCGGCGACAGGCCTCGACCGCGGCGCTGACGTCGCCGGCCAACAGGTGCCGGCGTACGGCTGCCGAAAAGACGCGCCGGTCGCGCCGCAAGCGGTAGAAGAGGAAGTGGACGCGCTCGACCGTGATCAGCAGGAACGCCATTCCCGCGGCCAGAATCGGCCACATGCCCCATCCACCCTCGCGGAAGAAGCTGGTGCTGCTGTGTAAGAGGAAGGAAAGGCCGAGCCAGACGGCGAAGAACGCCCCTGCGATGGCAGCCTTTACTCCGAGACCCACGGGCTTCGCTACGAGCTCCATCGGGCGGTCACTCCTGGGCGCTTCCCGGCACTGGGGTTGCGGGAAACCGAACTTCGCCGTTGACTTCGTCGCTGCAAATTTCGTCGCTGCAAATTCCGTCGATGTACGATGTATACACGTCGCCGCGCCTCGTCGCCGAGGTGCGCTGGTAACGGCAGGCACCAGCGGAGCATGCGAGGATTTCCGCAGTAATCCAGGGCGGACTATATCAACTCCGGCTGCGCCGTGGCAAAAAAGGATGCGCAACCGGCGAAGAGGCACTTCCTTTACAGCCCATCGCGCGCTGTGGTAGAGAGGCCGTCGTCAATTCACGCCGGTTTAGGTCTGGGAGCGAATGCGGGTCGCGGCTTGCGCCTCGCGGTTGGGTTCGCTGAGATGCGCCCGACGCCGGTTTCCGAGGTGACCTCGGCTTGGCCCGGTTGAAGTTAACCGGGTGAAGTTAAATCGGGCGCCAAATCGAGGGTTCGTTGAGGTTTCGTCGGGGCTTCGTCGAGAGTCATGGCGAGGCGAGCTTCGTCAGGGCATCAGGGCATCAGGGCATCAGGGCATCAGGGCATCAGGGCATCAGGGCGATCCTGAGCCTCGCGCGAGCCGGCAGGGCGAATTGGAGCCGCTCTTCCGACTGAGCGTCTGGGTCTTAGGGTTAGGGCTCGTTAGGTCTGGACTCGTTTAGGTCTGGGGTTGAATCAAGTCGGGGCCGCGACTCGTCGGGGCTCGCTTGCTGTTTTCCTCCCCTTCGCAATCAGGGGAGCCACCGGAGGCCGCTTAGCATGCAAGGACTCGCGCACCTGTTCAAAGAGGGCGATGTACTGATCTACATCAACGTCCTGATCTTCATCGCCGTGCTGGCGGTCGTGGTCGAGCGCTTCATCTTTCTGCTCTTCAAGGGGCAGATCAACGCCAAGGGGCTGTTGGATCAGCTCCACAAGCTGATCCAGGCCAATAACGTCGACCGCGCGATCCGCCTCTGCGGGTCGACGAATGCGCCGCTGCTGCGGGTCGCCCAGGCCGGGCTGGTCCAGGTCCACCGCGGCGAGGAGGCGATCGCCACCTCAGTCGAGGAGGCCCTCGTCGAGACGACACCCGACGTCAAGAAGCGCATCCCGGCGCTCTGGTCGCTGGCCAACATCGCCACCCTCGTCGGGCTGCTCGGCACCGTTATCGGGCTGATCAAGGCCTTCGCCGCCGTCAGCGCGGCGGACCCCGCCAAGCGGCAGGAGTTCCTCGCCCAGGGCATCTCGCAGGCCCTGCACCACACCGCCATGGGGTTGGGTATCGCCGTAACGGCCATTATCTTCCACCTGGTGCTGAGCGGAATGGCGAAGAAGGTCACCGGGGATCTCGAGCTCTTCTCGATGAAGCTCGAGAATCTGCTGGTGCTTCAGACGCGTGGGGGCGCCCTGAGCTCGGGGACTGGGGCCAAGAAGTGATCTCCGAGCGTGCAGCCCTCGCCAAGGTGCGTGCGCGGATGCGTCGCGAGCACGCCGCGGCCGAGGAGGCCGAGTTCGAGGGCGGCGAGCTCAACCTCGTCCCCTACCTCGACATCATCACCAACACGGTCATCTTTCTGCTGGCGACCACGGCGAGCGTGATCGCGATGGCGAACATCAACGTCAACGCGCCACGCTACGCTGACCCCGCCGTCGCGGCCGGCAGCGAGCAGCGCGACGGCGACGACACGCCCAAGCTCAATCTGACCGTCACCGTCTCCTACACCGGCTTCATCATCGCCGGCTCTGGCGCGGTGCTGACCGGCGATGACGGGAAGCTGCCGACGATCAAGTGCCTCGCCCCGCTGCAGCAGCGGCGCTGTCCGATTTACCTGGGAAGCCGCACCAACGCCGACGGTCAGGCGGAGCCCGTGTGGATCGATAAGCTCAACTACGTCGGCCTGGTGGCCAAGGTTCGGCAGATCAAGAAGACCTATCCCAAGGAACGGCAGGTCATCTTGATGGCCGACCGCAACATCCCCTATCAGGCGGTGGTGAAGGCGATGGACGTGCTGCGGGGAACGCCGACCAACGACTGTACCGGCGCGGACGGCTGCCTCTTCGACCAGGTAATTCTGAGCGCGGGGGTCGAGTGATGGTCTCCGTGCGCATCAAGGCGCATAAGCGCCTGCGACAGCTGCGACGCGGGCTGCCCGAGCCCGACTTCGTCTCGCACCTGAACATCACGCCGATGATGGATATGATGACGATTCTCATCGTCTTCTTCCTCAAGAGCTTCTCCGTCAGCGCCGAAAACGTCAGCCTCAGCGATGACCTGATGCTTCCGCGATCGTCAGCCTTGGTCAAGACGCACGAGGCCGTGAAGGTCACGATCACCCGCCGGGCGATCCTCGTCGAGGACGATCAGGTGGCAGCGGTCAAGAAGGGCGAGGTCGACGCCTCGATCAAGCGCGATGGACCGAGCAGCTTCTTGATCAATCCGCTCTTGGAGCAGCTGCAGAAGCACGCCACCCGCTTGAAGACGCACGAGCGCCGGGGGGGCGGCCGTTTTGAGGGCGAGGTCGTGATCGTCTCCGACCAGACCGTGCCCTACCGCTTGCTGAGCGAGGTGCTTTACACCGCCGGCCAAGCCGAGTTCGCCAAGTACCGGCTGATGGTCCTCAAGAGCTCCTAGACCACAGGGACGCTCCCAGACCCTGGGAAGAGCGCTCCCAGACCACGCGGAAGGCTCTCCCAGGGCGCGGACCCGCGGTCCGCGCCCCTACGCCAGGCAACACCCCACTCACCCTGATCCGGCCGGGCGCCGCCCGGGCGTCTCTAGCGGGCGCGCTGCACCACCGCGAGCGCGATCCGGTCGAGACTGGCGAGGTCTGCGCCGAGGAAGCGCGGGCTGATGCGACCGTCGCGCTCGACCGCCTGACGCAGCGCCGCGAGGAGCGCGCTGTCTTCCGCGCGACCGATGCGCTTGACCGCCTCCAGCATGTACTGCCGAAAGGTGACCGGGTCGCGCAGCGGCAACGCCTTGACCACCTCAGCCAGCGCTCCCCGGCCGTCGGGAAGCGCTCCGATCATGATCGCTGCCTTCTCGCGCTCCGCCGCTGTGGCGCCGGCGGCGCTGAGGCGAGCCGCATAGCAGGCAACCTCGTCGCGGCAGGCGGTCGCGAGCTTGATCCGCTCTCGCGCCGCGACGAAGAACTGGCGCACGGTCTGGTACCCAGGCTGACTGAGCTGCGGATCGGCGAGGATCGCCTCGATCACGGGCACGCCGCTGGCAGCCTCGGCGCCCACCAGACCACTGTAGGCGTCGGCTGCCTTGACGCGCAGGTCCCAGAGCCCCCCCTCGAGGTAGCCCTTCTCCGCCATCGTCAGCAGCGCAGGGAGCGCGCGCTTGTCGCCGATCAGCATCAACGCGGTGGTCGCTTGAACGCGCAGTCCCTGATCCGCCTGCGCGTCGGTGAGGAGCGCGATCAGCGGCTGGACCGCCCGTCGGTCACCGATCTTCCCCAGCGCCTCGATCACGCCGGCCGTGCCCGGGTCGCGGAGCGCATCGGTCACGGTGAGGCGCTCGATCAGCACCGGCACCGCCTCGCGCGCCCGCAGGCTGCCGAGCACGATCGCCGTCTTGTTGACGACGACGCCGGGGCGGAACTCGAGCGCCTTGCCCAGCGCGTTGAGCGCCTCATCCTTGCCCTGCAGCGCGTCGATGAGGGGCGCCACGGCCGGGGCACCGATCTGGACCAGGGCCACCTCCGCCTGGGGAAAGAGCGAGCCCTGGACTGTGCTGGAACGGAAGAGCGCGCGGATCAGCGCCGGCACGGCCGCCGAGTCGCCGAAGGAGCCCAAGACCATCGCCGCCAGCTTGTTGAGGTAGAAGTCCTGCGCTTCGGGCGGTGCCTCGAGCACCTTGATCAAGGCTGGCAGCGCAGCGCGGTCGCCCAGCTTCTCGAGCGCGCGGATGGCCTCCTGCTTGGCCAGGTTGGCGCGCGACTTGATCGGCAACGGTCGTTCGAGGACGCGCAGCAAGGCGGGGACGGCCTCACCTGCCTTGAGCTCGACCAGCGCCTGCGCGGCCAGGGTCGCGTTGTGGTAGGTCGCCTCGTCGAAGTCCAGCGCGCTGATCAGGGTCGGCACGGCGCGCCGATCCTTGAAGGTGATGATCGTGCGCAAGATGTCCGTATGCGGGTAATCCTTGAAGAGCTCACAGAGCGCCGGCACGGCCACCGGATCGCCGAGCGCGCGCAGCTGCCGCACAGCCTCCGCCGCGTGCTCCGGATCGCGCAGGCGCTTGATCCAGGTCTGTGGGTTCTTGGGATCGCGGCACGCTAGCAGCAGCGACGCCGCTGCAAGCATCAGCACCAGACGACTCGATTGCTGTCCGACGTGCATCATCGCTGCTCTCTCCTTGCTCGAAATTGCGTCATTGCGAAGCGGCGTCGCGGGGTCGGGGCTGCCCCAGCGCGCTACCCGCCCGTGCCGGTTTGAAGACCTCACGCCAGAGATCGCGGCGGGGCCGAAGCGCAGGGGACCGAAGCGCAGGGGACCGATCGGCCGCTGCGAGCGGCGGCGCGTCACCGCGCACCAACATCAGTTCCCCAGCCTGCAGCGCGAGCTCGAGACGAGCGCGATCGCCGCTGCCGCAGGTGACGGCCGCCACAGCGCAGCGTGCGACGGCCGCGCGGAGCGAGCGGAGGGCCTCCAGCGGCCAGTCGAGCTCCGCATAGGCGGCGACGAGCTCGAGCTGCAGCAAGGGCTCGGGGGCCATCCGTCGCTCGAGCGCCCGGAGGACGTCGCGTGCCTCTTGGCGCAAACCGGCGTGAATCAGCAGTTGCGCCAATTGCAGCGCGCGTCCGAGGTCCGCAGGCCAGCGCGCGAGGTCGCGCTTCAGCTCGACGAGCCGCCGCTGGACCAGCGGGCCCCCGGCGACGAGCGGACCGACCGAAGCCCCCCCGACGCGCCCATGCGCCAGGGCCAAGGCCAGACCCGCGCTGATCAGCAGCAGCGCATTCGAGCGCACCAGCCAGGGTCGCGCGCCGCTCACCGGAAGAGGCTCCCCTGCGCGCGCGCGCCATCCCCGTGCGCGCCGGGCAGACCGAGGTGTTCGTAGGCGCGCCGCAGCGCCATGCGCCCGCGTGGCGTGCGCTGAAGCAACCCGCATTGGATCAGAAAGGGCTCGACCTCGCTCTCCAGCGTGTCGCGATCTTCGTGGAGGCTGGCCGCCAGCGTCTCGATGCCAACGGGGCCGCCGTCGTATTGCTCGATCACGCTGCGCAACAGGACACGATCGAGGTTGTCCAGGCCCAGATGGTCGATCTGCAGCGCCTCGAGCGCCCGGCGGGCCAGCGGCAAGGTGACGCGACCGTCACCTTCGACCTCGGCGAAGTCGCGCACGCGCCGCAAGAGGCGGTTGGCGATCCGGGGCGTGCCGCGCGCGCGATGACCGATTTCCTGCGCGGCGTCCGCATCGACCGGCAGGGCCATGATCCCGGCCGAGCGCTCGACGATCTCGGTGATCTCACGACCATCGTAGTGCTCGAGGCGCTCGACGATGCCGAAGCGGTCGCGCAGCGGCGAGGTCAGCAGGCCGCTGCGCGTCGTGGCCCCGATCAAGGTGAAGGGCTTGATCGTCAGCCGCAGCGTCTGCGAGAAGGCGCCAGTCCCGCTCGGGACATCGATCGCGAAGTCCTCGAGCGCCGGGTAGAGGTACTCCTCGACCACGGGGCTGAGTCGGTGGATCTCGTCGATGAAGAGCACGGCGCGCGCGGAGAGCTGCGTCAGCAGGCCGGCGAGCACGCCGCGATGGTCGATCGCGGGTCCGCTCGTAACGTGGACCTCGACTCCGAGCTCCTGCCCAATGATGTGAGCCAGCGTGGTCTTGCCGAGCCCGGGCGGACCGCAGAAGAGGAGATGATCGAGGGCGGTGCCGCGCTGCCGCGCCGCGCGCACGAAGACCCGGAGGTTAGCCTTGAGGCGACCCTGTCCGATGAAGGATTCGAAGCTCTGGGGGCGCAGCACGGCCTCTACGGGCTCATCGCCAGCCAAGCGCGCAGGGGAGAGTTCTTCCCGCCGCTCACTCACCTTCCAAGCTCCCTTCCCTCAGCGCTCCGCAATGGCTCAGCGCTCCGCAATGGCTCAGCGCTCCGCAATGGCTCAGCGCTCCGCAATGGCTCAGCGCTCCGCAGGCGCTCACAGCTCTGCAATCAGGGACAGAGCATCGCGCAAGAGGCGCTCGGCGACAACCGCCGCGGCCCCCTCGGTCCGATCGGCGAGCACCGTCTCGACTGCGCGCTCGGCCTGGGCCCGGCGGTAGCCGAGCGCCACCAGCGCCTCGGTCACGTCGACGCGCGCGCTGGCGGTGCCCGTTGGCGACGCCGCCGTCTTAGCCGCGCCGAGCCGCGCACAGCGTTCCTTGAGCTCCAGCGACAGACGCTCGGCGGTCTTCTTGCCCACGCCAGGAAGGGTCTGCAGCCGTCGCACGTCGGCGCCCGCGATCGCCTGAAGCAGCTCGGCGACCGGCATGCCGGAGAGGATCGTCAGGGCCAGGCGCGGACCGACGCCGGAGACCGAGATCAAGAGCTCAAAGGTGCGCCGTTCGAGATCCTGGCAGAAGCCGAAGAGCTGCAGCGCATCCTCGCGCACGTGGGTGTGGCAGAAGATCCGCACCGGACTGCCCTCGCTCGGCACCTCGGCCATGCTCTGCGCCGACAGCCAAACCAGGTAGCCAACGCCGCCGACCTAGACGACGACGCGGTCGAGCGCCTTCTGCTGTACCACGCCAGCCAACGAGGCAATCATGCGCTTCCTCCGTCTCGCGCGCGACGCAGGCCACGCCCGCCGCGCGGGCGCGACCCCAAGACCGCCGCCACCGCCGGCGACGCGACGTGCGCGGCGGCGCGGCTCATCGCGTGACAGACCGCCACGGCGAGCGCGTCCGCCTCGTCGACGACCGGCGTCTGCTCCAGCGCGAGCAGAAGTTGGACCATACGCTGAATCTGCTGCTTGTCGGCACGGCCGTGCCCGGCGACGGCCTGCTTGACGGTGGCCGGCGCGTAGGCCTGCACGGGCAGGCCGGCGCGCCCCGCGACAGCCAAAGCGACCCCGCGCGCGTGGCCGAGCACCAGCGCGCTGCGTACGTTCTG
>JADJTL010000001.1:300000-425000 GCA_016711215.1 Pseudomonadota bacterium | reverse complement strand
CCATGGCGATGACGACTGATTCTCCTGCGCGCCCCGGTGCTGGAAGGCGCCAGCGACCGGCCGTTTCGAGCAGGCAGTCGCGAAGGACCTCCGCTCCCTGAAGCCCGAGCGTCTTGACGGTCCCGTTGGACTGCAGACGGATGTGAAGGTCGATCTCCGTCGGCGTACGGGGCGCTTTGCGCCGCTGCTTTTGGAAACAGCTCGAGAGGATCGGTCGATAGCGGCGCACCAGCGCGTGATGGACTTGATTGGTGAACTGCTCGGCCGGCTCGAGTCGATGCACCTTGGCCGCGATGCTGCTCGCGAGCTGGTCCCGGCGCATTTCCAGCTCGTCCCACGCGACGTAGGGGCTATCGCCCGTGTTTTCGTCAGTGACTGGACCTCGATAGACCGAGTGGCAGCCCGGAATTGCGGCGAGGGCGCGCGTCACCTCGGCGTCGGCCGCGCGGCGACCGTTGACGATACGCTGCTTGAGCGTCTCCGCTGCCGTCGTCTGCGCTGCGCGTAGCTGAGCGAGGCGGTCCCGCAGCTGGGCGTCCGCCGCGCCGTCGCCGGCGGCGGCCTCCACCTCGCTGACGACGTTGGCGATGCGCACGGCCGTATTGGCGCGCGCCTTTCCTTCCTTGACCAGGGCTTGTTCGACGAGCAGGACGCGCGGGTCATCGAGCTTGCCGAGGAGCTGAACGAGCTGCCGACGGTAGCGCTCAGCCACCTCGTTGCGCTCTCCGACGAGGCGCTCACGCTCGGCGCGCTGGTCCGGCCGCACGCTCTTGAGCAAGATATCGGCGCTCAAGGTCCCGTCATCACGGGCCCACTGGCGCCTCAGCTCACACCACGAGGCCAGCGCACTCGAGTTCTCGCTGGGAGCCTCCGTGGCGGCGCGACGCCGCAGACCGACGAAGATGGCGACCCCGAGCACGACCACGCCCAAGAGCAAGGACGCCACCACAAACCTGCGCAATCGGTGCTCGGTGCTCGCGGGATCAAAGTGCTCGTGCATCGGTCCTGCCTCCGTCGGCCGAGCGCGCAGGGATCAATAGCCCCGCGCTCGCCTTGCAGCGGGCTCCAACGCGGTCGGAGCCGCGACGAGCGCGGCGCCAAATCCGACGAGAGAGCCGAGGTAAAAAAAGCGTCGCCCACTATGCCAGAGGGCGCCGACGGGCGCACATTCCACGGCGGGCAGAGGCCCGCGTGAAGCCCTCGGCTGCTGGCGGCGCGCTACTTGCGCCGGCGCCGACGACGGGCCGGCTGCCGGGCTTGGGGCGCCGCGGCCACTGCGCCACGCCCGCCCAGCGAGCGCTCAGAGGCGGGCGCCCCAGGCCAGTCCCCCTGCCGTCGCAGGTGCAGACCGTGAGCCGCCAGGGCAGCCGCCAGCAGCAGCACGAGGCCGGCGAAGAATTGCCCAGGGGTCAGCCCCCAATAGGTCCGATCCTCAATGCGAAGGCGATCGAGCAGGAAGCGTACGGGGGCATAGAGCGCGAGCATGAGCGCGATCGGAAAGCCGTGGAAGGGACGGAGGCGCCTCAGTCCATAGAGCACGCCGACGAGCACGACCGTGAAGAGGGCCTCGTAGAGCCCGAGATCGTGGACCACAGCGCCGCCCGTCCCGCAACGTACACCGAGCGCGAAGCTCGTCTCCGCCCCGGGATGATCATGCACGACGGTGCAGCCGAGACGGCCAAAGAACCAGCCGGGCACGAGGCCGAAGATGATGGCATCGGCATACTTGAGCAGCGACTGCCGCTGACGGCGGAAGTAGAGCCAGGCGCCCAGTGCGCCGCCGACGAAGCCACCGAACGAGGAGAGCTGCTTCCAGAACTTGAGGAGCACCCAGGGGTCGCGCCGCAGGTCTTCCGGGAAATAGAAGATCACCGAGACCCAATGCGCGCCGATGAAGCCGGCGACGACGGACCAGACCATGGCGTTGGCGCAGACGTCCTCGTCGAGGCCGGTCGCCCGCGCGCGACGCCTGGCCAACGAGTAGCCGATCATCACCCCGGTGCTGACCAGCAGGCCAAAGGGGCGAATCGGCAGCCCGAAGAAGCCCTCGACGGGGACGATTTCTCGGAGGCAGGGAAGCGACATCGATTCACACCGCTCAGCAGTGGGGACCGTCTACCACGACGCGCGAGGCCAAGAAAGGCCAGCGAGGCGGCGGGCCGCTGCTCGCGGCGGCGCGTGGGTGCTAAATTTCGAGCCGCGGCATGGCCGGGCCGAGCACTGCGGCCAGGCGGTACTCCAGAACCTTGAGCGTCGCGGTGAACGGGCGCAGCGCGTCGAGCCCCAAGGCCTCGACGGCAGCCCGCAGCAGCGCACCCTCGTCTGCGGCGGCCTCGCTGCGCCCGCCATCGCCGCCGTCCCGGCCAAGGGCGCGCCGTCCCGGCTCGAGCAGCGCGGCCTTGGGTAGCAACCCAATGACCTCACTGCCGCTGACGCGGACGCCCTGAGCCCGCGCCAGCTCGTCGACGCGCCGAAGAATTCGATCGAGCCCCGTTTCGCGATAGCGCAGGACATTGACGGTGACCTGGCAGCAGTCGTACTCGGCAATGAACCAGCCGAGCGCGCGACAGCCCGGCAGCCCGCTTGGCGGCGCGCCTCGCCCCTCGCGGACCTCGCGCGCGATTGAGCGCGCGATGCTGACATCGCGCGTCGCCAGATTGACGTTGAACGCGATCAGCGGCTCCCGCGCGCCCACCGCGGTGGCGCCACAACGAGCGGCCGTCGCGACGAGACCAAAGTCGGGCTTCCAGCGCAGATCGACCATTCGCCGCGCGAGCGCCTCGTACCCGCCCCGTCGCAGCGCGGCGAGTTCCCGGCGCTCGGGCGTCCGCGCCGCAGCGCCGTAGAGGTAGCAAGGGATGCCGAGCTCTGTCCCGACGCGGGCGGCGAAGCGGGTCGCGACAGCGGCACAGTCAGCGAGGGTAACGCCGGCCAGCGGCACGAAGGGGCACACGTCTGTGGCACCGATCCGGGGATGCTCGCCCCGCTGCGCGCGCATGTCGATTCGACGCGCCGCCTCCGCGACCGCGCGAAACGCCGCCTCGGCCACGGCGTCAGGGCTCCCCACGATCGTCATTACCGTCCGATTGACGGCGACCCCGGCGTCGACATCGAGCAGGTGTGCCCCAGGGACCTCGCCCAGGCGAGCGGCGATCCGAGCGATCACCTCGCCCCGACGCCCTTCGCTGAAGTTCGGCACACACTCGATCAGCTCCACGGCACGCCCTCGCCTCTTCCAACAGGAAATCGGACCTCGCGGCCCAGCCGGCTGCACCCTGGTTCAATCGGCGCGCGCGCCGCGCTCGAGAGCGCCAAAGCGGCCGACCGCGGCCCTCCGCCTCCAGCCGGCCGCTGGCCCGCATCGCCCCTTTGGTTTCTCCGGCTGTTGCGGAGCCTCGGACTGTGGGAACATCCGGCGGACCATGAACCAGGGCGACGCGTTTAAGTCCGAAGCGGGGCCGATTCCCCTCGGCATCACCCTCGACGACACCTACCACGTCCGTCGCCTGCTCGGGCGCGGATCGATGGGGCTGGTCTACCTCGGCGAGGACATCCGCCTCGAGCGTCCCGTCGCGATCAAGGTGCTATCACCGCGCTACTCGGCGGACGCACGCGTCGCCCAGCGCTTTCGCCGCGAGGCGGTGGCGATGGCCAGCGTCCGCGCCGAAAACGTGGTGCAGATCTTCGCCTCCGGTGATTATCGCGGGCACCCCTACTTCGCGATGGAGTACGTCCCCGGCTATACGGTGGGGAGCCTGATCGAAGCGGCAAACCAGCGCGAGGAGCAGCTCTATTTGGATGTCGTCCTGGGCATCCTGCGCCAGGCCTGCCGTGGATTGCAGGCGGTTCACGACCGCGGCATCGTCCACCGCGATATCAAGCCCCCCAACATGCTGATCGGGCCGAGCTTCCGCGTGGCCATCGCCGACTTCGGCCTGGTCGAGACGGTCGCCCAACCGAATGACGTGCGCGACTTGGCCGGAACGCCACTCTACCTCGCGCCCGAGCTCATTCGCCGTGATGCCGTGCCGGAGCATCAGCTCCACCTCGCGGATCTCTACGCGCTCAGCGTCTCGACCTATGAAATGCTGACCGGCGAGCCGCCCTTCGACGCACCCACCGTGGGCGAGATCCTCCAGCTTCATCTGCGCGGAAAGCCACCGTCGGTCACCGAGATCCGCTCCGATATCCCGCGGACGATGGCGGACGTGGTGGCGCGCGCCATGAGCAAGGCGCCCGCCGATCGCTTCGTGAGCTGCCATGAGTTCATGCAGGCGCTCGACGGCGCCCGCCAACACGAGGCCAGCGCGAGGCCGCGCTCCGCGCCCGTGCGCGTGCTCGTTGCCGAGGACGATCCGGAGATGAGGGCGATCTATTCGACCGCCCTCCAGGTCGGCTTTCCTGGCGTAACCGTCCTCACCGCGGACGACGGGCTCGCGGCGCTGAACCTTGCGCGCCAGTCGCGGCCCGACCTCGCGCTGGTGGATCTCAACATGCCGAACCTCAACGGCGTCGAGCTCGCTGCGGCCCTGCGCGGCGACGAGCGGACCGCGAGCATTCCCTTGATCGTGCTGACCGCGCATCTCGACGTCGATAGTCGCCGAGTGCTGCAGCACCTGGGGATCGCTCGACTCGTCCCGAAGCCGATCGATGTCACTGAGTTACTCGCGGTCGTCGGAGAGCACCTGCAGCGGATCCGCGTCTGACGACCGGGTGCGTGGTAGCGCTGGGTCCGCGGGGAGCATCGCCGCCTGGGCGTGGTAAGGTCATCTCCCCGGGTGGTCGGCGAGGGAACGCAGCGACGTCGGCCAGCTTCGGGTGGTCGCCCACTGTCGCTGCCAGCTGTCGCTGCCCACTGTCGCTGCCCACTGTCGCTGAAGGGGGGGTTTCGTCTCGTGCAAGGGAAACGCCCGCGCATCGATATCTCGACGCTTTGCGGCGAAGGTAAACGATCCACGGCGGAGCAGCGCCTGCTCCACTTTGCCAGCCGCATCGTCGCCATCGGCAACTTGCTCCCTGCCGACGAACGCCTCGGTTCGACGGTCCCTTGCCGCTGCCGGCCACACGGCCGCCCCTGCCGCGGGCGGCTCGAGGTTGAACGCCCGCCGCAGGCGGACCGCGTGCGCTGGATCTGCCCCGCCTGCGCCGACGAGGGCGAGGTCACGGGCTGGCGCGGCACGCGCTGGGACCTCAGCGCCGCGCTGCGCAGCGGGCGGGTCGTCTCGCTCTTCGCCGCGCGCTCGCGCGTGGGCGGCCGCTGCGCCCGCGAGACCGCGCGGGTCGTGCGGCTGGACGCGGAGCTCGTCGGCGGACCGGTGCGGATGCTCGAGCCCGTGCGGCGGCAGCTCTGCCTCCCTCTCGACGCCAGCCTGCACAGCTTGCACGCGCTCCTACGCGGCGCGTTCGCCTGGCAGGACGACGGCCCCTATGAGTTCTTGTTCGGCGCGCCCTACGAGCCGGGTTCCCAGCGCTTCACCGGCTGGCAGCGTGACCCGAGCGCCGACAACGCAGCGTCCTCGGTGAGCGAGACCGAGCTGATCGCGCTCGATAGCTTGGCGCTGCGCGTCGGACAGGTATTCGGCTACCTCTTCGACTTCGCCGACGAGTGGGTTCATCGCCTCGAGGTGCTCGCCCTCGAGGACGTGCCACTGACCGACGCCCGCGCCCGCGTCGCCAAGCGCGCCGGCAAGGCCCCTCCGCAGCACGCCGACGGCCGACCCTCCGCGCTTCCGGAGCTCGCCTCTGGCACGCTCGAAGCCAGCCCCGCGCTCGACGGGCGCTGGTCCTACGACCCCGAGTGCCCCTTGCCGCCGCACCAATGGCTGGCGCTCGATCCGGCTGAACAGGTGTTGCGCGTGCTCTCGGCGCACCGCGCCTCAGCCTGCAGCGATCAGGAAAGCACGCTCTTGTTTCACGCAGCGCTGCACTGTCTTGCCGAGACGAGCCTCGCGCAGGGCGACCGTGGCTCGCGGGCGGTGCTGCGCCGCGAGAGCGCACGCGGCGGCTCGCGACACGAGGTCATCCACCACCTCGGTGAGGTGCTGGCGGCACGGCAGCTCGGGCAGACGGAGCCCGAGGCGGAACCAGCGCACGCGCGACCTGCGGCCCAGCCGAAGCTGCGTCGCGCCCGCCCCCTCCCCAGCCAGCCCGAGCAGCAAGAGCAAGAGTAGGTCGAGCGGCAGGGGCGAAGGGCTCGTTCGTTGACGACAGCAGCAGCGCGGCGCGGCGCGGTGGCTTGCGCTCGACGCGTGGCATGCGGTATGGGGGGCCGATGAGCTGGAATTCGGCGTCAGTTGCCGGAGGTCTCTTGGTCGCGGCGCCGGCGCTCCAAGACCCGAACTTCGAGCGTGCTGTGGTGCTGATGTGCCTCCATAACGACGAGGGCGCAATGGGCCTGGTAATCAATCGAGCGGCGCCCCTGACGACGCTCGAGCTCATGCTGCAGATGGGCTTCGAGTGCGCCGACGACGCGGATCCGACCCAGACCGTGCTGATCGGTGGGCCGGTGGCCATCGAAAGCGGTGTCCTGCTCTACCGCGCCGCGCCGGGAACGAGCCTGCGCGACGACGAGCTTCCGGTGACCGACGACCTGCGCCTCTGTCCCAGCCAGGAGCTGCTGCGCGCCATCGCCGCTGGCGCCGGCCCGCAGCAGTTCCAGCTCTTTCTGGGCCATGCTGGCTGGGGACCCGGTCAGTTGGAGCAGGAGCTTTCGCAAGGTTCGTGGATCCCCGCCCGCGCCGAGGCTTTGCTGGTCTTCGAAACGCCGCTGGAGCAGCGCTGGGAGCAGGCGCTCGCGGCGGTAGGTGTGAGCCCGGCGATGCTCGGAACCCTCCGCCCGCAGAATTGACGGCCGCCGGCGCCCCTGATCGTCATCCGCAAGACTGAGCCCGCCGCGCGCGCCGCCGGTCGAGCCGCCGACCGCCGCCGGCGGCTCGACCGGCGGGCTCGACTAACCGAGCTCCTCTCGGAGTTTGCGGAGGACCTGCGAGTAGGAGGTGTTTTGCACCAGGCGCGCCATCGCGCTCGTGTAGCGCTGCACCAAGTCGGCGCGGTTGCGCTGCTGGGCGTCCTTGAGCGCATGAAACAAGGTCGTGAACGCCCGCTCGCTGTTGATGAAATACGCAAGCGCCGCCAAGGTCGCCAAGATCGCCGAGGCAGTCACACTGCGCGAGGACGCGCTAAAGGTGAACGAGCGCTGTTCCGAGTTGACGACCTGGAGCGTGGTCTCCGCCTTGGCGTCAGTACCTGCAAAGCCCTGCTTCGTCTCGAGATGGCCGTGGATGGAGAACGAGTCGAAGCGAATCGTCTGCAGCGAGGGATACTCCTTGGCGAAGCGCGCGACGACCCCGGCGAAGAGCGCGTCGATCAGGCCCACGCCTCGTCCGGCGATCACGCTGCGACCCGCGGCCGCCGTCGAGAGCACCTCGCAGCTCACGGAGGTGCTGCGCTCACGCACGTTCTCCTCGACCACGACGCTCTCGACCTCGAGCTGCAGGTACTCCTCGCCGAGCACCTCTTGCATCAGGGCGATCGCCTCGGCTTGATCGCGCTCCGCCATCCAACACCCCCGCTCGATCAGGCCGCACCCGATCGCGGACACGAGCCCCGACTGCAGCGCCGGCGCCGCGGGTCGGGCCTGCCTCGACCGCAGTCCGCGCGACCCTCAGCGCTTGCGCAGCGCCACAGTACCAGCGCCATCGCGAACGCCGGAGCAAAACCACAACAGCGTGCCGTCGAGCGTCTGGCTACCCAACCGCACGAAATCGAGCTGTGGGTCGGCCAAGGCGACATTCTGGTCGCTCAGCGTCAGCGTCACGAGCGTCACCTCGCGCTCTTCGACACAGGCGTCGCAGAGCCCCGCCGCGTTGCAGCGCCCAGCGCCCCGCTCCAGACAGTCCGTGGCCGAGCTGCAGCGGTCGTCGAGGCAGGCGAGCCTGCGGACCTCCTGGCGCTGGCTGCCCGTCACCCTGAGCCTCTGGTCGACGTCGCGCGTACGCACCACGGCCGTCCCGCCCACGGCATGGGCGTCGATCGCCTCGATCGTGATCAGCACCTCGCTGCTTTGATTGGGGCAGAAAAAGCTGCCAGCCCATTGGCCGGCGAGACCAGCGAGCGCGGAATCACCGCAGGCGAGCTGGCAGCACGACCCCGCGAGGAGGATCGCGAGGCGCGCGAGGCGCGCGAGGCGCCCGGGCGATGGATGGATGCAGCCCACCGCGCCATGATAGAAGCGCCCTGCGGAAGTGGTCAATCGTCCGTGGCGGAGCGCGGCGCCAGGGGCCGGCCCCCGACGGCTCTGCCCCAGGCGCAGGGGATGCGCGCCGGAGGGGACTTGACGGCCCGCAGAACACTGGCACCATGCTGCGCACCGTCCGCGATCCGGGGCTTGATCTTGGCGCGGCGCTCTGCGAGGTTGGACTGCTTTCGCTTGTAATCATTGGTGCGGCCCAGCTACCGCCGCACAGGAGGTGCTCTCATACCACCGCTACCCCCGTCGAAGATCAGGGGCCGTCGTCCCCTGGTACAGGACGCTCACCGCGTCAACCGGAAGATCCTAGCGCGCGATGTGCGCGTGATCGGAGAGGATGCCCGCCAGCTTGGCGTCATGCCGACGCACATTGCCTGCCGCATCGCCGAGGAGAAGGGTCTCGACCTCGTCGAGATCAACCCGAAGGCCGAGCCGCCGGTTTGTGCAAGATCATTGACTACGGTCGCTTCAAGTACGAAGAGGCCAAGAAGAAGCGCGAGAGCAAGAAGAAGCAGACGGTGGTCCAGATCAAGGAAATGAAGCTGCGACCGAAGACGGATAAGCACGACCTCGCGGTCAAGATCCGCTCCGTCCTGCGCTTCCTGGCCGAAGGGAACAAGGCCCGTCTCGTCATTCAGTTCCGCGGGCGGGAAATCGTTCACCCAGAGATGGGTCAGCTGGTGCTGCAGAAGGTGCTCGCCGAGCTCGGAGACTGCGCCGTCGTCGAGCAGTTCCCCGTGATGGAAGGCCGGCGAATGAACATGCTGGTCGCGCCGAAGCCGGGCGCCCGGATCGTCGTTCCGCCCAGCGCTGGCAGCCTCGAGCGTGATGATCGTGCGGCCTCTAGCCGTGACGATGACGACGAGACCGCTGACGACGAGACGGCTGACGACGAGACGGCTGACGACGAGACGGCTGACGACGAGACGGCTGACGACGAGACGGCTGACGACGAGACGGCTGACGACGAGACGGCTGACGACGAGACGGCTGACGACGAGACCGCTGATGACGAGACGGCTGACGACGAAACCGCTGACGTCCCCGATCAGGACCTCGCCGCCACCGCCCCTATCCCCGCGGCCCACTAGCCTTTCGCCGGACGATTCCGTCGCCGGACGATTCCGTCGCCGGTCGGGCACCCACGACCCGCCCTCGGTTGCGCCGACGATCAGGCTTTGACTTCGGGCTCTCCGGCCTCCCTTGCCAGCACCACCTGGTCGCGCCCCGCGAGCTTCGCGCGATAGAGGGCCCGATCCGCGCGATCGAAGAATGCGTGCGCGCTTTCGCCCCCTGCCGTGGTGGCAACACCAGCGCTCAGCGTCACCCCCTTCACCACATCGCCGGCCAGAGGGCTCTCTTTGACCTTGTCACGCAGCTTCTCCGCCACCTGCACGGCGGCATCCTGCCCGGTGCTGCGCAGCAGCACGACGAACTCCTCGCCGCCGTAGCGGGCAACGACGTCTGAACCGCGCACGCCACCGGTCAGGATGCGCGCCACGTCCTTGAGCACCTCGTCGCCCACCAGGTGGCCGTGCTGATCATTGCAGCGCTTGAAGTGGTCGAGGTCGAAGAGCACGATCGACACGCATTCGCCGCTGCGGGACGCGCTCTCCAGCGCCCGCTCCACCGCCGCGCCGTAGTAGCGCCGATTGTAGACCCCCGTAAGGCCGTCGACCTCGGCCATCGCCGCGGTGCGCTGATGAAGACGAGCGCGGTCGATCGCCAGCGCAGCGAGGTTGCCGAGCGCATGGAGGCTGCGCAGCTCCTCGGTCGCTACGCTGTGTCCGGTGAAGAGATTGTCGGCGAAGATCGCCCCGATCAGGCGCTCTTCGACCATCAGTGGCACGACCGCCACGTGGCGCAGCTCAATGATTCGGCCAGCGCTGCCACCGACCTCGTGCAGCAGCGTCAGGGCGTTGCTGCACCACGGGGTGCCATTCAGCATGCAGCGCGCCAGCACGCCGACCAGCTGCGCTTCACCCTCCTCATCGGCCTGCAGGGCGGTCGCCGCCAGGGCCTCCAGCCGATTGCGCGGAACGCTGAAGCTCGACATCTCGCTGGTCAGGGCCTGACTGGCCGTGTCCTGCAAGAAGGCCTCGAAGCGCGGCAGCAGATCAGGAAAATTGACCTCCTCCCGCTCGATCTCCGTCCAGATGCGCTCGGCGTCCTCCCCAGTGCGCGGCCCCACCGCGAGGCGCACCTTCAGCGTCCGTCCCTCATCGTCGTCGAGCAGGAGAAACGCGCGGTTGAAGCCGAGGCCATCACGCGACGTGATGCCCGAGAGGATCACGTAGAGCACGTAGTCGAGATCGAGCGTGCTGAGAATGGCCGTCGTCACGACCATCCGAAACTCGAGTTCCTGGAGCAGAGATTCGCTGTTCTTCGCCATCGTAGTGCCCGACCTGCGACGCCTCCATCCCTGATCTACACGGGTCTCCTGTCCACGGGTCTCCGCGGAAGGGCTTGCGTCGATGGTGCGGCATCATAGCGTGGCGGTCACCGGGGATCCACGGCCACGCGCGCCTCCGCGATCGCGGGAGCGACTCAGAGCGGAAAGCTGATCCGCAGGTAGCGCTCCCCGCCCTGGTCGACGACGGTCGCCGTTGGCGTGGCGGGACGCGACAGCTCGATCACGACGCGCACGACGCTCGCGCGCAGCGGGACCGTCGTGATCGCCGAGACCACCTCCCCGTTGACGAGGCGCGCCTCGGCAGGCAGGCCTGCTCCCTCGGCGCCGCTGAGCAGCACCACGCTCTTCGCCCAGTCGCTATCGAGGCGATAGACGTTCTGGCGACCCAAGGGCACCCACACCTGCTCCGCGCCGCGCACTCGGTCGAAGCGGAGCTGCGCACGCGGCGTCGCCGGCGGCGGCAGGACCCGGACCACCGGAAGGGTACGTGGCGCTGCCGCAGCGCTCACCCGCCCTGGCTCAGCCGGCGCGGACGTCAGGGGCGCCGCTTGGGCAGCCGGCCTCACGCCGGCGGTAAGCGCTGATGCGGACACGAGCGGCGAGCCGCCGCCGGGGAGCGCCCTCGCCTCGCGGTCCACCAGCCGCTGGGCCTCGGCGCGAAGCTGGCTCGCCTCTTTCTGGCGCACGAGCGCCTGTTGCTGCTCGGCGTGGGCAGTGGCCAAGCCCTGCTCCGCCTCGCCCTGAACGCGGCGCGCCTCGGTCAACGCCAGGCGTGCGGCGACCAGCTCGGCGCGCGCGACCGCGCGATCCTGCTCGGCGCGCCGCGCCGCGCCGCGGCTCTGTTGCTCGCTGCGGCGTGCCTGCTCCAGCTCGCTCAGCGCGCGGTGCGCGCTCAAACGCTGGCGTTCAGCATCTGCCCGGGCGCGCTCGGCCTCGTCACCCGCCCGCTCGACTTGCTCGCGCGCGAGCTGCGCCGCCTGCTCCATCGCCTTGGCCCGCGCGAGCTGCGCTGCCAATTGCGCGCGCAGCGCCTGCGTCGAGGTCGCCTCTTCGCTACGCGCCCGCTCGGCTTCGCGCTGGGCACGGGCCGCGTCCTGATCGGCACGACGTGCTACCGCGGCGAGCTCCCCCGCCGTGCGGTGCTCTCGCGCGGCCAGGGCCGCAGCTCCACCGGCAGCCGCGCTTTCTGCCTGGCGCGACGCACTCGCCGCCTGCTTGGCCTGCTGCAGCGCCTGCAGTCGAGCCCCCTCCGCCACCGCGGCGACCTCTGCGGCCCGTTGGGCGGCATCCTCAGCACGCCGCCGAAGGGTCCCGGCCTCGGCAACGAGACGTCGACCGGCCGCCTGTTCGCGCTGGGCCTGCGCTAGCGCTCCACGCAGCGTCTCGGCCTCGCGCGCCGCCTGCGCGATCGCGGTCTGCTGTTCGGCCATGCGCGCTCGCGCCGCCGCCGCCTCGCCCCGTGCGCGCTCAGCCTCGCCCTCCACGCCTGCCAGGCGCTCGGCCAACGCGCGCACCCGCTGCGCCTCCTCTGCACGGACCTCGCGTGCGGCCCGCTCCACCGCCGCGCCCTGGGCTGCCTGCGTTTGCGCGACAAGACGCCGCGCCAGCGCCGCGTCTTGTCGCGCCTGTTGCAACTCGGCCCGCGTGCCGCCCACCTCCGACGCGAGCGAAGCGTTCTTCCGTTCCAGCTCAACCAGGCGCGCTGCCTCGGCGCGCAGGCGCACGCTCTCCACCCGCGCGGCTGTCGCTTCGCGGCGCAGTCCCTCGAGCTCGGCCCGCGCGCGCTGCTGGTCCTCGCGCAGACGCGCGGTTCCGCGCGTCTCACGCCTGCGCTGGCCGGCGGCGTCGTTGCGCAACGCCTCGACGGCCGCCAGCGCCTCGGCCAAGCGTTCGTCGAGCTGCGCCGCGCGCTGCTCCGCTCGTTGGCGTGCCTGCGCGGCCTCCGCGCCGGCGCGGCCCAACTGCTCGAGCTGCGCGCGCTGCCGCTCGGTGGTCTGCTGGGCCGCGAGGGCCGTCGCCTTCAGCGCCCGCTGCTGCTCGACGGCCTGGCCCATCTCGGCCGCCGTCGCCTCGGCGAGGGCCAGGCGCTGGCGCAGGACCTCGGCCTCCGCGCGGGTGCTCTCCAGCGCAGCCACCGCCGTGTTTGCACGGTGCGCCTCCCGGTCCTCTGAGGCCTGGGGCGGCGCGGACCCGCCCCGCAGGGCAGCGCCCGAGGTGCGCCGGGCGGGACGCGTCTGGTCGGAGGTTGTGTCGGCCGGCTGCTGCGCGACGACACCCGGCTCAGGCCCAGCTACTCGGCCCCCTGCCTCCGCTGCGGGAGGAGGCTCGAGCGCCTGGACCTGCACGAGCAGGTCGAGCCCCTCCAACTGGACGCGGGTGGCCGCCTCCCGACGCAGCCCGATCGTCAGCCGCACGCCTGTCCAGCTCTGACCGCGATCCACCGCAGACGCGGCCACATGTGACACCGCCCAGCTACCGACATCCGTCCAGCGTTGCGCACCGGCGAGCTGGGCATTGGCGACGTCAACCACCAGTCGACGCGGCGCCTCGAGCTTGAAGATCGCGAAGGCAGGCGTCGCGCTACAGGGGACGCGCAGCGTCGTCGCGCCCAACGCGCTGGAGGTCACCACCATCGGCCCGAGCCGAAGGGGTGCGGCGGCGCTGGCCTGCGCGCTCGGCACGGAACCGAGGGCGACGAGCAGCAGAGCCAGATAGGGCAACGACCTCGAGCTGCGCATCGGCAACGCGCCTCCTGCGGCAGGCTAGCCCGCTGTGGGGGCCGGACAAAGTTATCGGTGGCCCGCGGAGTCCTGCTCGCACGGCCCCATCGTGCGCTATGATGACGCGATTAGCCCCCGAGAACCGACGCATTGGGCGCCCGCCTAGACAGGGAGCGGAACCGGTGAACGACCCGTTCTTCGCCTCGATTTCAGCGCTTTTTCTCCAGCGCTGCGCGACCACCCCTGACGACCTGGCTTATCGCTTTCCCCGCGCTGATGAGAGCTGGGCGACGCTGACCTGGCGTCAGACAGCCGAGCGCGTGCGCCGCATCGCCTGCGGGCTGCAGGCGCTGGGGCTGCAGCCCGAGGAGCGCTGCGCCATCCAGTCATCGACACGGATCGAGTGGATCCTCGCCGATCTCGGCATTCTCTGCGCGGGGGGCGCCACGACCACGATCTATCCGTCGAACACCGCGATCGACTGTGCCTTCATCATCGGCGACTCCACCAGTCGCGTGGTCTTCGCCGAGGACGAGTCCCAGGTCGCCAAGCTCATCGAGCAGCGCCCCCAGCTCGCGCACGTCACGCGCGTTATCACCTTCGAACCATGCGGCGAGCACGGCGATTGGGTGATGGACCTCGCGGCACTGGAGGAGCTCGGACGTCGCTTCGACAGCGAGCATCCGGGACAATATGAAGCGCTGATCGGCGCGATTACGCCCCAGCGGCTCGCAACCTTGATCTACACCTCGGGCACGACGGGGCGACCCAAAGGGGTCGAGTTGACGCACGACTGCTGGCTCTTCGAGGGCGCGGGCATCGCCGGGTTGGGCCTGCTCGGCCCCGAGGATCACCAATACCTCTGGCTGCCGCTATCGCATGTGCTCGGCAAGGTCCTCGAGCTGGCGCAGCTGCACGTCGGCTTCCCGACCACGGTCGACGGCCGTGTGCCTAAGCTGATCGAGAACCTGGCCGTCGTCCGCCCGACCTTCATGGCCGCCTCACCACGCATCTTCGAGAAGGTCTACAGCAAGGTGCTGACCAACATCGCCGAGGCCGGCGGCATCAAGCGCAGCATTTTCCACTGGGCCGAGGGTATCGGCCGCGAGGTCTCTCGCCGCCGCCAACGCGATCAGCCCCTGGGGCTCGCCCTCGCGGCGCAGCACCGCCTGGCCGACCGCCTGGTCTTCGCCAAGCTCCGCCAGCGCTTCGGCGGACGCCTGCGCTTCTTCATCTCCGGTGCCGCCCCGCTGCCGGTCGAGATCGCGGAGTTCTTCCATGGCGCCGGGATCCTCATCCTCGAGGGCTACGGCTTGACCGAGTCGAGCGCGGCCACCTTCGTCAACCGGCCCAGCGCCTACAAGTTCGGCACGGTCGGGCAGACGATCGGCGCGACCGAGGTGCAAATCGCCGACGCCGACGGCGAGATCCTCTTGCGGGGCCGCGGGGTGATGCGCGGTTACCACAACCTCCCGGAGCAAAGCGCTGAGGCGCTGAGCGCCGACGGCTGGCTGCACACGGGCGACATCGGCACGCTGGACGCCGACGGCTTCCTGCGGATCACCGATCGCAAAAAGGACCTGATCAAGACCTCGGGCGGCAAGTACATCGCGCCGCAGGCGATCGAGGGCAAGCTGAAGGCCCTCTGCCCGCACCTGAGCCAGATCCTGGTTCACGGCGACCGGCGTAACTTCTGCTCGGCTTTGATCACGCTCGACGCCGAAGCCCTGGCCCAGTGGGCCAAGGAGCGCGGACTCGCTGGCAGCTACGCGGAGCTGACCGCGCTGCCCGAGACCCGCGCGCTGGTGCAGGCTGCGGTCGACCAGCTCAACGGCCGCTTGGCCAGCTACGAGACGATCAAGAAGTTCGCCGTGCTACCGCAGGACTTCACCGTCGAGGACGGCGACCTGACGCCGAGCTTGAAGATCAAGCGCAAGCTGGTCGAGGACAAGCACCGGACGCTGCTCGACAGCTTCTATCGCTGACGACGCTCACTGCCCGTCCCAGCTGCGCTCGCTATGCTCGCGGCCGTCGAAGCGCAGCAGCTTCGGCTGGTCCTCGAGCCGCGTCGCCAGGTTGACCGGCCGCCGCCAGAGGCGGTTCAGATTGCCGAGCGTGTCTCGCGCCCAGTCGAGGCGGAGATCGACGCCCTCGTGGCGGTGTCGCAGCAGCAGCTCGCCGCGGTTCTCGAAGTTCCCATCCTCGACCTCGATCAACGGCTGCCCCTGATGGGTCAACATCGCCAAGAGCTTGGCCTTGATCTGCTGGAACTGCCGCGACTGCAGCTCCCACTGCGAGCTGCGCTCATTCCAACCGAAGGCATAGAAGAGCTGCTCGCGGCAGAAATCCTCGGTGAAGAACTCGTCGATGAACATCACGTCGTTGTAGAGCGCCCGCACCTCGAAGATCCGCTGCCGCCCCTGCCCGAGCTGTCGATCCCAGCGCTTCTTCTCGGCGAGGTCATCACACTCCTCCCACTCCTTGCCGAAGCGGCCCATGTTCCAGCGTTCCTCGATATGCCGCAGCAGCTCCACGCCGAGCTTATAGGGATTGAAGGGGAATCCGCCCGCCAGCACGCCGGCGTTGATCTCTGCGTAGTCGATCACCTCGGCGTCGGTAAGGATGCGCTCCGTCATGATCCGCGAGTGCCAGTAGCTGGCCCAGCCCTCGTTCATGATCTTGGTCATCGCCTGCGGCGCGAAGTAGTAGGCCTCCTCGCGCACCATCTCCAGCACGTCGCTCTGCCAGCTCTCGAGCGGCGCGTGCTCGACCAAGAACTGCAAGACGTCGCGGTCCGGCCGCGCCGGAAGCCGTGGCGCCCGCTCGGCCTCGCTGCGCTCTTCGGCCGCCGCCTGCTCGGCTGCCGCCGCGAAGAGCTCGGGCGGATTGATGTAGCGCTCCATGTAAGAGGCCTTCACCGGCAGGCGCAGGGCCGTCGCCCTGGCTTCGCCGCGCGCTCCGTCCCCATCGCTGGGGCCGTGCCGCGCGCGCTCGATGTAGAGCGACATCGGATCGATCAGGTTGTCGACGGAGAGGCAGACGTCGATGAAGGACTCGACGCGATCGACACCGAGGCGCTCCATCAGTCGGCGCACGCGGGTGGCGTGGTTCGCCATCTCGTCGATCATCTTCCGGTTGGTGCGCGAGAAGTAATAGTTATTGCGGAAGAAGTCATTGTGGCCGCAGACATGAGCCATCACCAGCTTCTGCTCGACGTAGCTGTTGCCCTCCAGCAGGTAGGCGTAGCAGGGGTCGTTGTTGATCACGAGCTCGTAGATCGTCGACAGGCCGTAGGCGTGGCTCTTGGAGAGTCGCTCGTATTCCATGCCGTAGCGCCAATGCGGATAGCGCGTGGGAAAGCCACCGTAGGCCGCCACCTCGCTCATGGTCTGGTAGTCCAACAACTCGAAGACCTGATCGAAGAGCTTAAGACCGCACTCGCGCGCGACCTGCTCGACCTCGTGCTGCATCTGCTGGAGGTTGGAGGGCAGCGCTGCCACGCTAGTGCCCCTTGCCGAGGAAGGTCCGGATCGAATCGACGATCGCCTCTCGGTTGGCGATCTCCGAAGCGATTACGCCGTCACGCTCGAAGTCGAAGCGCTGGCGCAGATCCTTGAGGAACTGCCCGCTGCCGTAGGGGCTCTCGACCTGCCCATAGCAAAAGACGTTGACGGCGGGGACGATCTGCTCGCTGAGCAGTCGCATGCAGAGCGCCGTATCGTCGACCGACCAGTTGTCGCCGTCCGAGAAGTGAAAAGGGTAGATGTTCCACTCGCTCGGACTGTAGTCCTCCCCGATGATCTGCGCGCAGAGCTTGTAGGCGCTCGAGATCATCGTGCCGCCGCTCTCGCGCGTACGGAAGAACGTGTCCCGGTCGACCTCCTTGGCCGTGGCATCGTGAATCAGGTAGCGCGACTCGAGGCCGCGATACTGCGCCCGCAGCCAAGTGTCGATCCAGAACGACTCGATTCGCACGATCTCCTTCTGCTCGTCCCCCATCGAACCTGAGACATCCATCATATAGATGATCACGGCGTTGGTCTCGGGCAGCGGATCGCGGCGCCACGAGCGATAGCGCACGTCGTCGCGCACCGGCACGATCAAAGGTCGCTCGAGGTCGTAGGTGCCCATCGCCAGCTGCCGCCGCAGGGCCTGCTTGAAGGTGCGCTTGAAGTGCCGCAGGGAGTTGGGCCCTGTCCGTCGCACCGAGGTGTAGCGATAGCGCTCGGCGACGATGTGTTCGCGTCCTCGCGGCTCGATGCGCGGCAGCTCGAGCTCTTCGCCGAGGATGCTCGCCAGCTCCTCGAGGCTGACCTCGACCTCGATCAGGTGCTCGCCGGGCTGCCCACCGGCCGCGCCAGCGCCGCCCTCACCCTCGCCGGGAGCGAGGCCGTCGCCGACGTTACCTTGCCCCTGACCCACGCCGCCCTGTTGCTTGGCCCCGAGCCGGAAGCGCGGCGTGTTGATCTGCGGCAGCGGAATCGTCACCGATTGCTGGCCCTGGCGCCCGATCAGCTCGCCCTGACTGATGTATTTGCGCAGATTCTGCTTGATCCGACCGCGGACGATCTTCCGGAAGCGGCTGTGGTCCTGGTCGATCTTCTGCGTCACGAATCACTCCGGCCAGCGCCGAGGCGCGTTCAGCGTGGCGACTTGGTATCACCGCGGGCAAAGATCGAGGCCACGAAGCTCAGCGCATCCGAGGCGCAGATCTCGCAGTAGTGGTAGTTGCGCAGCAGCCGCCCCTTGACGACGTCGATCTTCTCCTGCGTGTCCTTGTCGACGACCGCGGAGACCAGCGAGGTCAGCTTGATCGAATCCTTCTGATCCTCGAAGAGCTTGAGCTCCAGCGCCTTGTGCAGGCGTTCGTTCGTCCGGTAGTCGAACTTCCGCCCCTCGATGGCGAGCGCGCCGATGTAGTTCATCACCTCGCGCCGGAAGTCGTCCTTCCGACTATCGGGGATGTCGATCTTCTCCTCGATCGATCGCATCAGCCGCTCATCAGGCTCTTCGTCTTGACCGGTGTAGCGATTCTTGACCTTCTCCTTCTGAGTGTAGGCCTTGACGTTGTCGATGTAGTTGCCGCACAGCTTG
Organism: Pseudomonadota bacterium; assembly: GCA_016711215.1. Lineage (NCBI taxonomy): Bacteria > Pseudomonadati > Pseudomonadota > Pseudomonadota bacterium. The sequence goes on along the minus strand of JADJTL010000001.1, from coordinate 406,525 downwards.
CCGATCGCGTCCTCGTCGGCGGAGATAGCGCGCTGCACGTCATTCTTCACCAGATCCTCGTACTCCTGCCGCACGACGCCGATCAGCTCGCGGTAGCGCTTGCGCTGATCCTCGCTGTTGATCAGGCTGTGAGAGCGCAGCCCGCTCTCGAGCTCGTTGAGCACGAGGAAGGGGCTGATGCAGCCATGGTTCTTCTCGCTGACCAGGGCGTTCGACAGCTTATCCTGCACATAGCGCGGTGAGATGCCATCCATGCCCTCGCGCTTGGCCTCCTTGCGCAGCTCCTTGATGTTGTCCTGCGTGAAGCCGGGCAGCGTCTTGCCGTCGTAGAGCTTGAGCTTCTGCAGCAGCGTGAGGTTGTGCTTCTTGGGCTCCTCGACACGGGTCAGGGCCGCCCACATCGCGGCCATCTCGAGCGTGTGCGGCGCGATGTGCGTGTCGGGAATCGTCTGGTCGTTGTAGTCGCGCTGGTAGATGCGCACCTCTTCGCTCATCCGCGTGATGTAGGGGATGTCGACCTTGATCGTGCGGTCGCGGAAGGCCTCCATGAACTCGTTGTTGAGCAGCTTCTTGAACTCGGCCTCGTTGGTGTGCCCGATGATCACCTCGTCGATGTCGGTCTGCGCGAACTTCTTGGGCTTGACCATTCGCTCCTGCGTGGCGCCGAGCAGATCGTAGAGGAAGGCGACGTCGAGCTTGAGGATCTCGATGAACTCGATCAGACCGCGATTGGCGATGTTGAACTCACCGTCGAAGTTGAAGGCCCGCGGGTCGGAGTCGGAGCCGAACTCGGCGATCTTGCGGTAGTTGATGTCGCCCGTCAGCTCGGTCGAGTCCTGGTTCTTCTCGTCCTTCGGCTGGAAGGTTCCGATGCCGACGCGGTCCTGCTCGGAGAGCACCAGGCGCCGCACGCGCACATGCCCCACGACCTTCGCGAAGTCGCCGTTGTAGTGCTCCATCAACCGGCGAAAGATGAAGCGGCACTGGGGATCGAGGTCGCCGTGCACGCGCAAGGTCGAGCGCCCCTGGCCCTCGAGTCCGAGCGCGCGGAAGGCCTCGGCCCGCCAGTCTGGAGGGATCAGCTTGAGCGGATCCTCATGCATCGGGCAGGGATGAACGTCTTCCTTGTAGAGCGACAGGCCGCTCCCTTCGCCAAGGTCCTTCCAAAAGAAGGTGTAGAGCGCACCCTCGGGTGACTTCGAGTACTCCTCGATGCCCTTCTTGAGCAAGCGCGCGATCGTTGATTTGCTGCTGCCGACCGGCCCATGCAGCAGGAGCACCCGCCGCTCCGGGCCATAGCCTAAGGCCGCGCTGCGAAAGATATTGGTCAACTTCATCAGCGGGATGTCGAGACCAAAGATCGCGTCCTTGCCGCCGTTGCGCTCGTCGCGAAAAAAGGGAAAGCGCACCAGCTTCTTCTTGGAGTCGAGATACTCCTCGCGGCCGTGGGAGAGGATCATGTCGTAGAGGCGCTGGAAGGCGTTGCGCACCACCTGCGGGTTCTTGCGCACGATCTCGAGGTAGTCCTCGAAGGATCCCTCCCAGTGCAGGTCGGCGTAATGTTTGTAGTCTTGAAGGCTGGCGATCTTCTGCACCAGCGCGCCGATGCCGCCAACGGTGTTGCTCATGAGATCGCTGCCCCCTTCTTGGATCGGGCGACTGCTTCTGCGCTGGTGCGCGGCACTGATCAGATCATTGACGTAGGGTATCACGCAAGATTCGGCGCAGCAATGAAGCGGAATCTCATCGGAAGAGCGGGACGTCTGCCTGATTGGCCGCCTGTGTCGGCACGGCCTGCCTCAGTAGTGGCTCAGGCTTCCCTCGCGACGGGCCCGCCGCACGGCCCAGACAAAACTCGCCAGCCCGAGCGGCGCGGCGACCGCGGCGGTGAGGGCGAGCCGCAAGAGCGCGCTCAGCGCGCCCCGCCCGTCGACACGCCGCCGGCCAGCGCCGAGGCGCCGCCGACAAAGAGACTGAGCGGATCGCTGCGACGCAGCAGCATCGTCAACGTGGCGGCGAAGAACCCGATCGCGGCGAAGGCCATCGGCGCCACGATCAGCCCCACGGCCAACAACGGCCAACCCTCGCGGGTGGGACCCGTCCCGAGCAGCAGGGCGCCGACCCCGAGCGTGGCGACGGCGCCGCCGAAGGCCGCCAGAATCCCATAGAGGGGCGCGCAGACCAGCACGACCCAGCTCGGGGTCGGCGTGGCCAGCATCGCCTCGAGGGTGCCGGCAAGCTGCGCCGCGCGAATCGTCGTCGGGTAGGCCGCCACGAGCGCGTGCTGGAGATTGAGCAGCACCAACCCGACCAACCCGAAGCCGAGGTATCCTTGGCCGTAGCGCGGCGGCAGCGCGACCCCCTGAGCGTCGACGAAGCGGGAGAAGAACACCATCGCCGCCAAGGTGGTCGCGAGACCGATCAGGCGCAGCACGAAGGCCGAACGATAGGACACAGCCTCCTGCCAGCCGCGACGGATGAACGCCCAGGCCACCGGCCCCAGCGTACACGCGCCCGCGCGCGCCACCGGCGAGCTGCCGCTCATGGATCCACCCCTCCCGCGCCGCTCCCCACCCCCAAGAGCCGCGGCGCTTCCTCGGGCGCGCCACCGCCTACGATCCTACCCTGCTCGATCATCACGACGCGGGTACAGAGCTCCCGTACCTCCGTCAGATCGTGCGTGGCCACCACCGCGGTCCGCCCCTGCAGCAGCCGCTCTCGCACGAAGCGCCGCAACTCGCTGGCGCGCCGCGGATCCACCCCGCGCGTCGGCTCGTCGAAGAGGAAGAGCTCGGGATCGCCCAGCAGGGCGCGCGCGAAGGCGAGGCGCTGCCGGGTGCCGCTCGAATATTCGCGCACGGCGCGATCGGCATCGCCCTCGAGCTCCACCCGGGCCAGCGCCGAGCGCACGCGCGTCCGTGCGGCCGCTCCGCGCAGACCGTGCAAGACGGCGAAGAACTCGAGGTTTTGCTGGCCACTGATGCGCCAGGAGAAGCTGCGCTCATCCGCGCTGACGTAGCTGACCTGGCGACGCAGCGCAGCGCCGAGACGCGCCACGGGCCGCCCGAGCAGCTCGAGGACGCCCTCGTCCGGCAGCAACAAGCCGGCCGCGAGCTTGAGCAGGGTCGACTTGCCGGCGCCATTGGGTCCGAGCAGACCGACGATCTCACCGCGATGGACCTCGAGGTCGACCCCCTGCAAGGCCGCGATGCGACGGCCGCGCCAGCGACCGCGCAGCAGCTCCGGCAGTCCCGCCGAGGCGAAGTAGTGCTTGCGCAAGGCGGCGGCAAGGAGCACGGCGTCTGCCTGATCGGAGACCGGCGCTGGCGGCACTAGAGGCCCGAGGTCGCGCCGAGGGCGCCCTTGCCGCCGCGCTGGTAGCGCTCGACCGCCCGCTCGTGCTCGGCCCGCGTGGCGGAGAAGACGTGGGTCCCGTCGTTGCGGGAAACGAAGTAGACGGCCCGCGAGCGGGCCGGCTGGAGCACCGCTTCGAGCGCGGCCCGGCCTGGGTTGCTGATCGGCCCGGGAGGCAACCCGGCACGCGTGTAGGTATTGTAGGCGTTTTCGCGATCGTCGAGCTGAAGCCGTCGCAGCCGGCCGGCGAAGCTCTGGCAGGCCGCCGAGCGGCGCAGCGGCACGGTGCAGCCATAGATAATCGTCGGGTCCGTCTGGAGCAGGCCAGCGGTGAGGCGCGGCGTCAGCAGGCGGTTGAAGAACACCGCAGCGATCAGCGGACGCTCGCCGGCCTGGCCAGTCTCCTTCTCGATGATCGAGGCCAGCGTGACGATCTCGCGCGGTCCCCACCCCAGCCGGCGGCGCAGCCAATAGACCCGCTTGGCATGCTTGCGCTGCAGCGCGAGGTAGACCTGCTGGTGGCGGCGCACGAGCACGCCCACGACCTCCTCCGCGCGGGATTGCGTGCGCAGCCGGTAGGTATCGGGGAAGAGGAAGCCCTCGACCGACTCCCCGACGCCGGGAACCCCCAGCCGTCGCATCAGAGGAGCATCGCGCGCAGCCGCGAGGAACTCGTGCTCGGCGAGCACGCCCACGCGCGAGAGATGGCGCGCAACGTCGAGCAGGTTGCTGCCCTCGGGAATCGTCAGCATTACGGTGGGTGCTGGAACGCCCTTGACCAGACGCGCCAGCAGCTCGCGTGGGGTCAGCGAGGTGCTGAGAAGGTACTTGCCCGCGCGAATCCTGCCGGTCACGCCGCGGTAGCTCGCGTAGAGGCGAAACGCGAGGGCGCTGCGCACGAGGCCTCGCTCGTCGAGCAGACGGCTGACGGCGAGCAAGCGCGCGCCGGGGACCACCACGACCTCGACGCTGCGGCCAGGCAGCGCGGCGGGCCGATCGGCGAAACCCAGCGCATAGTGGGCGAGCCCCCAGAGCCCGGCGCCGCCGGCCGCCAGGGTCAGCAGAACCACGACGAGCGCACGGCGCCGCGCGCGCCGGCTCATGAACTCGACCTCGGCGTCGAGCTTCGGGCCGGATCCTTCGGCTGTGGCGAGGCGGCCGCGTCGCGGCCGCCGAGGAACCCCTGGAGGATCAACGCCGCTGCGACATGGTCGATCACCTTGCGGCGCCGCTGGCGGCGCACCTCCGCGGTGATCAGGAGCCGCTCGGCCTCGACGGTGGTGAAGCGCTCGTCCCAGTAGCACACCGCACCGGCGAAGCGCGCGGCGACGCGCTCCCCGAGCTGGCGCACCCGCCGCGCCGCGGGCCCCTCCGCGCCTGAGAGCTCAAGCGGCAGCCCTAAGACGAGCCCCTCGGCCTCGACCTCGGCGCAGACCGCCAGCAGGCGCTCCACATCGTGGGCGCCTCCCCGCCGCTCGATCGTTCGCAGTGGCACGGCAACGCCGCTGGCGTCGTCCCCCACCGCCAGCCCGATCGAGCGACTGCCGCAATCTAGAGCCAGCCAGCGCACGGCGCGACTCTGCCAGCGCCGCCACGCGGGTGTCAACGAGCGCCCCGACGCCCAGTCAACGCCCAGCGGCGAGCCGAAGCACGCCGCGTCGGCCAGCCGCATCGGCCGCCAAACGAGGCATTGTGCGGCGACCCGCTGCGGCGGCAGAATTACCGCTCGCGCGGCGCGTCTGCGCGTGATGGCCTTCACGGGAGCCTGCCGCATGGAGCTTAAGCTTGACCGCGTCGAGGATGCTGGCGGGGCCCGCCGCGGCGTCGCCGTGGTCGCGCCCGCGGGAGGCGTGCAGCCCGAGGCCTACGCGGCGGGACTGGCCATCCTGGCTGCCCGCTACCGCATCATCCTGGCCTACGAAGCGCGCGGCGCGGACACGGCGCCAGCCGAGGCGTCCAGCACGCTACCTTATCTTTCCGCCTCCGACGATTCGCGGGCCCGCGCCATCAACGCTGCATTGGAGCACCCCGAGGTCACCGCGATTTTTTGTGCTCGCGGCGGCTACGGCTCGATGCGGCTGCTCGGGCGGCTCGACGGGGCCGCCCTTCGCCGGCGTGGACTGCCCATCGTCGGCTTCTCGGACATCACGACCCTGCACGCCTGGGCCGCTCGGCTGGGCGTACGCAGCATCCACGGACCGGTGGTCACGCAGCTCGCGCGCCTGCCCCCGGACCAGCAGGAAGCGCTCTTTGCGCTGGTCGAGGGCCGGGTCAGGGAGATCACCCTCCGGGGCCTGCGCTGCCTGAAGCCCGGGCGCGTCGGCGGACCGCTCTTCGCCGGCAACCTCGCCGTGCTGGGGCACCTCTGCGGGACGCCCTATTTTCCCCCGCTCGAGGGCCGCATCCTGTTGCTGGAGGAGGTCGATGAGGCGCCCTACCGCGTCGACCGGCTGCTGACGCAGCTCCTGCTCGGCGGCGAGCTGCAGCGCGCGGCCGGCGTGGTGATTGGGCAGCTCGTCGGTTGCGACGCGACCCGCGGCAGCACCTGGACCAGAGCGCAGCCGCTGCGCGGCGAGGCCGTCGTCGCCGAGCGCCTAGCCGCGTTGGGCGTGCCGGTGGCCAGCGGGGCGGCGGTGGGTCATGGCGACGAGAACGTTGCCCTGCCGCAGGGTGCCTGGGCGGAGCTCGACGCGACGGCGGGCGTCCTGACGATCACCGTCTGAGTCAGAGCAAGAGGCAGCTGAGTCAGAGCAAGAGGCAGCGCCCGTCGAGGCAGCCCTTCCCCGCGGCGCAGTCGCGGCTGACGCGGCACTCGGGCTGGGCCTCCGCCGCTGGCAGGCAGAGCGCCTGCGGCGCGCAGGTGGCGGCATCGGCGCAGGCCGCGCAGGCGCCTACCGGCGCGGCGCAGCTCGCGCGGCAGGCGCCATCGACGCAGAGCTCACCGGCCGCGCAGTCACGATTTCGCGCACAATCGGGGGCGCCAGCCTGCGGGTCCGGTCGGCACACTCGGACGGCGCGCTCGTCGACGCGCAGGGCTGAAGTGCAGACGTCTGCCGGCTTGGCGCAGGACGCGCTGGCAGTGCAGTCGACGCGACAGCGCTCGTTGAGACAAACCTGGCCCTGAGCGCATTGGCCGTCGAGGACACAGCTGGGCGCCGCGACGTCGGTCACACACGCGCCAGCCTTGCAGGCCTGCCCGCTTCCGCATTGCCCCGACTCCTGGCAGCGGTTGACACAGCGTCCGTCGAAGCAGGTGCGCTCCGCGCCGCAGTGGCGCGCATTTTCGCAGGTCGGCTCCTCGGCGGCAGCGTCGGCGGCGGTGGCGCAGCGCCCGTCGAGACAGAGCCCGTTGGCGCAATCGCTGCCCTGGGTGCATTGCGGCCGGGCGGGTGGCTCAGGCGACTTGGCGACGCAGCGCCCCGCGACGCAGTGGTCGTCGGTCGGGCAGGCCTTCGTGGCCGAACAGGCACCCGGTGTCGGCCCGCAGACCCCTCCGTCGGTGCGACAGCCGGCGCTCGGGCAGTCCGCCAGCTCGCTGCAGGTGACCGTGTCGGGGCGGCCAGGCAGGGGCTCGCAACCCAGCGCATCGCAGGCATAGCAGCGCACGCTGTCGCAATAGGTCCACCAATCAGGGTCGGCGTGTCCGTCGTAGATACAACCCAGCAGAGCGGCGAGTGGGAGGGCCAATAGGCTTGCGTTAGCTCTAGAATACGGTCGCATCACTGCTCCTCCTTTCGACCGCCTTTGCTGCGGCCGCTTCCCTTTCGGCTTCCAATGATTCCAGTGATTCCGGTGGTCGTGCGCGGTGGCGCGTCGTAGGCGCGCCGGTGGGGGTCGGTTGGTTGACTCGTGGCGGCGAAGACGTCATTGGCTCCGCTGAAAAGCAAGCTATGTGCCGCGGCGCGTGTCATGCCCCATGCGAATGACTTCATTGCATTTTTATGCGGTAGGCCGAAGCCCACTGCGCCGCATTGTGAACGGCCGGACCCGCCTCAACCGTGTCGACCTTCACGCTCTCGGCAGCCACTGCACGGTGCCGGATCCGAAACCTCCGCTTCCGCGCTGAGATGCCGCACCGACCTGGCTGGAGCCGCCGCCGCCGCCCTCGGCGCCCGCTGGGGACCGGGCCCGTTGCGCTGGTTGTGCGGCGCCCGGATCGCGTGTCATCATCCGCGCCGCGTCGCGGGCGACTGCCTGTTGCCCCGTGGCTACGCGAAGGGGGAAACGCGCGATGAGCAAGCAACGCCGCACCCGCGAGGGACGTGAAGCGGAAAGGCCAGCCAGGGAGGGGAAGGCTAACGCGCCAGATATTGCGGAGGAAGCCGCGGGCGACCCCAACGACCAAGCCGAGGGCGCCGGCCCGGAGCTTGATGGCACCGACCCCGCCGATCGACGGTCCTGCCCGCGCGCGCCCATCGAGGCCGAGATCTCGCTCACGAGCGAGCACAACCTCTACGCGGGCATCGCTAACGACATCAGCGAAGGCGGTGTCTTCGTCGCGACGTACCAACCGCTGCCCGTCGGTACCGCGGTGGCCATCGAGCTCTCGTTCGAGAGCATCGGCGGCCCCCGGGTACTCGTCAACGGCGAGGTGCGCTGGCACCGCGGCGACGGCGTCACGAGCCGCGCAGCGCCGGGGATGGGGCTGCGTTTTCTCGACCTGCAAGATGATTTCCGCGCCTGGATCGCCGACTTCGTCCGCCAGCGCGAGCCCGAATTCTTCGAGGAGACGCCTGAGACCGCGGGCAGCCGCCGCGTCCTCCCGACGGCCGAGCTGGCCGCCGCCGCGAGTCGTGGCAGCGGGGCGGCCGCCCACTCCAAGCTTCTGTTCTCTCTCGGCCTGGTCGGACTGCTTGGGCTCGTCGGCGCCGTCGCCATGACGATGCTTCGAGGCCCCGCCGTGCCGCCGCCGCGCGCCGCGGCGCGAGCGACCCAGGAGGAGGGCGGCACACCGACGTTGGCGCGCGCCGCGGAGGGCGATCGACAAGGCCGCGCTGGCGCCAAGACCGAGCCCGGCGCATCGACCGCCCAGGGGGCAAAGGCCACCTCCCTCGAGGTCGCCGAATCCGCGGCGAAGGTCGCCGCGCCGGCGAAAGCAGCCGAGCCGGCCAAGGTCGTCGAACCCGCGGCGAAGGTCGCCGCGCCAGCCAAGGTCACCGCGCCGGCCAAGCCGGCCAAGGCGACCGACCCAGGGTTGGTTGTCGCCGCGCACCTCAGGCCATGCTTCAAGCCGATTTCCAAGGCGGTTGACCTCAAGGTCGCGCTCTACGTCGAATCCGCGGGACGCGTGGTGCGGGGCTTCGTCACCGGACTCCGCGGGACCGTGCTCGCCGCCAGCGTCGTCAGCTGCGCGCGCGAGCGCGTACGCGGCCTTCAACTACCCCTGACCCTGCCTCGCGCGGATTTCGTCGAGTGGCGGCTGACGCTCGAGCCCACCGAGGCGCGGGCCACGCTGGTCAAGCCGCGCCGGCTCGCGCCCTAGCCCCCCCGCCCCGGCGGACCTGCTCGCCGACCACAGGACCTCAAGCGTGATCAACTGGGCCATCAAAAAAATCATCGGCACAAAGAACCAGCGCGAGCTGCAGCGAATGCAGCCGCTCGTGGCGCGCATCAACGACCTGGAGAGCCGGATCCAGGCCAAGGGCGACGACGAGCTGCGCGCGATGACCGCGACCTTCAGGCAGCAGCTCGACCAGGGCGCCACCCTCGACGACCTGCTCCCCGAGGCCTTCGCGGTGACGCGCGAGGCCAGCCGCCGCACGGTCAACATGCGCCACTTCGACGTCCAGTTGGTCGGCGGCATGGCCTTGCACCGCGGGATGATCGCCGAGATGAAGACCGGCGAGGGCAAGACCCTCGTAGCCACGCTGCCCGTCTACCTCAATGCGCTGACCGGGCGTGGCGTCCATGTCGTCACGATCAACGACTATTTGGCGACGCGCGACGCCGAGTGGATGGGCCAGATCTACCGCTTCCTCGGCCTCACCGTCGGCACGGTCGTTCACGGCCTGTCGGATGCCGAGCGGCAGCATAGTTATCGCTGCGACGTCGCCTATGGCCAGAACAACGAGTTCGGCTTCGACTACCTGCGCGACAACATGAAGGACTCGATCGAGCGCTACGTGCAGCGCGAGCTGCACTACGCGATCGTCGACGAGGTCGACTCGATCCTGATCGACGAGGCCCGCACGCCGCTGATCATCAGCGGTCCTGCCGAGGAGGCAGCCGACCTCTACTCCCAGGTCAACACGATCATCCCCAGCCTCGTCAAGGACGTGCATTACACCGTCGACGAGAAGGCGCACAGCACGATGCTGACGGATGCTGGCGTCGAGGCGGTCGAGCGCAAGCTGCGCGTGAACAACCTCTATGACCCGGCCAATATCCACTGGCTGCACCATGTGCAGCAGGCGCTGACGGCGCATACGCTCTACAAGCGCGACGTGAACTACCTGGTCGACGAGGACGGTCAGGTGGTCATCGTCGACGAGTTCACCGGGCGAAAGATGCCCGGCCGCCGCTGGTCGGATGGCCTGCACCAGGCGATCGAGGCCAAGGAGAACGTCCCGATCGAGGCCGAGAACCAGACGCTGGCGACGATTACCTTTCAGAACTACTTCCGCATGTACAGCAAGCTGGCCGGCATGACGGGTACTGCAGAGACCGAGGCCGAGGAGTTCTACAAGATCTACAAGCTGGAGGTGATGGTCATCCCGACCAATCGCCCGCCCTCGCGCGACGACTTCCACGACGTGATCTACCAGAGCGAGGGCGGCAAGTTCCGCCACGCGGTCGAGGAGATCATCGACTGCCAGCGCCGCGGTCAACCCGTCTTGGTCGGCACCACCTCGGTCGAGAAGTCCGAGGTGCTGGCCAAGTTGCTGCGCAAGCAAAACATCGCCCACAACGTCCTCAACGCCAAACATCACGGGCGCGAGGCCGACATCATTTCCCAGGCCGGACGCAAGGGCAGCGTGACCTTGTCCACCAACATGGCCGGTCGCGGCACCGATATCCTGCTGGGGGGCAATCCGGCGGCCTTGGCCCGCTCGGCGGCGGATCCCGAGATTGACCCCGACGCCTATGCGGCGGCGCTGAGCAAGTTCCAGGCGCAATGCGCCGCGGAGCGCGAAGAGGTGCTGGCAGCCGGCGGGCTCCACATCATCGGCACGGAGCGGCACGAGTCACGCCGCATCGACAATCAGCTCCGCGGTCGCGCCGGTCGCCAGGGCGACCCCGGATCGTCGCGCTTCTATCTGTCGCTCGAGGACAACCTGCTGCGCATCTTCGGCTCGGACCGCATCTCGGGGCTGATGGAGCGGCTCGGCATGAACGACGACGAGCCGATCGAACATCGTTTCGTCACCCGGGCGATCGGCAACGCGCAGAAGAAGGTCGAGGGGCATAACTTCGACATCCGTAAGAACCTGCTCGAGTACGACGACGTGATGAACCAGCAGCGCAAGACGATCTACGACCTGCGCCGCGAGGTGCTCGAGGGGCGTTTCGTCCCCGACGCCTCTTCCCTGAGCGACGAGCAACGTCGCGCCGGCGAGACCGCCGGCAAGGCGCCCTCGGCCTCCGGCAAGTGGACCGTGGCTTCGCTGGCCGAGACGATGCGCCCGCGCGTGGAGCAGATCGTCGAGGCGTTCTTCACCCACGTCGTCACGCCGGCGGCGGAACGCTCGGGCGCGCCGAGCGCCAGCTCGGGCTCCGCCGCGGCGGCGCTCAGCGAGGAGCAGGCGCAGCGGCTGACGCATGAGCTTTACCGTTTCTTCGGCGCCGTGGTCGAGCTGCCGCGCGAGCGGCGAGATCAGGCCGCCTGCGTCGAAAAGGCGACCCAGGTCGTGGCCGAGTCGCTGATCCAGCAGCGCGAGCGGGTGATGGACGCCTGCGACGCGCTGATTGGCGAGGCCATCGGCACGCACTGCGACGAGAAGGCGCATGCCGAGGAGTGGAACCTCGAGGGGCTCGAGGATCAGCTCTCGAACACCTTCAACGCGCGCGTCGAGCTCAAGGACGTCGCGATGGAGCAGCAGGCGCTGGCCGAGGCCGCGTGGAAGCAAGTCGAGCAGTTGATCGAGCAGCGCGAGCAGGAGCTCGGTCCGATGTACCTGCTCTTCTTCGCGCGCCACTTCTTACTCGACGAGATCGACGGGCAGTGGATCGACCACCTGCGCAACATGGACCATCTCCGCGAGGGCATCGGCCTGCGCGGCTATGGTCAGCGCGATCCCAAGCAGGAGTACAAGAAGGAAGGCTACACGATGTTCGCGGAGACGATGGGCCGCATCCAGATCAATGCGGTGACCAAGCTCTTCCGCGTCCAGCTGGAGCGCGACGAGGAGCTGCCACGCTACGAGCACAAGCAGCGGCAGATCACGCTCGGCCGCGGCCAGCTCGACAGCCCCGCGGGCGAGGGCGAGGCGGCCACGCCCGAGGCCACCGAGAAGGTGAAACCGATTCGCCGCAGCCACCCGCGCGTTGGCCCCAACGACCCCTGCCGCTGCGGCAGCGGCAAGAAGTACAAGAAGTGTCACATGCGCCACGACCGCCTCGAGGGCGGCGTCTAATCGACTGCAACTGGGGCGGGGTCGCTGCGACACCGCCGGGGCAGGGGCGCGAGGCATCAAGGCCTTGGCTCGCCGCCTGGCCCGACGCGCACAGGCCCGCCCCGCTGACGTCCGATCGACCCGACGCTTGATTGAGCTGGCGCCGAATGGGATAAACAGCGCCAGGTGGGGCGGGGCCCGAGAGCGCCGCGCCCTGGCCAAGCGGTCCAGCCGCTCCGCGCTTTTTTGGCGCCAAAAACCCGCACCGAGGAGGTTCGCCGTGCGTCGTCTGTCTGCTCCCCTCTTGCTCGCCTCGTCGCTGGCCGGCCTCGTGGCTTGCCGCACGGCTGGTCCCACTGCCTCGACGGCCACGCGCACCACCGTGCCGACCCAGGCCACCGTCAAGGCTGCGCCCTGCTGCATGCGAGGCGACATGTTGGCGGCGCAGGCTCCGGCGGTCGTGCCCTGGCAGCACGACTGGGCGCGCGGCGCGGTCATCTATCAGCTCTTCGTGCGTAGCTTCTTCGACTCGGACGGTGACGGCAACGGCGACTTCCAGGGCGCCACGGCGAAGCTCGACTACCTCAACGACGGCGACCCGAAGACGACCACCGACCTCGGCGTGGACGGCATCTGGGTCATGCCCTTCCATCCCTCACCCTCGTATCACGGCTACGACGTCACCAACTACGAGGCCATCAATCCCCAGTACGGCACGATGGCGGACTTCGAGCGCTTCGTCGCCGCGGCCCATCAGCGCGGCCTGCGGGTGATCATGGACTTCGTAATCAACCATACGAGCGCTCAGCATCCCTGGTTTCTCGACTCGGCGACGGGGCCCAAGGCGCGCTACCGCGACTGGTACGTCTGGAGCCCCACGCCGATGGATTGGGTCCAGCCCTGGGAAGGCGGCAAGGATCCCGTCTGGCATGCGCGCAACGGCGCGTACTTCTACGCGGCCTTCTGAAGCGAGATGCCGGATCTCAATCATCTCAACCCCGAGGTGCGCGCGCGGATGAAGGAGCTGGCCAAGTTCTGGCTGACGCGCGGCGTCGATGGTCTGCGCGTGGACGGCTCGCGCTACCTGATCGAGACGGGATCCAACAAGCTCAACGGCGGACAGCGCGACACGCCGGAGACGCACGCCTACTGGCGCGAGTTCTCCGCCTACGTGCGCAGCATCAAGCCAAGCGCCGTGATCGTTGGCGAAAATTGGGTGCCGCTCAAGCGCTCGGACACCGCGATCCTCGCCAGCTACTACGGATCGACGAAGCAGATCCCGGGTGGCGATGAGCTGAGCATGAACTTCAACTTTCCGCTCTCGGGTCGGATCATCGGCGGCCTCAAGGATGGGCGCGCCGAGCCGATCGTCGACAAGTTGAAGGACATGATCGAGCTCTACCCGCCGGGCGTCATCGACGCGCCCTTCTTGACGAACCATGACATGTCGCGCATCGCGAACGAGCTCGTGGGCCATCGCGGCAGGCTCGGCGTCGCGGCGGCCATCCTGCTGACGGTGCCGGGCTCGCCCTACATCTACTACGGCGAGGAGCTTGGCCTGAAGGACGGGAAGACGGATCACGAGGATCGGCACAAGCGCACGCCGATGCCGTGGACGGGCGGCCCGAAGGGCGGCTTCACGACCGGTACGCCCTGGTACGGCTTTGCCCCCGACCACGGGCGCCTCAACGTCGCCAGCGAGCTGCGCGATCGCCGCTCGCTGCTCAACTGGTACAAGGCGCTGATCGCGGCGCGCAAGGCCTCGCGGGCGCTACGCGAAGGCACGCTAACGCTGCTCCCCGCTGCGCCGCCGCAGCCGACGATCGTCGCCTACCTGCGGGAGGTCGCCGGCGAGCGCGTCCTGATCGTGCACAACGTCGGCACCAAGGCGGTCAAGGGCTTCGTGCCCGGCATCGCGTCGCAGCAGATTCTCGAGTTGCTCTACAGCGGATCCGCTCACCCGCCCAGGCGCACGCCTGCGGGCTGGGCGCTCGACCTACCGCCGCTGAGCAGCGCCGCTTGGCGCCTCCTCTAGCCGCCCGCCCCCGCGAAACCTACGCAGCTGTTGCCATCCCAGGCCGAGGCCACCTCTCTGTGGCTCGCTGGGGCGTTTGCGCGTCGCTTTTCCGAAAACTGGATACCAGACGGTATTGACAGGCTTCGGCAAGCCATGGTACCAAGGACCTCCTGTTTCTCAATGATAACGAACACATAGACCACATTGTCGTAGATGTAGCATAGGTTGCGCCGATGAAGGTCCGACGCGGACGAGGGGCGGCGGGGCCAGCGGAAGCGGACGGGGAGCGGACCGGAGCGGACGGGGAGCGGACGGTGGAAGGCAGTTGCGGTGGGGTGGCGACGGACTGATCATGCGGACGATAAGTCATTGATATTCAATGCATCACTCTCAAGCACGCCCGTCTCGGATAAGGGCGTGGCGGCCTCCGCAGGACTACGCGGCCGCCGGGCCCGAGCGACATATTTGTCGCCTACGAGGCCTTGCTGCTACGCTTCTGTGTCAACTGGCGATGGCGATGCGGCAAGATGCCCCGACTCCCGTCTAGAGAAACGCTGAATTTCGAAGGGACCTTTGAAAATCGGCCAGGGTCGTGTGCGATGGATCACGACATGGACCGCGCTGGTAGGGATCGATAGGCGGACGGAATGGGACCTGAATCATTGAGATAAGCTGGATTGCGGCAGACTTCAAGCGGATGGCGGTTCTGGCCCCGAACTTGAACTAGCTCGATTGCGTGGCGAGGCGCCCCCAATCGACCAGGCAATGAGGCGTTGACGTGCAGCAGCGTTGTCGATCGCTCCTCGATTCTCCTGCCGCAGGGCGCCCAGCCGCCACCACACTCTTCCCCCGCTTCGCCCGCAGTCACACACCCCGCCGTACACCAAACGGACCTAGAGCCGGCGCTCCGCAGGGCTTCGTCCCGGCCTGGAGGGTAGCGCTACCCGGCGCGCTGGCCTTGCTCCTGGCCAACCCCTCCAGCGCCCGGGCGGACGTCACCAGCACGCGGACGTCTGGCAGGGTCACTGCTGGTGGCGACCATGGTGTCGACTGCCACCGAAATCCGCACGCGTCGGCGACGCGACGAGCCGACCGCTCCTCGCACGTCGACTACTCTGAGCCGTGGGCCCCGGCGCGACTGCAGGCACTTCAATCCGCGCTCGATCGTGCCCACGCCAGACTCGACGGGACAATGAAGCGCGCCCGGAAATGGCGTCTCAAGGCGCCGTTGGCAGCACGCAAGGACGAGCATGGGAAACCTGCCGAAGTCGGTGTCCTCCTCCGCATCTTCGACTGGAACTCTGGTGGCGCGGCCGAGGACACCGTAACTCCGGCACCTGGTGAGGGGCTTTATGCCCGGGTTGCCGACGACATCACTCACACTTCCCTGCCATATGTGGACTTGCTTCAGGCGCCGCCCGCCATGGCTTCGTTGCCAAAGAGCCGGGGCTACCTTCCCTTCGCGTTTTCCTTCGACTCCCGCTACGGCAATCAGGAGGAGCTTGCCGGACTCATACATGTGGCCGGCCAAAATGGTATTGGGGTTGTCGGGGATGTCGTCTCGGATCAAGCCGTCGCGAAGCGCTATCCGCTTGAACTTGGTCCCTATACCTATGCCCGGAAGCACCATCTGCCCTTCGGTTTGACGCCAGAATGCATCTACGCCGACCGCGGCGGCACGGGCAGCGCCTCCAAGGCCCCGGGCCTGAAGCGCATCTTCCCCGGGCCGGCCGAGCTGGACCACAGCAATCCGACGGTCCGTGGCCGTGTGCGGAGACGTTTAGGCGGATCGCTCGAGGGGTTTGGCATCGTAGGGTATCGCACTGACTTTGCTGTTGGCATTGCTCCGGAGCACGCGCGCGAAGAACTAGCCGGCGTGGACGCGCCCGTCCGCATCGCTGAGCATTGGTTCGATTACGATCCCAACGATCTTGGGGCACACCGCAGTGAGCTCCAAGCTCGCGCGATTAAGGGCAACACCGCCGTTTATGACGTAACAACCATGGCGGCGCTGCGCGAAGCCATGAAGGGGCACTCCGTCGGTCCGAATGGGGAGACCGCCGTCGACACGAAGACGAGCGACCTCCGGCGGCTGGTCGACCGCCACCAACGGCCGGCGGGGCTGAACGGAATCGCGCCCGAGCTGGCCGTGCTCGTCGTCGAAAACCACGACACGGGCCCCAGCACCAACCGCCACAACGAAACCCACGCTACTGCCCATGGTCAGCAGCACTGGCCGATGGCTGGCGTCTGGGTGGCGGCAGGCTACGCCTACACCCTGCTGCATCCAGCCCTCGGCGCCGAGGTCTATGCGCCCCATTACTTCGATTGGCAGTCGCATGGCGACGGCCCCCATCGCGGCAAGAAGATGCGCGACGAGCTCACCCAGCTCTTCAAGCTTCGCAAGGAAGCGGGCATCGGCCCCGAGAGCACGGTCGAGGTGCTGTCCAGCAAGAAGGGCCTCTATGCGGCCCGCATTGACGGCCCGCAGGGCGGCAGCATCTTCGTCAAGCTGGGCTGGGAAGACTGGTCGCCGGACAGCGCCGGGCAGCAGGGTGCGATCCTTGCGGCCCACGGACTCCACTACGCCGTCTGGAAGGCCAACGAAGCGCCGACCGCCCTTGCTTCAATCGCCAGAAAGCTGCACTGAGCGGCCAGCGCGGCGGCTAGATTCCCAGGGCCCCCCCAACACCACCAGCAGCGCGACGGCTGGGGCACGGCGCCGCCGTCGGCCGCTGCACCACTCCCCCGCGACCGCCGCCCGTGAGCGCCCGCGCGGCAAAGTCCACGCCACGGACGACCATCGCTGAGGCAGCAGCCCCTGGCGGCAGCGGGGCGACGATGACCTCAGGCCCCCGCGCTTTCCCACCGCCGGTGCCCTCGACCCCTATCGCGATTCTCCCGTCCGGAAGCGCGGTGGTACTGAGCGCCAGGACCGCTTTCTCACCCTGAAGAACGGCCCGGAACGCCCCACCTGCACCGCCCGCCACAGGGCTCTGCCCGAGCTCGAGCCTCGCGGCGCGGGGATCGGCCCCGGCGACGAGCGCCAGGCGCTCCACCAGGCGCCCCTTGCGCGGTCCTCCATCTCTGACAGCAAAGCTGGCCTGCAGGCGATCGCTCGCGCCCGCGACCGCCGCCCAGTGGCGGCGAGCGCTTGAAAGCTGATCGAGCAGGGCGTCGAGCCATGGCACGAGGTGACCGACACCGGAGAGAGGTCCCGCCAGCTCGCAGCCAGCGCGGGCGGCGCGAAGCTGCCCATCCATCAGCTCCAACAGCCCATAGGCCACCTGCAGCGGCCCAGCGGGGCTTGGGTAGGCCTGGGGAGCGCCATCGCCCGCGGGAGAGGGCCAGTCAGACGAAGCGGCGCGCGCACCAACGCTGATGCCGATCGGGTCGGCGGCCTCGGGCAGCCATAGCTGCCGCGTCGCGTGGGCGGCCACCTCGTCGCCGCTCCCCGCAGGCGGCGAAGCGGGGGCGCGGTTCGACTGCGCGGGCAGCACGAGCGTCGTCCGCTCGGCGCCTGCTTCCGTGACGCTGAGGAATCCACCCTCGCTCGGCCCTGACCCACCCGAGAACTGCAGCATCAGGTCGCTCGAAGGGGCGCGCCGGCGGCCGGCACCTTCCGCCACTGCGCGCGACGACGCCTGCCGCGGCACTTTGAGCTGCAGGTGCCCGGCGGGCATCCCGGACCAGCTTGGACCGTACCAGTGCATGACCGCCTGAACGTAGGCCGCCCCAAGGCTCCAGACGTCGTTGGCCGCCTCCGTGAGCCGGTTGGCTTGCGCTCGCTGTTGCGTCCAGACCTCACGGGTCAGCGTCGACCCGCCCGCGCCGAAGACACGCGCCGCGTAGGCCAGTAAATCCACGGGTAGGCAAAGCCCCACCGGCAAGGGCGCAGAGGCCGCATCGGAAGGACGCGCCCGGTCCGCCCGCGTCACGACCGGCGAGAGCGAGCCGGCGCATAGGATGGCCGCCGCAACGATCTGCGCGCGCGACCGACCCGGTCGGTGCCCACCTCGCGTGCATCGCGCCTCACACTGCACTGGACCACTCCTCACCGCACTACTGCCGGGCTCACTGGACCGCTTCCGGACCACGCGTGGCCCGTTCACCGCATTTATCTCGTTCATCTGGCGAACCCTTCGCGTTGCTCCATACTTCGAGTTGCTCAATGGCCGACCGGCCGCCGGGGCACAGCCTGGGCGCCCGAATGGGGGTCGCCGTAAAGCGCCTTCGCGGGTACTCCAATATGCTACCTAGGCACCCACGTCAAGGTGGTGCTGACCTGTCGGGGCGCCCTAAGTGGCGCCTTGCCCTCGCCTTGGCGGAGCGGCCGGATCGATGGGCGCTCTGACCCTGCACTCCGGCCGCGCCGGAGCCGGGAGCGCGCGCGCTTGGGTGAAGGCCTCGCGCTGGCGCGTCGACTCGCTGAAATCCGCTGGAAAGAGCTTGCCTAAGGCCACTTCGGGCGGCTACACAATCTGGGCCCTTGGTTACCTTCGGCCGCCCCGGTGGTCACTGCTGATGAGGTGAACGGTGTATCTGGAACGCTGTAGCGGGGTGGTGTTGCATCCGACGGCGCTGGCCGGGACGCAGGGGATCGGGACCTTGGGCGACGCCGCCCACCGCTTTGTCGACTGGCTGGCCGCCGCCGGGCAGCAGCTCTGGCAGGTTTGCCCGCTCGGACCAACAGGGTTCGGTAACTCGCCCTACCAGTGCTTCTCGGCCTTTGCCGGCAATCCGCTGCTGATCGACCTCGAGCGGCTCCAGCGTCCCGGTTGGCTCAGCGCGGAGGAGCTGCGACCCGAGCACCCCTTCGACGACGCACGCGTCGAGTTCGAGCGCGTCATCGCCTTCGTCTGGAGCCGGATCGAACGCGCCTTCGGGCGCTTTCGCCAGCGCTCGACGCCGGCCATGCGCGAGGAGCTGGCGCGCTTTTGCAGCGAGCAGGCAGCCTGGCTCGACGATTATGCGCTCTTCATGGCGATCAAGGGCTCCGTCAACGAGGGGTCCTGGGACTGCTGGGAGGCGCCCCTGCGGCTGCGCGAGCCGGCAGCACTCGCGCAGGCCCGCGTCGCGCTCGCCGAGCGCATCGCCCTGCACCAGTTCGCGCAGTACCTCTTCTTCAGCCAATGGGAGGAGCTCAAGGCCTATGCGAACGGCCAAGGCGTTCGCATCATCGGCGACCTGCCGATCTATGTCGCCTATGACAGCGCCGACGTCTGGGCCAAGCGCGAGCTGTTCCGCCTCGACGCCCAGGGCCTGCCCACGGCGGTCGCGGGCGTGCCCCCGGACTACTTCAGCGCCACGGGGCAGCTCTGGGGCAATCCGCTCTACGACTGGGCCAAGCACCACGAAACGGGCTACGCCTGGTGGATCGACGTCGTGCGGGCCAAGCTCTCCTGCTACGACCTTTTTCGCATTGACCACTTTCGCGGCTTTGCAGCCTACTGGGCGGTGCCCTACGGCGACGCGACGGCCGAGCATGGGCGCTGGGAGCCGGGTCTCGGCGCGGCGCTCTTCCCGGCGCTGCGCAAGGCGCTGGGCTCGCTGCCGATCATCGCCGAGGACCTCGGGCTGATCACGCCCGACGTGGTCGCGCTGCGCGAGCAGTTCGGGTTCCCAGGGATGAAGATCCTGCAGTTCGCCTTCGCCTTCGAGGGCGAGAATGAGTATCGACCGCACACCTACGAGACGAACTGCGTCGCCTACACCGGCACGCATGACAACGATACGGTGCTGGGATGGCAGGCCTCTGCCGGTCCTCGCGATCGCGCCTACGCCGAGGAATACCTCGGCTCGAGCGGCGAGAACCTTGCCTGGGACTTCGTGCGCGCGGTCTGGGCCTCACCCGCGCTGGTGGCGATGGCGCCGCTGCAGGACCTGCTCGGCCTCGGCACGGAGGCCCGCTTCAACGTGCCTGGCACGATGGGCGGCAACTGGGAGTGGCGCTGCGCCACCGACGCGCTGACGCCCGAGCTCGCCGCCCGACTGAAGCGACTGAGCGACGTCTACTGCCGCGCCGAGGATCCCCTGAACAAGCCCAAGCCCAAGCACGTTCCCGCGGCCAGCTAGCACGGACCGCCCGCCCGCAGCGGCGCCTGCGCAGCCCTGTGGGCGCCCCGCCACCGCAGCGACTTGACCCTCTGGAGAACAGGACCCCCGATGCTCGAGTTCCAGAAGAGACTCACCAACGGCTTCTACGCGCTCGTCAGCCTGCCGGCGACGGCCATGGGCTTCGCCCTCTCGGTGCAGATCTCGGCCCTGAGCTGGCTGCTGAGCACCAAGTTCAACCTCGACATCCACGAGGTTGGCCTCGTCTGGGCCGCGGGACCGCTCGCCGGCATTTTTGGCCAGCTGATCGTCGGCCTCGTCAGCGACAAGGTCTGGTTCTGGGGCGGTCGGCGGCGGCCCTTCATCTTCATCGGCGGAACGCTGGCGGCGCTGATGCTCTTCTTGCTGCCTCGCATCGGCGGCATTCACGCGGCAATGAACGGGCTCCTCGGCGCGCACAGCCTGCTGATCGTGGCGACGATGGTCGCGCTGACGCTGGACCTGGCGATCAACGTCAGCTTCAATCCGACACGCTCGCTGATCGCCGATGTCACGCCCGAGGGCGAGGCCCGCACCAAGGGCTTCACCTGGATGCAGACCATCTCCGGCTTCTGGGGCGTGGCCGCCTACGCTATCGGCGCCACCTTCGGCAACGAGGTGTTGATCAGCGTCGGGATGGTGCTGGTGCTCCTCTTCTCGATCCTCCCGACCTGCTTCGTAGCCGAGCCGCGCAGCCTGGAGGCCGCGCACGAGCAGAGCGCCGGCCCCTCGAACAGCGGTCTGGCTCAGATCTGGCCCGTCTTCTTGGCGCACGCCTTCTCCTGGATCGGCGTGCAGACGATGTTCGTCTACATCATCGCCTTCATTCAGCAGCGGCTGATCGCCGTAGGGACGAGCGCGGCCGATAGCGCAACGCAGTCGGGTCAGATCATCGCGATCGCCTTCTTGGTGCTGAATGCTGTCGGCTTCCTGCTGCCCGGACCGGTGTTCGGGCCGATCGCGCGACGCCTCGGCCGCGTCCGCACGCACATCGGCGCGCTGGCGATCATGGCGATGGGCTACTTCGCGATCGCCACGCTGGCCGACCGTCCGCTCGTGCTCTACGCGCTGATGGCCATCGTCGGCATCGGCTGGGGCGCCATCGTCAGCCTGCCCTTCGCCATCCTCAGCGACAAGGTGGCGCGGACGCGGATGGGGCTCTTCATGGGCATCTTCAACCTGTCGGTCGTGCTACCGCAGCTCTTCGTCAGCCTGGCGCTCGGCAAGGTGATCCAGGCGGCGCCGAATAAGAACATCATCTTCTTCATCAGCGGCGCCGCGCTGGCGGTCTCTGCGCTGCTCTGGCTGCTCGTGCGCGAGGCGGCGCCGGCGGCCGGCACGGGCTGCGCGCCTGCGCCCGCGGCGCGCGGCGGACATTGAGCCGCGCCCCCTCGGGCGGTCAGCGGAGACGCTGGATCAGGTGATAGCCGAAGCGCGTCTCAACCAGGTCGACGCGCTGCCCCACCCGCAGAGCGAAGGCATATTGCTCGAAGCGCGGCTCCATCTCGCCCCGAGCGAAGGGCTGCAGCTCGCCGCCGCGCTCGGCCGAGGGGTCGTCGGAATACTCGCGGGCCAGTGCCGCGAAATCCGCGCCGGGCTCGCGGAGCTGGCGCAGAAGCTTGAGCGCCAGGGCGTAGGCCTCCCGTTTCCCGCGCGGGGTCCGCGGCTGCGCATCGCATTCCTTGCACCCGAGCAGGATGTGGCGCACGAGCACCTTGCGCAGCGGCAGTCGCTTGATCACGTGGAGGCCGTAGGGGGTCTCGACGACCTCCGAGACCTGGCCATCGGCGAGCGCGCGCACGGCGGCGAGATAGGGTTCGAAGCCCTCGAGCAGCCGGCCCGGGCGCAGCGGCGCGATCACCCCGCCGCGCACCTTCGACGGGCTGTCCGAGTAGCGACTGGCCAGCAGCGCAAAGTTCGCGTCGGGCGCGGCGGCGAGCTGCGCGACCTTCTGAGCTAGCGTCAGCGCCTCTGCGCGCGTGCGCGAGAGCCCCGGCGGCGCCAGCTTGACGCCGGCGTACATCACGAGCACGTGGGCCGTCGAGTACTCCTCCAGCGGCACGCGCTCGATCACGTAGTAGCCGTACTTGGTCTGCACCGGGTCGCTGACCTGGCCCTCGCCGAGCGCCAACGCCCGCGCGGCGAAGCCCAGCTCCGCATTGCCCTCGCGAAAGACCTCCACGGCGTCGCGCACGGCGACCGGCGACTCGGAGAAGCGGCGGGCCAAGGCCGCAAAGTCGGATCCGCGCTGGCGCGCGAGCTGGGCCAGCACGGCCGCGCGCTTGGCGGCTGCGGCTGGGCTGCGCTGCGAGACGGCGCGTTCGGCACCGGCGTGGGTGACGAGGATGTAGCGCGCGGCGACCTCGAGCGGCGCGGGGCCGGCCGCGTGCGGCTGGCGCGCCGGGTCGATCGGCAGACGCGGATCGAAGGCCAGGTCGGCCAGGTCCGGTCGTTGACCGCCGGCGGCGCGGTGGCCGCAGGGGCGACCGCCGGAGCGGGCTTGGAGGCCTCGCGACGGCAGCCCGCACCAGCGAAAAGAAGGCCTACGAAGAGGGCGCAGCGCAGAGCCACGCGCGAAGAGCTGGAGTGAGTCATGTCCCGCCTTGGCGCCGCGGCTCGGTCCAGGCGTCGGCCGCTAGCACGGCAACTACCTACCCTGAGTGGGTGGCGCCGTAAAGCGGGAGCAGCTCATGACCGAGCCGCAGGTCTGCCGTCGTGCGGTAGCTCCCCGCGAGATCCAGCTCGAGGTAGTGCTTGCTCGCGTCCTGAAGACCGAAGCTCGTCGAGAGCACGAGCTGCTCGTCGCTGACGGGGTGAAAACCGCGATTGACGACCTCATGACCGAAGACCACGAGCCGCAAGGGCGGTCCATCGGGATCGCTAAGCGCGCGCAGGAAGGCCTGTCCAACGGGCCGCGGACAGCGGCGCGCCCAGAGCAGCCGCCCGAGCGCCGGCATCGCGTCGACCTCGTCGAAACGCATCTGCTCATGACCGGCGTAGCTCAGCGCCTCGAGCGTTGCCGCGCCGTCGATCACCACGTTCGGCGCGGCGTGGGTCAGAGCCACGCCACAGCGCGTGACGGCGACCAGCGGAAAGCCCTCGAGGAGCGCACGATAGCGCGCGGCCCGCAGCGGACCGACGGTATCCTCGAAGTGCTTGGTCTCGTCGCTCCAAAACTTCGGCGTATGCGGCCCGCCGATGTGCGAGTGCTCGTGATTGCCGAGCAGCGAGTGGACCTGTCCCGGATAGCGCCGCTGCAGCGCGATCAGGGCGTCGAGGAGCTGCGCGGACTGGTCCTCGTAGTACGAACCCATGAACTCCGGCCAGTCGCGCCGGCTGAAGTTCGGCCCGTGGATCAGGTCGCCGGTGAAGAGCAGCTGCGCCGCGCCGGCGCTGCGCCGCTGGGCCACCTCGAAGAGCGCTTGTAGGCGCCGGAAGTCCCCCAGATTCCCGTGCAGGTCGGTGCCCACGAGCAAGGCGCCCTGGCGTGGCAGGCGCAGCACTCGGGCGCTGGGGGCAACAGGCATCATGCGAGCTAAGTGCCGAGCGTAACAGGCGCCGCCCGGCGCGTCGACGCATGCCGCAATTCCTTGGCCGCCAACCCCTGGCCGCAAACGCCTGGCCACGAAGGCTACGGGCGCAAACGCTCAGGGCGCCTGCCGGTCGAGGGCGCGTCCGCCTAGCCAAAGCGAGAGCCCGACGGCGACCCCGGTGGTGAGCAGCGCGCCGAGCGCGCAGACCACCAGCCAGCCAACGCGCGCGACCCGTTGACCCGCCAACACCGCCGCCGGATAGGCGGCCCAGCCGACGAGGGCGAAGGCCACGAGCATCGCCAAGGTCATGCACACCAGCGCGCCGAAGGAGGCAGCGACCTTGGCCGCGCTCTCGGCGCGGTAATCGGGCAAGAGCGCGCCGACCCCGAGCGAAATCCCGGCTGCGGCGGTCGCCGTCAGCGCCGCGACCAGCGCGCCTAGGGCGGTCAGCGCGGCGCCGGCGCCCAGCATCTGCGCCGAGACGATCGCCATCAGCTCGGCGACGAAGAGCATCGCCGGCAAAGTCGAGGCGAGCTTGGCCCGCAGGAGCTGCGCGCGGTGCAGCGGCGCGGCGAAGAGCAACCAGAGCATGCGCCCTTCAGCCGAGATCACCGGGAAGGCGAAGCGCACGCCGACCGCGGTGGTGACGAAGCCGGAGAGACCGAGCCCGAAGAGATAGAGCGTCAAGGGACTCACCAGCCCGCTCGCGCCGATCTGACGAAAGTGACGAAAGTTGTAGAGGTAGACGAAGACCAGCGCTGCCAGCAGCACGAGCTGCGACCACTGCGAGGGGTCGCGCACGAAGAGCTTGAGGTCCTTGACCATCAGCTCGCGCACGGCCCCTCGTGGGGCGAGGGCCGCGGAAAAACGCGCCCAGTCCGCCGCCACGCCATGTCGTCCGGGTGGGCGGATCGGACCGTCCGCCGGCAGTGGCCGTCGACGCCAACGCCCCCACCAGCGCGAGAGGGGCGCCACGGCGCGACCCTCCTGACTGCGCGAGAAGGCCGCGGCGTAGAGGCGGCGATGCAAGAGCGAGCTGATCGCGTGCAGGCTGGCGGCCCCCGACCAGAGCGCCGCGATCAGCAGCGCGCCCCCCCCGCTGCTCCCTGCGTCGTCGCGAAAGGTGCTGCCGATCACGACCGCCGCCCAGCGCGAGGGCAGCCACCCCCCGGAGGGGGCGGAGAAGGACGTGAGAAAGCTGACCAGCGAGGCGAAGCCATCCGGGTTGAGCAGTCGCTCGGGCTGCAACAGGCGGAGCACGATGTAGAGCACGACGAAGGCGACGAAGGCCAGGCCGACGACCAGACCGCGCACGCGGGCGGCCGGGAAGAGTCGCACGAGCAAGAGGGTGACGATCAAGCCGACCAGCGCGGGCAACGCGAGGAGCGGCGGCACCACCGCCGCCAGCGCGAGATAGGAGCGCGGCGTACCGGCCACGCGGACGAAGGCCAGGAGCACCGGCACCGCGAAGGCGACGACCATCCAGGTCGACTGCGCCGCCTGCTCGACGAGCCGGGCGCTGAAGAGGACCCGCGGCGGGATCGGCGCCGGCACCAGCAGCTCGAGGTCAGGCGCGAGGAAGTAGCTACCCAGCGCCGTAACGACGTTGCTCAGCAAGAGCACGCTGAGCAGGACCAGCAGCACGACGTCGAGCAGGCGCCGGCAGAGCAGCGGCCCGATGACCTCGATCCCATAGCAGAGGCGCAGGAACCAGACGGCCGCGGCGTAGATTCCCAGCGCGAGCAGCAGCCCGACCGCCACAAAGACCCAACGCACGCCGAGCTGACCCCGCGTCAGCTGCTGCGGGCGCAGCTTGGGCCAGAGCAGGGTTCCGAGCCAGATTAGGCGCTCGGGGACCTCGCGGGGCAGCGCTGGCAACGCCCTAGCCTTCCGCCGCGCGGTCGGCCTGCGGCGCGCGCGCGGGTTCGGTCAACCGGAGGAATATCTGCTCCAGCCGATCGCCCCCCGCGGCGTGCAGGCTGCGGAGCTCCGCCAGCGATCCGGCGGCGATCACGCGGCCGCGATCGATGATCGCGAGCGCGTCGCAAACCTGCTCGACGACCTCCAGCGTGTGCGTCGAGAGCACCACCGCCAGCGCGTGCTGCTCAGCGAGCTCGCGCAAAACCTGCTTCAGCCGCGCGGCACCGCGGGGGTCGAGCCCGACCATGGGCTCGTCGAGGATCAGCAGCGTCGGACGGTGCAGCAACGCGGAGCAGAGCAGGAGCCGCTGCCGCATGCCGTGCGAGTAGGCCTCGACGGGCTCGCCCGCCCAGCTCGCGAGCTCGAAGCGCTCGAGCCAGCGCTGCGCCTGCTGCTCCAGGTCCGCCGGCGCCATCCCCCACAGCCCCCCGACGAAGCGCAGGAACTCGCTGCCCGTCAGCTTCTCGTAGAGGAAGGGTCTGTCGCCGATGAAGCCGATCTGCTGCTTCGCGGCGAGCGGCTGCCGCCAGGCGTCGAGGCCACCGACGTGGATCGTGCCCCCGCTGGGCCGCAGCAGCCCGGTGACCATCCGCAGCGTCGTGGTCTTGCCGGCGCCATTGGGGCCGAGCAGGCCAAAGACCTGCCCCCGCGCCACGCTCAGATCAACGCCCCGCACCGCCTCGAAGGCGCCGAAGCTGCGCCGCAGCCCGCGAAGCTCGAGGACGGGCTTCGCCGTCGCGGCGGGCGTGGTTGCCGCCGGGGCGAGGTCGCGACCGCTTGCGTCTTCGATGCTCAAGGGCTCTCCCCTTCCTGTTGCAGGTATACCCCAGCGTGCCACTGCTCCCGCAGCACGCGGCCGCGGGCGTCGAGCCAGAGCGCCTGGCGTAATCCGGCGCGCTCCTGCTGCACGCGCATCGCCTCGACCTTGCGGCCGCCGAGCGCGATGGTCTGCCGACCCAGCAGCCGATAGGTGATCACGCGTCGGTCGAGGGTCAGCGGGTCGAAGACGCCGAGCTCGACCTGGCGGCCAAGCACGCCGCGCACCAGCAGCGGATAGATCGCGCTCGGGAGCACCGGGCCGCGCCCGACGCGCACGGCCTGGTCGAAGCGGCGGCCGAGCACACGCCCCTCCAGCGCGCAGTAGCCGCTCGCGCCGTCGCAGTCCCCGCGGACCGTCACGCGCTCGAGCCCGACGGGCAGCGCCGGGAGCGCCTGACCGAAGGCGGTGCCGGCGAGCCGCGCCAGGCGGTAGACGTCGACGGCGACCTCGATCCGCGCCAGCGAGAGATCGCGCCGGAGGTCGAGCGTCAGCTCGCCGAGGGCGACCGGAGCCGCTGAAGCGGCGGCGACCCCGCTGAAGCGCTGCCTCAGGCGCCATCCGCGCTCGGTGCGTCGCACCCGCGCTTCGACCCCACCGAGGCGCCGACTGCCGCGAAAGATGCCGAAGCGCTGCTGGCCGGTGACCAGCGCGAGGTCGACCCCGACCTGTAGCGGCGCCCGGCTGGCCGAGCCGGCCCAGAGGGCCAGCACGACGGCGATGAAGACGCCGCAAGCGGCGAGGTCGAGCACGTCGCGCAGCGGGGCATCCGCGGCGAGCCAGCCGTAGCGGCCGCGCGCGCCACGCGCCCACCGCTCGGTCCAGGAGGGTCGCGCGGCTGAGCGCTCTTGCCGGATGAGAAGCATCGTCCTGCTCACTGGCCGGCCGACGACGACCGGGCGACTGCGACCCTAAGGCTTGGGCGGCTAGCGCCAAATGATCCCGTCGCCTATCCTAACAGCCACCAAGCGGCTTGCGGATCGCGCACGCCTCGCGATCAGCCTGGGCTTTGAAGAGCGGGGACGTGCCGGCGCCCCGCCATGGGCGGCGACGTTGAACCGATGAGCATCAAGGATCGTTTCGTAATACGCGTGTGCCGCGGGCCCGGTTGCGGCCACCTGAGCCCGCCGCTGCGCGCGGCCGCCGAGAGCGAGATCGCTGCCCGCGAGCTCGGAGACGTGGTCGAGGTCACCGACGATTACTGCTTCGGGCGCTGCGGGATGGGGCCCAACGTCCTGGTCGAGCGCTGGCGTGATGGCAAGCGCAACGAGCGGGCGCTGGTCGCGCTGATGCTCGGCGAGCGCCACCCTGACGCCTACTTGATCCATGGCGCTCGGCCCGCCGAGGTGCGCCGGGCGGTCGAGCGCCACGGTGCGGAGCTGCGCGCCGCGGCCCGTCGCGAACCGTAGACCGCGATCCCGGCGGCATGCTATGAGCGCGCGCTGAAGAACGCCCACGGGGCGGTGGACTGCCCCTCGAACGTCCGGGAGCGCGGCGTTCCGTATCCGATGCGCTACGCCCGGCATTAAGACCACGATGGACACGATGACCACGACTGAACACTCGGATTGGGCGCTGATCCTCGGCGCCTCCAGCGGCTTCGGGGCGGCGACCGCCCTGGCCCTGGCCAACGACGGCTTCAATATCTTCGGTGTGCATCTCGATCGCCGCTCGGCGATGCCCGAAATCGACGCGCTGCTCGACCGCCTTCGCGGTCTCGGGCGTCAGGTCGTCTTCTTCAACGTCAACGCGGCCGCGCCCAACAAGCGCGCGCAGGTGCTAAACAGCATCGCCGACCAGCTCGGGGCTGGCGCCCAGGTGCGCGTCCTGGTGCATAGCCTGGCCTTCGGCGCCCTGAGGCCGCTGGTCGCGCCCGACGCCAAGGAGCGCATCGACCAGCCGGCGCTCGAGATGACGCTCGACGTGATGGCGAACAGCCTCGTCTACTGGGCTCAGGAGCTCGTGGGGCGCGAGCTGATGCGCGGCGGTGGGCGCGTCTTCGCGATGACCAGCGCGGGTTCGATTCAGATCTGGAAGTCCTACGGCGCGGTCAGCGCCGCGAAATGCGCGCTCGAGAGCCACTGCCGCCAGCTCGCCGTCGAGTTGGCCCCCTACGGCATCACGGCCAATGCGTTGATGGCCGGCGTCACCGACACGCCGGCGCTGCGCAAGATTCCCGGCCATGAGCAAATGATTCGCAACGCCGCTGGGCGCAACCCCTACCAGCGGCTGACGCGGCCCGAGGACGTGGCCGGCGCGATCGTGCTGCTCACGCGGCCCGAGGCCGCCTGGATCACCGGAAACACCCTGCGCGTTGACGGCGGTGAGAGCATCGCCGGCTGAGCGCCACCGCGGCTACAGCAGCGCGCGGTCGCCGCGCGGGGGGAGGCTTTGTGCGCATCGTCATCGGCAGCGACCACGCGGGCTATGAGCTGAAGCAGACCCTGCAGGTGTTCCTGCGCGCGCACGCCTGCGAGGTGCTCGACGTCGGCACCTGCGGCCTCGAGCCCGTCGACTTCCCAGACTACGCCGAGCGCGTCGCCCTCGCGGTACGCGACGGCGCGGCCGATCGCGGCATCATGCTCTGCGGCAGCGGCGTCGGTGGATCCGTCGCCGCCAACAAGGTTGACGGCGTGCGGGCCGGACTCTGTCACGACATCTACTCGGCGCGTCAGGGCGTCGAGCATGACGACATGAATGTCCTCGTGCTGGGCTCGCGGGTGATCGGCGACCAGGCTGCCCGCGAGCTCGTGCTCGCCTTCGTCGGCGCGCGCTTCAGCGCCGAGCCGCGCCACGCCCGCCGCCTGGCGAAGATCCAGGCGCTGGAGCGGGGCTGAGGGGGAGCGGCAAGGCGGAGGGCAGCGGCTCTGACCCCGCCGCGTCTGACGCTGAGGGCCGCCAGCGCCGCCGCTTGAGCACGAAGGGGATGTGGACCTGATCCGCCTTGTAGTCGAGACAGAGCGCGTAGATCACGATGTTGATGCCCCAGCGGATCGCCAGCTCGCGCTGGCGCTCGCCGCCCGGGTAGACGTTGCGTTCCCACTGGCCAAAGGCATCGCGCGACCAGGCCCCGCCCAGGTCGTTCTGGCTATAGACCACGAGCAGGCGCCCGTCGCGCTCGACACCCTCGAGGTCCGGCACCAACGCCAGCCGCCCGACCGCGCGATCGAGCAAGTAGAACGATTTGTAGATCGCGTGCTCCCGTGAGAGCCGCACCAGCGCGCTCTCCGGCAACAGCGCCCCGAGGAGCTGTCGCACGCTGCGGTCGAAGCCCTGACCGGCACGCGCCTCGGCCCCGTCGATCCAGAGCAGGCCGCCAAAGGTGACGAAACGCCGCCAGCGCTTCAGCACGGCCTCGTCCGGCGGCGCGAACGCGCGCTCCCCCGTCAGGTAGACCAGCGGGTGCGCAAAGAGCGCCGCGTCGCTGGCCTGCAGCACGGTCGCCTGCGGCGCCACCTCCACGCTCGTCCGTTGCTTGACCTCCCAAGCCAGGCGCTCGAGCGCGCTGACGTGCGTCACCCCTTGCTCGCCGTCGAGCCGCAGCTCCGCCAGTCGGAGACTGCTCTTTGGGCCGATCGCCTGCGCAGCGCTGGCGCAGCCCAGCACGAGCAGGGCGCCGACCCCAACGCCACCGCGCCACGGTCGGCGCCACCTCGCCTGAGGGCTACTCATCACGACGGCTGCCTCATCAGAAGTGCCCAAAGCGCCTTCGCGCCGTCCATTCGAGCCCGAGCAACAAGACGATCACGATCAGCGTCCACGGGCTATTCCAGAGCTCCAGATCGCGACGCCAGTTGACGTGGAGCACATCGGAAGGCCGCAGGGGCAAGGCGGGCAAGCTGCTGGCGGCGCCCAGAAAGAGCCCCCCACTGCTCTCGGAGAGCTCACGCAGCACGCCGTCTCGAGCCTGCAGCTCGCGACCCTCGAGACTCGCGGCCTCGACCAGCAGCAGCTCCCGCGCATGACTCGGGCGCCCGCCAATCGCGGCGCGCACCCAAAGCCGGTAGGCGCCCGCCAGATCCGGACGAAAGCTGAGCTGCAGCTCACCCTGCTCATCGGTGCGAGCCTTCCCGCGCAGCACCGCAGCGGGCGGTCCCGTCGCCGCCAGCCGCGTCACGCCGTACTCCAGCTCGAGGTGGCGCGCCGGTCCGTAGTCGGGCGCGTAGGCTCGCACCTGCCAACGCGCATCCGCGCCGAGGGGAAGACGATTGCGCGGCACGATCACGCGTAGCTGCTGCAGGGTGGGGTCCTTGATCAGCCAGCGCAGCGCGTTGCGCCAGAAGTGATCGTAGGCGGCCGGGCTCTCGGCCCCCTGCTCCAGTCCAAGGAAGGCCCAATGCCAGAGCGAGTCGGTCGCCAGCGCCAGCGTACGGCCGCGCCCCACCGGGCGCACGGCGAGCACGGGCATCGGCTGCCCGTCGCCGGTCCGCAGCGTCGGATGTGTCGCCAGCACCGTCGCGTCCGGCCAAGCCGCCCCCAGTCGATTGACCCCCGCGAGGGTCGGGAGCTGCGCCAAGAGCGCCTGCGTCTGCTCCGGGTCACGCCCCAGCCGGAGGATCGGATGATCGATCCCGCGCGCCGTCGGGCGCAAGCGAAAGTCGCCTTCGTCGAGGAGCTGCCGCTCGTCGCTCGAGTTCGGCAGCAGGCGCATCGGCAGGATCGCCCCGACCGGTGTCCCGGCGTAGCCGCCCGAGGAAAAGCTGAGGGAGCCGCCGACCATCGCCAGCGCGCCGCCGCGCTCGACGTAGCGCCGAAGCTGCGGCAGGTAGGCGCCGATGCCATAGGGGCCGAAGTTGAAGTCCTGCAAGATCACGAGATCGAAGCTGCCCAGCTCACGGTCGAAGAGCTCGTCGGTGGGAAAGGGGATCAGCGACAGCTCGCTCGTCGGCGCCAGCGAGAGCGAGGCAGGCGTGCGAAGGATGAAGAACGAGATCAGATCAACATTGGGATCACGCTTGAGCCAAAGGCGCAGAAAGCGCTCATCCCAGGAGGGGCGCCCGCAGACCTGCAAGACGCGCACGCGGTCGCGGATCACCTGCAGGAGGAAGGAGCGCTCGTTATTGCTCTCGAGTGCCTCACCAGACTGCAAGGGCGCCGCCACGGTGTAGACGAACCTGCCGACCTGGGGCGGCACGAACTCGAAGCTGAGCGCGTAGTGCTCGACGCCCGGAGTGATCCGGACCGTTTGGCTGGCGACGCGCTGGCGGCCGCGGGCCAGCGTCAGGGTCACGGGGCCCGCCGCCAGGCCGGTGGCGATCAGCTCGACGTCGACCTTGACGACGTTGCGCACGAAGGCGAAGTCGTCGGCGTGAACGGCGCCCACCGCGAGGTCGCGCAGGGGCAGCCCACCCGCGAGGACGGTGTGGATCGGCGCGTCGAGCGCGCGCACCACACGCCGCATCTCCGCGCTGAGCGGGCCGCGGCCGATCACGCCATTGTCGATGCCGTCGCTGACCAGGACCACACCGGCAAGCCCGCCGGCGGGATAGCGGCGGCGCAGCTGCTCGAGCGCGACGCCGAACCGCGTCGCCGGTCCATCGGCCCGCTGCGGCCGATCGAGGGGGCCTGCCGGCAGCAGCTCGCTGTGGAAGCTCCAGGCATCGACGCGGTGCTCCCGTCGCCAGGCCTCCAGCCGAGCCCGCGAGTTGGCGAAGAGCGCCGCCGCGCGCTCGCCGCGGGACGGCGTCTGCGGTCGCTCGCGCAAGGCCATCGAACGCGAGCTGTCGACCAAGACAGCGAGGTGATTCGGTACGCGGGTCACGCTGCGCAGCTGCAACGCCGGCTGCAGGACCACGAGCAAGACGGCGCCGATCGCCGCGGCGCGCAGGCCGACCAGCAGCAGCTGCACCGCGCGCCGCTGGCGGCGACAGCCCCACCACGAGAGGAGCAGCGCCGTCACGGCCGTGACCAGGCCGATCACCCACAGGGTCGTGCTCCAGCTCGTCAGCAGCACGAGCTGCCATTCCTGGGAGGTGACGCCTGAGGTAACGCTGGGAGTCAAGGGGCCCGCTACTCGTACCGGCACCTGCCGCGCCGGCAACGCGAGGTTGATCGCTTCGCCGCGCTGCTATAACGTCCGCCCCCGCACGCCGCAAGCGCCGCGACGTGACTGTGCCCAGGGAGGCTTCTCGGATGATTGCGTCAGCTGCCGGTCCGCACGTCGCCCGCACCTCGATCGGACAGAAGGTGCTGATGGCCGCCAGCGGGGCCCTGCTCTTCCTCTTCGTGATCGGTCACCTGCTCGGCAACCTGCAGATCTTTCGCGGGCCGCAGGCGATCGACGCCTACGCGCACTTCCTCCAGAGCAACGCCGCTCTGCTATGGGGGGCACGCATCACGCTCTTCTGCGCGCTGCTGGTGCATGGTTGGGCGGCGGTGGCCACCACGCTGCGGAGCTGGCGCGCTCGCCGCGAGCCCTATGCCGGCCAACGCCGCTACAGGACGGCGACCCTGTTCTCGCGCTCGATGCGCGTGACCGGCCCGCTGATCTTCGCCTACGTGGTCTACCACCTGCTCCACCTGACGGTCGGTAGCGCGCACCCCGACTTCGTCGAGGGCCAGGTCTACCGCAACGTCGTCGTCGGCTTCAGCGAGCCGCTGGCCGCCGTGACCTACATGCTCGCGATGACCGCCCTCGGCCTGCATCTGGTGCACGGCGTCTGGAGCATGTTCCAGACGCTCGGGCTGAGCAACGGGCGCTGGCGCCGACGGCTGCGCCTGCTGGCGGGCAGCGTCACGGCGCTGATCGTGGCCGGTAATGTTTCGATACCGCTGGCGGTGCTCGCCGGCTGGCTGCGCTTGTAGAGGTTGGCGGTCCGCCAGCGGCGCGACCGTGGCAGGCACTCAAACACGGCACGTGAGCGCCACCGAGCGCTCGCGCGGAGGGCCGTATGCAACTGGACGCGAAGATCCCGAGCGGCACGATCGAGAGCAAGTGGGACCAGCACCGCTTTGCGCTCAAGCTGGTGAACCCCGCCAACCGCCGCAAGTACGACGTGATCGTCGTCGGCAGCGGCCTCGCGGGCGCGTCGGCCGCCGCCTCGCTCGGCGAGCTCGGCTACAACGTCAAGGTCTTCTGCTTCCAGGACAGCCCGCGCCGCGCCCATAGCATCGCCGCCCAGGGTGGTATCAACGCCGCCAAGAACTATCAGAACGACGGCGACAGCATCTTTCGGCTCTTCTACGACACGGTCAAGGGCGGCGACTTCCGCGCGCGCGAGGCCAACGTCTATCGCCTGGCCCAGCTCAGCACGCTGATCATCGACCACTGCGTGGCCCTCGGCGTGCCCTTCGCCCGCGAATACGGCGGCGTGCTCGCCAATCGCTCCTTCGGCGGCGCGCAGGTCGCGCGCACCTTCTACTCGCGCGGTCAGACCGGGCAGCAGCTCTTGCTCGGCGCCTACGCGACGATGAGCCGTCAGGTCGCCGAAGGCAGGGTCCAGGTGCTGCCGCGGCGCGAGATGCTCGACCTCGTCCTCGTCGATGGCCAGGCCCGCGGCATCATCACGCGCGATCTGGTGCATGGGACCATCGAGCGCCACGTCGGCCACGCGGTCGTGCTGGCGACGGGCGGCTACGCCAACGTCTACTACCTCTCGACCAACGCCAAGGCCTGCAATGTCACGGCGGCCTACCGCGCGCACCGGCGCGGCGCCCTCTTCGCCAATCCGTGCTTCACGCAGATCCATCCGACCTGCGTGCCGGCCAGCGGCGAGTACCAGTCGAAGCTGACGCTGATGAGCGAATCGCTGCGCAACGACGGGCGCGTCTGGGTCCCGCGCAACGCCGGCGACAAGCGCCCAGCGGGGCAGATCCCCGAGACCGAGCGCGACTACTACCTCGAAGAGCGCTATCCGAGCTTCGGCAACCTGGTGCCGCGCGACGTCGCCTCGAGGGCCGCCAAGGGCGTCTGCGACGACGGGCGCGGGGTCGGACCCGAGCCGGAGCGGCGCGGCGTCTATCTCGACTTCGCCGACGCGATTGGTCGCCACGGACGCGAGACGATCCGCGATCGCTACGGCAACCTCTTCGAGATGTACGAGCGCATCACGGCGGATGACCCCTATCGCACGCCGATGAAGATCTACCCCGCGCCCCACTACACGATGGGTGGGCTCTGGGTCGACTACAACCTGATGAGCACGATTCCCGGGTTGTTCGTGCTCGGCGAGGCCAACTTCTCCGACCACGGCGCCAACCGGCTGGGGGCCAGCGCGCTGATGCAGGGCCTCGCTGACGGCTATTTCGTGATCCCCTACACGCTCGCCAACTACCTCGCCGGCACCCGCTACGCCGCCGTCGATGCCAGCCACGCCGCCTTCGCGCAGACGGAGTCGGAGGTACGCCAGCGCGTCGATGCGCTGCTGGCGCCCAAGCAGCAAGGGGGGCACAACCCCGACCACTACCATCGGCAGCTCGGTCGCCTGATGTGGGATCACTGCGGCATGGCCCGCAACGAAGCCGGCCTACGTGGCGCCCTCGAGGCGATCCCGCGCCTGCGGGAGGAGTTTCAGCAGGGCGTCAAGGTCACCGGCGGGCCGGAGCAGCTCAATCAGGCGCTCGAGCGCGCCGGGCGCATCGCCGACTTCTTCGAGTTCGCCGAGCTGATGTGCCTCGACGCGCTCGGGCGGCGGGAGTCCTGCGGCGGGCACTTCCGCGAGGAGTACCAGACGGGCGAGGGCGAGGCCCTGCGCGACGATCAGGGCTTCACGCATGTCAGCGCCTGGGAGTACCGCGGAGCCCGCGAGCCGCCGGTCGAGCACCGCGAAGCGCTGACCTTCGAGCACGTACCGCTGACCACGAGGAGCTACAAGTAAATGCGAGGCCAGGCTGACCGAGGGCAACTGTCATGCGCGTAACGCTCAACATCTGGCGCCAGGCCGACGCCGGCGCCCCGGGCAAGCTCGTGCCCTACGTGGTCGAGGGCGTGACCGAGCACATGTCCTTTCTCGAGATGCTCGACGTGCTCAACGAAAGGCTGATCGATCGCGGCGAGGAGCCGGTGGCCTTCGACCACGACTGCCGTGAGGGCGTCTGCGGCGCCTGCGGCCAGGTCATCGACGGCGTCCCCCACGGTCCGCATCAGCGTACGACCACCTGCCAGCTCCATCTGCGCAGCTTCCGCGACGGCGACACGATCACGATCGAGCCCTGGCGCGCCCAGGCCTTCCCGGTGGTCAAGGACCTCGTCGTCGACCGCGCGGCCTTCGACCGCATCATCGCCGCCGGCGGCTACGTCTCGGTCCACACCGGCAGCGCGCCCGACGGCAACGCGATCCCGATCGGCAAGCCAGTCGCCGAGCGCGCGATGGACGCCGCCGAGTGCATCGGCTGCGGGGCCTGCGTCGCCGCCTGCCCCAACGCGTCGGCGATGCTCTTCGTCGCCGCCAAGGTCACGCAGCTCGCGCTGCTGCCGCAGGGCCAGCCCGAGCGCGAGGCGCGCGTGCAGGCGATGGTGGCGCAGATGGAGCGCGAGGGCTTCGGCGCCTGCACCAACCACGGCGAGTGCGAGGCGGTCTGCCCGAAGGGCATCCCGCTCGACTTCATCGGCAAGCTCAACCGCGAGCTGCTGCGCGCCAGCGCCAAGCAGGCCGTCGCCGGCTGAGCCCAAAAATGGTCCCCAAAAAAGGTCCTGGACAGCGGACGCAGCGGATACCATATTTGGCCCGCGGCGGCTGTGGGCCACTGTGGGCACTGCCGCCCGCTATGTGGGCCGATCAGCAGGGCCGATCAGCAGGGCCGATCAGCAGGGCCGATCAGCAGGGCCGATCAGCAGGGCCGATCAGCAGGGCCGATCAGCAGCAGGGGGGTTGGGGCGATGCGAACGAGCCATTGGCTATGCGCGGTCGCGGTGGGTGCGATGCTCAGCTTCGGGCCGGCAGCCGACGCCCAGATACGAGACTACAGCGCTCAGGCCCGTGGCGCTTCAGGCGCCGCGAGAGCGCGAAGCGCCGCGACTACGCGTCGAGTGGCCCCGCCGGCGGTGGAAGGGTCGAACGACCCTTTCACCGTTTTGAGATCCAGCTCTCGCCGCAGAGCGAGCCTCGGCACTTCGTCGCGTAGCGACGCGCAGCACGGCCCGGTCGCAGCACTTGACCCGGTCGCAGCCCTCGAGTCGTTGCATGGTTCGCTTAATAGCATGTTGGTGGTTATGGGTAGTGCCGACCGGTGACACACCGCGCAAGACCGCTCTGAAAGCCACCGCTGCCGCGCAGTTTGCCATCGAAGCGCTTGAGCGGAGCGGCGTTTCTGAAGTCTTTTCTGGCGAGCCACCGTTGGATGCGCCGCCCGAGGAGAACCCTCCAACCCTCCTCCGGAGGCTAGCCGATGGCTGCTTCGGAAGCCGACTGGAGGTCGCCTTGGCAATGCTTCAACTGCGCGAGATTACGACTATCGCCAAGGTCGCAGCGACGGCCGGGGTGGCGGCCGCGGGAGAGGCAGTGAGATTTCAGCGGATGGGCCTGGTCCCTTAGCGCGTCGGCTTCGAGGTTGAATGACGGTGCGGGCGAGATCCGGGCCAGGCTCGAAACGCCCGCGCCCCCCATCCGGTCTAGCGTGTGATACAAGCCGAGCCCCGCCGCTGCGCGGCTCTTCCGCTGAACAAGGTCATGTTTCTGCGCCGCCGCCCTCCGCCAGCCTCCCCCGCGTCGCGACAGCATCGCTGCGCGGCACTGGCCGGGGCGACCGAATGGACTCAATGAGCCGAGAGGTCCTCGATCGCGACGTCGCCCC
Organism: Pseudomonadota bacterium; assembly: GCA_016711215.1. Classification (NCBI taxonomy): domain Bacteria; kingdom Pseudomonadati; phylum Pseudomonadota; species Pseudomonadota bacterium. The sequence goes on along the minus strand of JADJTL010000001.1, from coordinate 369,508 downwards.
TGAGCACGGCCGAAAGCTCCTCTAGCGTCAGACTGCGGACAAAGGGAATCATCCCCTGCTCCGACCTCGGTCCGTCGTCGAACGCGTGGCCGGCAGTTCTGAGCCGGTCGCGCAGCATCTGCATGAACTCGGGACCGCTGGCGCGCATCAGCATGGTGAAAGGAAGCTCTCCCTCCGCCCCGGGCTTCACCAGCCGCGGATCGGGCACCAGACCGTAGCCGCTGGCGTGTGCGGATCGCGCGGCGGCGACGTTGATTTCCCTGACCGGCCTCATGCCGAAAGCCGTCCTGTAGAGGGCACTCAAACCGCCGGCGCGCGTTTGGGCAAGGAGCTCGGCCGGCTCGGGCCCGCTCTTTCCAAGGTCGACCAGCTCCAGCAGAGCGTTTCTGAAGCTGGCCAAGAGCGCCACGCCCAACACACGCCGATCGAGCGAGGGGTCGCCCATGGTGTTGAGCGCCCCGATCTCGCCGTAGCGCTCGGGTTGTGCCTGCAAGGCTTTCAACACTCGCTGCATGCCCGCCGTATCCCGCGCCGCCACGGCCGGATGACTCGCGTCGAGCTGCAAATGCTGGCGCAAGAAGCGCTCGACGGGCAAGGGGGCCTCTACGGTGAGGTTCAACATGGCGGCCACCGTCGGCGTCCTCAGCGCCGCCCGATTTGGGCGCGCCGCGCCGCTCAGAGGCTGAGAGCGATCGCGGAGCACGAGCACGCGTAGGGGACCCACGGCCTCGGGCGAATAGAGCGGGCCGTGCCGTACGCTGCTGACCAGCGGCGAGCCGGTTTCGGCCACGCCACCTCGCTCGAGGACTGCCGCGTAAGCGACCATGGCCCCCTGCAGCGTTGGCTTCAGCAGCTCCACCAGTTGGCCCCCAGGGCGGGGTCCGACCGTCACGATCACGGCTGCTCCAAGCGCTCGCGACTCGCCCCCCAAGGGCAGCCGGACCAGCGCCGCGGCGGCGGGTGGCTGCTTCGCCGACGTGCGTTCGATCGCCGGTGCCGGACCCGCTAGGCCGAACACGAGGGCCGAGATCAGCCATGGCAGGCTGAGGCGCAAAGGCCTTGGCTCGCGGCGCCGAGCCCGCTCAGGGCTAGCGGAGGTCTGAGTCCATCGCTGCGGCACCTATGGCCCCCAACAAGAATGGCCGCCAACATGATTGGGCGCGCCGCGGCCCCCTAGCCTCGCGCGGTGTACAATGGCTTACTGACGCTCGGCCACCTAGCACGCTTCGTGCCGAAACCGCAAGTTCGGGCCTGCGCCATTGCGGGCCTTTTCGCGGCGCGGAAGGGCGCCTGAGCGAGCCCTTGCCCGAATCCCGGAAGGCCTCGCCGAATCCCGGATGCCCCCCGCCCAAACCCAAACCCGGCCTGCCCGCTTCAGCGGGGGCGCCGCCCTCCGCTCACCAGGCGGTTGATCTCTTGCTCCGGTGGCCTAGGATGCGGCGCGGAGGCGCAACGCATGTCAAACAAGCCGCCCTTTCAGCTCGCCGGCGACCATGGACCCGTGCTGGCCTTGGTTCACGGCTTCCCGCTCGACGCGACGTTATGGGCGGAGCAGCGTGCGCTGGCGGGCCACGTGCGCCTCTTGACCTTCGACCTCCCCGGCTTCGGAGCCCAGCCCGCGGGGCCACTGCCGACCGATCTCGGCGGCTACGCCGAGCACGTCCGGGCGGTGCTCGATGCGGCCGGCGCCGAGCGCGTGATCCTCGGCGGCCTGTCGATGGGCGGCTACATCGCCTTCGAGTGCTGGCGGCGCTTCCCGCAGCGCATTGATGGGCTGCTGCTCTGCGACACCCGCGCCGAGGCCGATAGCGTGGAGACCCGCGCCGTCCGCGAGCGAGGCATCGCAGCGGTGCACGAGGGCCGGCGGGCCGAGCTGCTCGAGAACATGATCGAGACGCTGCTCTCGGCGGCTAGCCGCGCACGTGGACGTCCAGCAGCAGCCACGCGCGCGATGATGCATCGGGCGAGCGATGCGGGCATCATCGCCGCGCTCGGAGCGCTGCGCGACCGCGCCGACTCCACGCCGACCCTCGCGACGATCACGGTGCCCACGCTGATCGTCTGCGGCGAACAGGACGCGCTGACCCCGCCGGCTCTCGCCCGCGCGATGCACGCGGGGATCGCGCGAAGCCAGCTCGCGCTGATCGCCAGCGCGGGGCATCTCGCCCCACTGGAGCAAGCGCTGGCCTTCGATGCTGCCGTGGCGCGCTGGCTCGCGGCGGAGCGCCTCGCCGACTGAGCGCCGGCAACAGCGCGCAGAGGCCGCGAGAGGCCACCCTTGGGGCTTTTGCCCATTGTCGTGCCCCGCGAGCGCGCTATGATGGGCGCCGTTTTCGCCTCGGCGAGGGAGTTCGCGTTCCATGCAGATCGGCGGCACCGAGCAGATCAGTCATTCGGCCCAGACCACCTTCCTCGCGCTGCGCGATCGGCAGCATGAGCTCGTGCGCCACCTGCCCAACATCGAGGCGTTGAGCGTGCTCGAGCGCAACGAGACGCCGCCGACCACGCGCCTCTACAGCCGCTGGCAGGGCAGCGCGGGCGAAATCCCCGCCGCGCTGCGGCCGCTGATCAGCCGCGAGATGCTGGCCTGGTTCGACGAGGCGGTCTGGAACGCCGAGACGCTGGCGTGCCAGTGGCGGCTGGAGTCCGCCAAGGCGCGCGACATCTTCACCTGCACGGGCACGACGACGTTGAAGGCGACGGGCGAGGGCAGCTGCGCCTTTCACCTCAGCGCAGAGCTGCACGTCTATCCCGAGCACGTACCGGGCGTGCCGGGCTTCCTCGCGCGCCGCGTGCGCGAGCCGCTGGAACAATTCGTCGCCAATCTGCTGCGACCCAACCTGACGAGCGTCGCCAAGGCCGTGCAGACCTACCTGGATGCCGCCCCGCCCGCGGCGTCTTAGCGCCCCCGAGCGGCGGCGATCGGAGCGCGCCATGGTCGCCAGAGCACGACGTTGCCAAGCGCTGCGCCGACGCGGCGCGCGCGCGGCCCCCGGCGGGCCCCTTGCCGCCTTGCTCGACCAGGCCACGCGGCCGGCGCTGCTGGCGCTGCTGGCGCTGCTGGCGCTGCTGGCGCTGCTGAGCGCGAGCTTCAACCCGGGAGCGGCTCGCGCCGCTGAGGCGGTGGTGCAGAGCCTCGGCGAGCCGGCGTTGGGGCGCGAGGCGTTCAATCGCCTCGCCGCGCAGCAGGGGCTCCCGCTGCTCTGGGTCGCCGACCGCGACGGCAACGGCACGCTCGACCCCTCGGAGCTGGCGCTCGCGGATCCACGCGCCAGCCTGACGCGCTACGTGCGCGCCGGCGCGTTCAGCCCGCACTTCGTGCGCGACTACCAGCTCTTGGTCAACGCGCGACGCCGCGAGCTGGTGCGGGCCGAGCTCGATCGCGGACGGCCGGTGCTGGTGCAGACCGACCTGGGGCAGCGCCCGGCCTGGGAGCACGCCTTCGTGCAAGCGCTGCTCCAGGCGGCCGCAGGCATCGAGACGCTCTACTGGCGCCAAACCGGCGCCGCCGGGCTCGTCCCCGAGCTCGCGCAAGCCGACAATGAGAGCCGAGCGCTCTTCGCCCGCAACCACGGTCCGTGGTGCCGTCTGGCGCCGACCCGCGACGATCCCTTCTGCCATGCCCTGCCGACCTTCCCCCCGCGGCGCAGCGAGAACTATCCGCTCGAGCAGCCGCAGGGGGCCGAGTTCTGCCGCCTGCTGGAGCAGGCCCCGAACGCCAGCGAGCTGCTCGCTCCCTTCAGCGTCGTGCGACGCGAGGGCCACCGCCTCGTCAGCGTGCCCTACTCGCAGGCCTTCGCTGCGGAGCTGCGCGTCGTCGCGCTACACCTGCGCAGCGCCGCAGCGGCCCTCGAGGCGGTGCCCGACGAGCGCGCGCTGCGCGCCTACCTCTTGGCGGCGGCCACGGCCTGCGCCGACAACGACTGGAGTCGCGCCGACGCCGCGTGGCTGGCGATCAGCCCGCTCAACAGCAACTGGTACCTACGCGTCGGCCCCGACGAGCCCTACCAGGACCTCTGCCGGCGCAAGGCAGCCTTTCACCTGGTGCTGGGCCTGGTCGATCGCCGCGCCAGCGCCTGGCTCGCGCGGCTGGCCCCCTTGCGCCAGCGCGTCGAGCAAGCGTTGGCCGCGTTGGTCGGCCCACCCTATGCGGCGCGCAAGGTGGGGTTCAGCGTGCCCGAGTTCATCACGGTCGCGCTCAACGCCGGCGACTCGCGCTACCCGCTCGGCGCGACCATCGGGCAGTCCCTCCCCAATTGGGGCGCGGCGGCCGCGGAGGGGCGGCGACGCACCATCGTCGTGACCAACCTCTACACCGATCCCGACTCCTTGGCGCTGGACCGGCGCCAGGCCGGCGAGCTGCTCAGCGCGGCAGCCCTGCAGGACTACAGCAGCGCCCTCGAACCTGCGCTGCTCGTGACCTTGCTCCATGAGGCCAGCCACAACGTCGGACCCAGCCCCAACACGCGCCACGCCGGGCGCACGGCGAGCGAGCGCCTGGGTGCTACCTCCGCCGGGCTGCTCGAGGAGCTGAAGGCCCAGCTCGTCGGCCTCTGGACGCTCGGTCTGTTGCGCGAGCAGCAGCTGATCAGCGCCCCGCTGCTGCGGAAGATACAGCTCAAGGCCGTGCTCTGGGCCCTCGGCCACCTCGCGCGCGGCGTGCGCACACCCGAGGGTGACGACCGACCCTACGGCCAGGTGGCGGCGATCCAGCTCGGCCAGCTCCTCGAGCGCGGCGTCCTCGCCTGGCAAGGTGGCCACTTCGCCGTGAACCTCAGCGCGCTGGCGCAGGCGACGCAACAGCTACTGCAGCGCGTAACGCGCCTGCTGGCTACCGGCGATCGGCACGAGGCCGCGTCCCTGCGCGACCGCTACCTGCGCCCGGCCGCGCTGGCGGCGCTGCACGCCGGCCACGTCGAGCGCGTGCTGCTCGACGGCTCGCGCGTCAACTTCCGCTACGCGATCGTCAACTGAGACCACCACCAACGAGGCTCGATCGATGCGCACCGACGCCCTGGACTTCCTGCAGAAGCTGCTCAGCGCCCCTAGCCCCTCGGGCTACGAGGGACCCGCCCGCAAGGTCTGGCTCGACCACGTCCGCCCGCAAGCCGAGAGCGTGGCGGTCGACGTGCATGGCAACGCGCTGGCCTCGATCAACCCGCAGGGCGCGCCGCATGTGATGCTCGCCGGGCATATCGACGAGATCGGCTTCCAGGTCTGCTTCATCGACGAGCGCGGCTTCCTACGCTTCCGCCCGATCGGCGGCCACGACCTGCAGGTCGTCGCCGGACGTCGCGTCCAGCTTCACGCGCGCAGGGGGCCGATCCTCGGCGTGGTCGGGCAGAAGCCGATCCATCTGGTTCGGGAGCGCACGCGCGCCACCAAACCCCACGCCGAAGACCTCTGGATCGATGCCGGCTTCGCCAGCCGCAAGGAGGCCGAGAAGCTGGTGCAGATCGGCGATCCGATCACCTACGTCGACGGCTTCGCGGCGCTCCGCGGCGCGCTCGCGGTCGCGCGCGCCTTCGACGACAAGGTGGGCGCCTTCGTCGTCGCCGAGGTGCTGCGGGCGCTCGCCGGGCGCAAGGGCCTCAAGGCCCGCGTTACCGCGGTCGCGACCGTCCAGGAGGAGATCGGGCTGCGCGGCGCGCGCACCAGCGCCTTCGGCCTGCAGCCCGACGTCGGCATCGCCGTCGATGTCACCTGGGCGACCGACGACCCGAGCGTCGACGCCAAGGAGCTCGGCGAGGTCAAGCTCGGCGGCGGACCCGTGCTGGCGCGCGGCCCCAACGCCAACCCGCCGCTGCTCGAGCTGCTGCAGAAGACGGCGCGCCGCGAAGGGATCCCGGTTCAGCTGCGCGCGGTCCCGGCGGCTGGCGGCAACGACGGCAACGCGCTGCAGGTCAATCGCGCGGGCGTCGCCACGGCCGTCGTCGGCATTCCTCAGCGCTACATGCACTCCCCGTCCGAGATCTGTCACCTCGGCGACGTCGAGGCGGCGGTCGCGCTGATCACCCAGACCATCGCCCGCCTCAGCAGCAAGACCTCGTTCATCCCCGGCGGTTGACGCGATCGAGCGGCGAGGCGGCGGGGCTCGGGGCTGGGGCCGAGTCGGCCCCGCCGAGGAAGCTGCAGCTCCAACGGAGCGGGCGACCCTCCCGATAGGGCATCACGCCGTGAAAGACGCGCAGCGGGCGAGCAAAGACCAGCGGCAGGAAGTGCCGATCGCCCTCCCAGAGCGGCAGCTCGAGCACGCGCTCGATGGGGACCCAGCGCAGCGCGCCCTCGGCGCAGCCCGAGCGCGGCACGCCGCTGAAGGCCTCGACCACGAAGACGAAGCCAAACCAATCCTCCTCGCCCGCCGCGCCAAAGCCCGGCCAGCTCAGGGTTCCCGCGAGCTGGAGTCGGTCACAGACGATGCCCGCCTCCTCCTCCAGCTCGCGCCGCAACCCGGCGACGACATCCTCATCGGAGCGCAGCTTCCCGCCCAGGCCGTTGAACTTGCCGTAGTGGGGATCGTCCGGGCGCGCGTTGCGCTCGATCAAGAGCACCTGGCTGCGATCGGGGCTGAGCACATAGCCCAGGGTGGCGAGGATCGGCGTGTAGGGCATGGGGCCATCCTGGCACCGACCCGCCCTGGCGGCTATGCTGCCGTGCAGGAGCGAAGCAATGCCCTGTAACGACATCAGTGAGTTGATCGAGCTGCGACTCGACGCCGGCGAGCGCCTCGAGGGCTTCTCGGTGCAGAAGGATACCTGCGGCGCCCTGTCGGTAGGCCCTTGCTCGCCCCCTACGTCCAGGGTCGGCGACCCGACGAGATCCTCACCGCCGCGTTGACCGAGCTCGTGCCCGAAAACGCGCATACCCGCGAGCTCGACCGCTTCGTGCTTACCAAGCAGCTCCACGCGCTGCAGGCAGCGCTGGCTGCGTACACGGGCCGCGCGGCGGCAGGCAAGGACGAGCCCTTCGTGATCGAGCGCATCGACCATTGCAGCGACGAGACGGTGATCCGCGGCCTCTTGCGCGTCGCGCTGCCGACGGCGGCGATCAAGCCCTGCAGCGGCTGCGGCAGCACGCCCCACCCAAATTGAGCGTTCCTCGGCAACTGAGCGTTCCCCGGGGCAACTGAGCGCTTCGCCCGGGGCAATTGAGCGCTTCCCCGGGACGTCGACTCAGGCGCCGCGCCAGTCGAGGACCGGCCAGCCGCGGCGCCGCGCATGCCAGCGCAGACGCGCATCGGGATTGACCGCGTGCGGGTGACCAACACGCGTCAGCATCGGGATATCGCTGGCACTGTCGCTATAGAAGTAGCTGCTCGCGAGATCGACCCCATGCTCGGCCGCGAAGCGCTCGGCGCGCTCGACCTTGCCCGGCCCGTAGCAGAGCGGGGGCACGGCCTCACCGGTCAGCCGCCCGGCCTGGACCTCGTAGATCGTGCTCAGCCAGGCGTCGAGCCGGAAGTGCTCGGCCGCGAGCTCCGCCTCATAGGGGGAGGTCATCGTCAGCAGGACGAGGACGTGGCCAGCGGCGCGATGCTGATCGATCACGCCCAGCCCGCCGGGCGCCGCATGCGGCACGACCTCGGATTGGTACCAATCGCGGGTCCAGCCGCGGAGCGTCTCTTCCTGTTCGCCCTTGACGGTGCCCAGCGCGCGCCGCATCGCCAGCTCCATGTCGATCGCATTGAGGCGGTAGGCGATCAGGTAGGCTACGCCCTCCAGATAGCGCAGCAGGCTGAGGCGCCCGAGGCGCCGCTCGCGACGAATCCACAGCGCGCCGCTGTTGACGCTGAGCAACGTGCCATCGAGATCAAAGAACGCTCCGACGCGCAAAACGGCCTCCCCCGGCTGGGTCGCCATTCTAGCAGGAGGCTGCCGCGGGCGCGTGGTCGGTGGCCAGGACGCTGTGCTAGGTTCGGCGCGTGGCAGCGCTACCGCAGATCTTGAGCGGCGACAGCGAGCCGGGCTGGTGGGATGAGGGGCTGACACACGCCCTGCTGCGCACCATTCCCGCCGCGACCCGCGTGCTGCTGGACTACCGCTGCGCGGCAGCGCGCGCGGCCCACGTGCTGCTGCCGCAGCTCCCGCAAGCGCGCTACCTCGGTGTCGACAGCGATCGGCGGGCGCTGCGCGAGGCCACGACAGGCCTGGCGGGCACGCGCTACGCCCCGCGCTGCAGCCTGCTGCACGCGGCCGACTCGACCCTGCCGCTCGGCCCCAGGACGGTGGATGTGGTGCTGAGCGTGATGACGCTGCAGCACTGCAGGGACCCGCACGCCCTGCTGCGCGAGGCGCGGCGCGTCTTGCGCGGCGAGGGCTCACTGGTGGCCGTGGAGCCCGACAATCTCGGCCAGCGCTTCTACTTCGACGGACCCCTGCCCGAGGTCGACGAGGCGATGCTGCACCTGCATCGCGCGGCGGCCGTGGCTCGCCAACCCGCCGATGTCGCGCTCGGTCCGCGCCTGCCGGCGCTGCTGCACACCTTTGGCTTCGCGGCGATTGGCGTGCGCCTGCACGCAATCGGCACGTCACGCCGCGAGAGCGCCCGCGCCTACTGCGACCGGCTGCTCCGTCTCGGCGACCAAGCGGCACGCGCGGCCGGCCTCGAGCCGACGGACAGCACCGTAGCTGCCTGCCATGCGGCCGTGCGCCGCGTCCTCTACCTCGGCATGCCGCAGCGAGTTGGCTTCAGCGCTCACCTGGTGCCGACCTTCGTCTGTAGCGGAAAGCAATGAGCCTCATGCGCACCCCTGATGACACCACGACCCCCCCCCTGCGCCAGCCACGGCGCGCTGCGCCGGCGACGGGCAAAGGTCGCGGCCTCGGCCTGCTGCTGGCGCTCAGCGCCTGGGTTGTCGACGGCGGCCACGCGCTCGCGCGGACGGAGCGCGCCGCCACCGAGGCCACGCGGCCGAGCACAGCAGCAGTCGTGGCGGGCACCCACGGCGTCGTCGCGACCGACCACCCGCTCGCCTCCGCCGCCGGGCTCGAGGTGCTGCGCGCCGGCGGCAACGCCATCGACGCGGCCTGCGCCGCGATGTTCGCGCTCGGCATCGTCAACCCCGCGGGCAGCGGCCTTGGCGGCGGCGGGCTGCTGCTCCTGCGCCCGGCGGGCAGCGAGGCGCCGCTCGCGCTCGACTTCCGCGAAACCGCGCCAGGCGCCGCCACGCGCGAGATGTTTTCGCGCGCCGGGGTCGATGCGGAGGCCAGCGCCGTCGGCGGGCTCGCCGTCGCCGTACCCGGCGAGGTCCAGGGCTGCGCCACGGCGCTCGCGCGCTTCGGCCGCCTCGGCCTGCGGCGCGTCCTGCGGCCCGCTATTCGCCTGGCGCGCCGCGGTTTCGAGGTCGGCCCCTATCTGGCGCTGCTGCTTCAGCACGAGCAGCGGGGCCTGCGGCGCAGCAAGGCCCTGGGCCGCACCTACCTCCCCGACGGCGTGCCCCTGCGCGCCGGCCAGCGGCTCCGCCGGCCCCGCCTCGCCACCACCCTCGAGGCGATCGCCCGCCAAGGACCGCGCGTGTTCTACCGCGGGTGGATCGCGCGCGACCTCGTCGCCAGCGTGCGACGCGCGGGCGGCCAGCTCGCCGCCGCCGATCTCGCAGGCTACCGCCCGGTCTGGCGCAAGGTATTGAGCACCCGCTTCGGCCGCTTCACGGTCTTCGGCTTTCCGCCGCCCTCCTCGGGCGGCACGGTGATCCTCGGGGCGCTCAACGTGCTGCAGCAGCGCGACCTGCGTGGCCTCGGTCATAACTCCGCGGCCTACTTGCACCTGCTCGCCGAGACGCTGAAGCACACCTTCGCCGATCGCGCGCGCCTGCTCGGCGACAGCGACTTCGTCGCCGTGCCGGTCGACCGCCTGCTCTCGAAGGCGTCGGCCGATCAGCTCAACCAGCGCATCGGCTACCACGTCGTGCTCGGCGCGAGCTATGGGCTGACCGGCGAAGCCCCGCGCGCACCGAGCGGTGGCCGAGGCGGCACGAGCCACCTCAGCGTCGTCGATGCCGAGGGCATGGCGGTCGCACTGACCACGAGCATCAACACGAGCTTTGGCGCCTTCGTCGTCGGCGCGCGCTCGGACATCGTGCTCAACAACACGATGGACGATTTTGCCGCACGACCGGGCGAGGCCAACGCCTTTGGTCTGGTGCAGAGCGAGACCAACGCGATCGCCCCGGGCAAGCGTCCGCTCTCCAGCATGGCCCCGACGATCGTGACGCGCGACGGGCAGGTCTACGCAGTCCTCGGCGGTTCAGGCGGTCCGACGATCCTCAGCGCGACGCTGCAGGTGCTGCTCAACGTGCTGGCCTTCGAGCTGCCGCCCGGCGAGGCCGTCAGTCGCCCGCGGTTGCATCATCAGTGGCTCCCCAATCAGCTCAGCTATGAGCCCGCGATCACCAGCGACGTGCTCGAGGACCTCAAGCAGCGCGGTCATCGCCTGCGCCTGATTCGCCGGCCACCGGATCCCTACACCGCGGTGCAGCTCGTCACTGTCGAGGGCGCAAACCGGCTCGGTGCCTCAGACCCGCGCAAATTCGGGGCGCCAGCCGCGTATTAGGGGCCGAGCCGAGACGGGTCGAGCAGGGAGAAGAAGCGCCGCAGCACTCGATAGGTGAGACCCCAAACCACCTGCTCGCCGACGCGGATGCCGGGAAGCGCGTGCTCGAGCCCGTCATAGGCGACGCGCATCGTCGTCGCGGACGCCGGATCCCGCAGCGACGCGAGGCCAACCCAATAGAGCGCCTGAACCTCGTGGTTGGGCCGCGGATCGACCGGCTCGGTCAGCTCGAAGACAAAGGGCGTGATCACCAGCGGCAGGCGCCGTCCGCGCGCCGTGGCCTCGACCTCATCCAACACCCCGAGCAGGCGACCCGCGCGTCGCAGGTCGAGGTCGACCTCCTCGCGCACCTCGCGTTCGGCAGCGTCCCGCGCCAAGGCGTCCTCGGGGTCGACACGACCACCGGGCAGCGCCATCTGCCCCGACCAGGGATCGGCCGGGTGCTCGGCCCGATGGATCAGCAAGAGCTCGCAGTCGTCGCCACGCGCGGGCCGCAGGACGAGGGCTACCGCCGCCCGCGCTGCGGCCGCTCCAGGGAGGACCGCGGGCCGATGCCCTGCCATCATCTCCCTCAGGTGCGCGATCCCAGCGCCGACGGTCGCCATTGCGCGTTCAGGGTTGCGGCGCGTTGCCCGGCCGCCACTTGATGTTGCAGCCGATGCTTGGCCGCTGATCGGCGCCGATGGGACGCCCGCCCAGCAGCGCGTCGAGCGCCGCCCGCAGGTCGCGACCCGTCACCGGCAGCCCGTTGCTCGGACGGCTATCGTCGAGCTGGCCGCGATAGACCAGGCGTCGCTCGCCATCGAAGAGGAAGAAGTCGGGGGTGCAGGCGGCCCGATAGGCCTGCGCCACCGCCTGCGTCCGGTCGACGAGATAGGGGAACGCGTACCCGGCCGCCGCGGCCTCGAGCTTCATCGCCGCCGGACTATCGTCCGGATAGGCCTCGGCGTCGTTAGCGTTGATCGCCACCAGGGCCACACCACGCGCGGCGTAGTCGCGCCCGAGACGCGCCAGCTCCTCGCGTACGTGCTTGACGAAGGGACAGTGGTTGCAGATGAACATCACCAGCAGCGCCGGGGCCGACGCGAACGCGTCGCGCGAGACGACGCGCCCGTCGGGATCGGGCAGGCTGAAGTCGGGGGCGAGTGTACCCAGCGCGAGCATCGTTGAGGGCGTGGCGGCCATGATTCTCTCCTAGAGTGAGCGCCCAAGCTACCACGCGGGGGGCGTGGCGCCAGGGGTGTCGCGGCGCCGCTGACCCGCGCCGGGCCGAGGCGCGGCGGAGGCCCGCGTCAACCTCGGGTCGCCGTGTTAGCGTGCCGCCGGCAGTGAGTCCCGATGCGCGAGCTTCTGAACGAGCCTCTGGCAGTGCGCACGACCCTCGGGCTGGGCGGTCCCGCGCGCCGCGTGCTCGAGCTCGAGCACGAGCACGAAGTTGTCGGCGCAGTGCGCGCGCTGCGCCGCGCCGCGACCCCCTGGGTCGTCCTCGGCGGCGGTAGCAATGTGCTGATCGCCGACGAGGGCTTCGCCGGCTGCGTGCTGCAGCCGCTCCTGCGCGGCATCACGCGGCGCGACGACGGCGCCGAGAGCGTCGAGGTCTGGGCGGCGGCGGGTGAGCCCTGGAGCGCCTTCGTCGCCGCCTGTGTGGCCGAGGGTCTCGGGGGTCTCGAATGCCTGGCGGGCATTCCTGGCTGGGTCGGCGCGACGCCGATTCAGAACGTCGGCGCCTATGGTCAACAGGTGTCCGATTGCCTGACGCGCGTGCGGGTCTACGACGCGGTCGCCGACCGCCTCGAGGAGCTGCCGGCCAGCGCCTGTGGCCTGAGCTATCGGCGCAGCGTCTTCAAGCAGGCGGCGCGCGAACGCTACGTGATCCTCGGCGCGGGCTTTCGGCTCAGCCGGCGCCCGGCCCCACTCCCGGCCCATCCGGAGCTGCGCGCGCTGATCGCTGCCTCGAGCGCCACGGCAGCCTCAGCGCAGCGGATTCACGACGCCGTGCTCACCCTGCGCCGCAGCAAGGGAATGGTGCTGGACGCGCAGGATCCCGAGACGCGCAGCGCGGGCTCGTTCTTCCTCAATCCGCAGCTTGCGGCGGAGGAGGCGGAGGCCCTGCTTCGACGCGCCGCCCGCGACGGCGGCGGCGGGGAGGCCTCGACCCTACCCTACCAACGCCTCGCCGACGGCACGATCAAGCTCGCCGCCGCCTGGCTGATCGAGCAGGCCGGCTTCGGCAAGGGCTTCGGTGACGCCAGCGTCGGTATCTCGCGCAAGCACGCGTTGGCGGTCGTCCACCGTGGCGGCGGCAGCGCGCGCGCCGTACTCGCGCTGGCGACGGAGATTCGCCGGGGCGTCCACGCCCGCTTCGGCGTCTGGCTCGAGCCTGAGCCCATGCTGATCGGCTTCGGCGACGATCCCCTGCCGCGCTGAGCGCCTCGGCGCCGCAGTGACGGAGCGCAGGCGACGCGGTCAGAAGTCGACGCGGCGCATCACCTGCCGCGGCAGGGCCCGAATCACCGCCATCACCGCGCGCCAGGCCGCGGGCGCATAAACCACCGGCTCGCCGCGATCGATCGCGCGCAGCACGCGCCGGGCGACGTCCTGCGGGTCGCCCGCGAAGGGGGGTTCCTTGAGGCCGGCGGTCATCCCGGTGCGTACGAACCCGGGCTTGACGCAGATCGTGCGCAATCCCGCGGCGCGGTACTTGTGGTCGAGGCTCTCGAGGTAGTGCGAGAGGCCTGCCTTGGCTGCGCCATAGATCGCCACGGGCTTGCGGCCGCGGTCGCCCGCTACGGAGCTGAAGACACAGAGCGTGCCGCCACCCTGCGCGAGCAGCCGCTTGCGCGCCTCCTCGCAGAAGAGCACGGTGTTGGTAAAGTCCACCGCCAAGAGGCGCGCCGCCAGCGCGGGGTCGTCCTCGAGCGCGTCCTGCGGGGCGAAGACACCCGCGCTCACCACCACCAGGTCAGGTCGTGACAGCAACCGCTCGGCCGCCTCGAGGGCCGGCGCAAAGGTCGCCGGTTGCTCTAAATCACAGAGCGCGGTGCCGGCGACGGCGCGCGCGCCGTAGGACTCGCCATAGGCCTCGAGGTCGGCCGCGCTGCGGGCCAGGTCGTCTGCCTGGCGCCCGAGCAAGCACAGCACGTCCCCGCGCGCAGCCAGCAAGCGCGCCAGGGCGCGACCCATGCCGCGCGTCGCACCGAGGAAGACGACCTTCTGGCTCATGGCGGGTCTCCGAAGAGCCGCACGGAAAGCGCGCTGCGCAGGCGGCCTTCCGGATCCCAGCGCCGCCGCACAGCCTGCCAGCCCTCGAGCCGCGGCTCCATCGCGCGAAAGTGCTCCGCGCGGGTGAAGGCGTCCTTCGCCAGGTAGATGCGCCCGCCCTCGGCGATCACCAGCTCATTGAGCGCGTCGACGAGCTGCTGCGTATCGTCACGAACAGCGAGATCGAGCGCGATCGAGACGCCCGGCATCGGAAAGGAGAGCAGCCCCTGCCCCTGCTCTCCGCAATCCTTGATCACGCAGAGGAAGGACGCGCCGCCGCGCGCCGTCAACAGCTCGAGGAAGCGCCGCGCTGCGCCACGACCAGCGCTCCTCGGCAGCAGGCATTGGTACTGCGTGAAGCCGCGCGCGCCGTAGATGCGGTTCCAGTGGAGGATCGCGTCGAGCGGATGGAAGAAGCTCTCGGGATGGACGATCCGCTGACGCTGCCGCGGCTGGTGCGACCCGTAATAGACCTCGTTGAAGGCCCTGACGGTCGGGCCGCTCAGCGCCCAGCTCGGCAGCTCGAAGGGGACCGTCAGCTTGTGCTTGGCCGCGGGAGCGAAGGGTGGAGCCTCATGCGCCTCCGCCCAGCGCCCGCAGAGCAGCACCCCGCGGCCCAGCTTGCGACCGCGCGAGAGGCAGTCGATCCAACCGACAGTGTAGGGCCACGTGCGGGCCGCCGACTCGAGCGCGTCGAGGTAGGCATCGATGTTCGGCACGCGCTCGCTCTCCTGCCAGATCCACGGCGAGGGGATGCGCTGCAGCGTGAGCTCGACCTCGAGGATGTGACCGGTCAGACCCATGCCGCCGACGGTGGCCCAGAAGAGGTCCTCGTGCGCGCTCGCTGAGCAATCGACGATGCGCCCGTCGCCGACACGCAGGCGCAGCCCCTTGACGTGGCGACCAAAGCTGCCGGCGCAGTGATGACTCTTGTCGTGGACATCGGCCGCGACCATCCCGCCGAGGGTGATGAACTGCGTGCCGGGCAAGGTCGGGGAGCACCAGCGACGGGGGAGAAAGAGCTGATTGATGGCCGCCAGCGAGAGCCCCGCCTCCGCGCGCAGCGCGCCTGTCGTCTCATCGAAGGCGAGGATGCGATCGGCGAGCGGCGTGGCCGCCACCTCCAGCACCGAGGGTGGCGGCAGCGAAGCATCCCCGTAGGACCGTCCGAGGCCGCGCGTCAGCACCGCGCCCTCGGTCAGCGGCTCTAGCGCTTCGGAGCGGCGCTCGCGTCCGGGCACGCTGAGCCGACCCCAGCCGGCCAAGCGTGGCCCCTCAGCGCTGCGCTTCCCCCACCTCAGCATCGTGCGCGTCCCACCATGGAGAGCGAGTCTGCACCGCCGAGAATGATCGGGTCAATCGGGCGCCGGTGGAGGTCGCCAGGGGGCACCCACATTGGCGACTGTAGCGAGGCGCGCGAAGGGCGCATACTTGAGGGCATGCGGTCGACCGGCAACGCAGCGACGCCGACGCGCTCGGCAGACCCCGCGCGCGCTGGCTTCGGGTCGCGTCCGGACCCTGGCATAGCGACGGTCCTGAGGCAGGGACCGCCCGGGTGGCTGCTCGCCTGCCTGGTCGCGGCGTGGCTCCCCGGCTGCGCGCGCGTTGGCTTCGACCCGCGACGCGCCGCCGATCGCGATCTCGGGCCGCTCTCAGGCGACCTGGCGCTCGCTGGCGACGCGCGAGGCGGCGCCAGCAAGGATGCCGCCCCGGGCAGCGACGCCGACGGGGCGGCTCGGTCGACGCGCTTGCGTTTCGCCATCCTCGTGCAGGGCCAGGCCGCCAGCTTCCTCGAGCTGCTGGAGCTGGACCCCAGTGCACCCGCCACGACCAGCGTCCGCAAGGCGGGCGCCGCGTTGCGGCTGGACGGCATCGGCGATAGCTCGGCCCGGAGCCTGGCGCTTTGGCGTGGCACGCTCTTGGTCGGCTCGGGCGCCGCAGCGCGTCTCGAGGTCCTCGGCCTCGATCCCCTGCGTCCGCTGGAGCAGGCGAACGTCGACAGCGCCCCAGCGTTGGCCCCCGAGGACCGCCTCGCGAACCTCCACGGCCTGTGCTCGGTAGCCAGCGGCCTGATCGCCGGCGAGTTCGGCGGCTGGACCGCCGGGAATGCCGTCGGCCTCTTCGTCGAGGTCGGGGGCTCGACCTTCCGCCTCGCCAAGCCCCTCTACCGCACGACCACCTCAGAGGGCGGCTCCCTGTCGTCCTGCGCGGGTACCGCGAGCGATCTCTATCTGACCGACTACGGCGCCTCCGACGACACGGCCGGCACGGTGGTGCATCTCAGCGGCGCTGGCCAGGACTTCACCCTGGCGCACCGCTTCGACCCTGTGGCCTTCGCGGGCGCGGCCACGACCCCGATCTACAGCATCGTGCTGCACACCAACGGGTCGCTCTACCTCTTTCCGCAGCGGCGCTACGGGAACCAGTTGCGCACGCTCGTACGCTGCCCCACCCCCGACATCTCGGCCGCGAACTGCGTCGCGCTCGCCCTGTTGCCGCCCGATCCGGGCGGCGGCGGCGATGTGCCGGCGGGGCTTCAGGGCGCGGCGCAGATCCCCGGCCATGACGATTTGCTCTTCTTCACGAACAGCCAGCTCTATCGCTACGACTTGGCCGAGGACACGGTCACGCCCCTGCTCGACCTGAGCGCCGCCTTCGATGACCTGATCACCTCGTCCGGAGCCCGCGACGCCATCCAATCCCTACGACACCTCGTCTTCCTGCCCAATCCCCCCGCGCCCCGGTCCTAGCAGCCGCTTGGTCGCCAGCGCCTGGCGCCAGGGCGCTGCCACCAGTCGTCCCGGACGCCGCCTCTGGGCGACCGCCCGAGAGCAGCCCAAGCGCCCCCTCTTGCCGTCTCGACCTCGTCCGCGGCTCCGCACCTCGCTCGGTCGCCCGGAGGCGAGCGCAAGGCCAGCAGCGCTCCACTGCTCATCTCGTTCTGAGAGCTTAACTACACTAAATCTTGCTACTTATTCTTCGTGGGTATAATGTCGCTAAGTAGAGGTGTACTTATGCGTACCTTATACAGCGATCGTTTTGCGCGCGTGCTCAGCCGAATGCTGCTCGCGATCGTGGCGGCGAGCCTGGGCTGCAGTTCAAGCGATGAGGCCACGCCCGCAGCGATCGGGGTGGCCGCGCGGGCGGCGACGAACGCAACCAACAGCATGAACGCGATGAACGCGATGAACGCCATGAACGCGCTCAACGCGATGAACGCCATGAACGCCATGAACGCCATGAACGCGCTCAACGCGATGAACGCCATGAACGCGATGAACTCGATGAACGCCATGAACGCCATGAACGCGCTCAACGCGATGAACTCCATGAACTCGACCAACAGCGTGCTGACCGGGGCCGCGTTGGATGCGGGCGAGCTGCGCATTCCCTCGACGACGCTGGCCGACTTCGGGCGCTACACCCTCGCGCAGACCGAGCTACTCTGTCCGGCGACGCGGCTGCCGCAGGTCTTCGACCAGGGGACGCCCGACCCCGCCGACGACCTCGCAGCGTACGTCACCTTGCCGCGCTGGTTGGTGCTAAAGGAGCAGGTCGAGCTGGTGCGCGAGGCCTGCGCCAATCCGGTGCCCGCAACCTGCGGCAACGGCGTGGTCGACGGCGGCGAGGACTGCGATACGGGGATCGCGCTGGGGCAGCCGGGGGCGTGCCCGGCGGTGACGGTGGCCATCGACGAAGATCTCGACGGCGACGGCAGCTTCAACCCCGGCGGCGGCGTCGACCAGAGCGTGACCTACGAGGTGCTCTCCGGCATCGGCCTAGCCTGCGCCGACCGCGCCTATCGGCCCTTCTTCCTCCACCCCACCAACGGCCCCGAAGCGACCGCCAACCCCGAGACCTTCAGCACCTACTTCCGCTACCTCTGCCTGCAGAGCTGGGACGAGGCGCAGGGCAAGGCCGTCTATCGCTGTGGCAAGGGGATGCTCGCCGCCGGCGTCTCGGGGTATGCGGTGCGCGACGGTACCCTCTCGGCGCGCCCGATCTACGTCTCGGAGCTGAGCTGGGGCGGCAACGTCTGGAACCGCCACTGGCAGTTTCGCGAGCATCACATCGGCTCGATTCCCGAGCCGATCGCCGCGGGGCGGCAGATCGGCTACGCGCTCGATGCGGCCTGGGGCCTCAACCCGCGCGAGACGCATGCGGGCGGCGCGAGCAAGGAGCCGGACTACCTGGCGGCGCTGGCGCTGAAGACGGCGACCAACCGCACCGGCGTCACGGTCAGCCCCTACAACCGCGCCAACGTCACCGGCGGCCTGAGCTTCGACAGCAGCGAGCTCAACCAATGCGAGGCCGGCTACCACAGCTACCCCGACCTGGCCTCCACCGGCGCCGTCGAGCAGGGGATGTTGCTCAACCTCAGCGTGGCGGGCTGGTATCAGGACGGCTGCACCTGGGCGCGCGACTGGGGCCTACCCGTGCTGCCCACCCAGCAGGCGGGGAGCTGCCAGGTCTTCGACATCGGCGCGGGCCCGCTGCAGACCCGCATGGGCCTCAACCTCGGCGATACCACCCCCCGCCGCTGCCCCACCTTCGCCACCTGCGAGCCCGGCAAGAGCTGCTGCATCGGCCGCTTTGCACAGGGCGGCGGGCACACCTGCGCCGTCAAGAGTGACACGACAGTATGGTGTTGGGGCAACAGCAGCGCGGGCCAGCTCGGACATGCGGGCGGCACCATTTCCTTGGCACAGCCTGTGTGGCAGAGCGTCGGCGGCCCACCACTCACCGGGGTGCTCGACGTTGCGACGGGGGACTCGCACACTTGCGCGCGACGCAACGACGGGCGCGTGCTGTGTTGGGGAAACAACTACAGTGCCCAGCTTGGCGACGGCACGACCCTCTCGACCTCCGGTCCTGTCTTAGTGACGGCGCTGGGCACTGCCACGCCCGTCGAGCAGGTGGCGACGGATGCCGGTTACCATACCTGCGTCCGACGCGGCGATGGGACCGTCTGGTGCTGGGGTGACAACCAATATGGCCAGCTCGGCGACGGCACCACCGTCAATCGACTGCTGCCTGTGCGTGTCACCGCCCTAAGCACCGGGGTCGCCGAGGTCGTCGCGGGCAGGTGGAATACCTGCGCACGACGCAGCAACGGGACGCTTTGGTGTTGGGGCTACAACGGCTACGCCGAGCTTGGTGATGGATCAACCGTCAATCGACTGAGTCCCGTTCAAGTCACGAGCATGGGTACCGCAGTCGCTCGCGTCGCCATCGGGCACTTTCATCTCTGTGTCATCCAAACCGATGGACGGCTCTATTGCTGGGGGCGGAATGACAAGGGACAGATCGGCTGGGGAGACGTCCTTGGCCCCAACTTCATCCGCGTAACAGCGCTCGGGACCACGGCCGTGGACGTGACCGCCGGAGAGGCCTTCAGCTGCGCGAGACGCGCCGACGACAGCGCCTGGTGCTGGGGTGACAACGCCAAGGGCCAACTTGGGGACGGCACGATCGTCGGCCGCTCGAGCGCCGTTCAGATCACGGCGCTGGGGACGACCGTTGCGGACTTGAAGGTCAATGCCACAGGCGGCTGTGCGCGCCTGACCGACGGCGGCCTGAAGTGCTGGGGCAATAACTACTACGGTCAGCTCGGCGACGGCACCGCGACCACCGCGACCTTGCCGGTGCGCGCCTTGGCCTTGCGCTGCGATTGTGGCGACGGCGTCTGCAGCCGGAGCGAGACCGCGAGGAGCTGCCCCGCGGATTGCCGACAGGAGAGCTGCGGTGATGGGCGCTGTGGGGCCAGCGAGGATACCTTCACCTGCCCCAGGGATTGCGGCAATCAGCGCTACGCTGACGTCGCAGCGGGTGGAATGCACAGCTGCGCGCGCCTGGAGAGCGGCCCCTTGTACTGTTGGGGCGAGAACGGTGGTGGTCGCCTCGGCGACGGCACGACCATCAACCGCTCCACCCCCGTTGCCATCACAGCGATGGGAACCACGGTCATTGGCCTCGCCTTGGGCTATCGCTTCACCTGCGCGTGGCGCAGCGATGGCGGTCTGTGGTGCTGGGGTCGAAACGAGGGTTCGGAGCTGGGTGATGGCAGTGTCATCAACCGGCCGCTGCCGGTCAGCATCACGACGCTCGGCACCACGGTCGTCGACGCCTCGGCCGGTGAACGCCACGGCTGTGCGCGACTTGCCAACGGCAGCCTCTATTGCTGGGGCGTTAACAGCAAGGGTCAGGTCGGCGATGGTACGACGATCGCAGTCCAACGCGTTCCCGTGCCGGTCACCGCACTCGGCACCACCGTGGCTCAGTTCGATCTGGGCGGGAGCTCCAGCTGCGCGCGGCGCACCGACGGCAGCCTCTGGTGTTGGGGCTACAACTATTTTGGCCAGCTTGGCGATGGCACGACGACCGACCGACGTAGCCCCGTGGCCGTGACGACCCTTGGCACCACCGTTGCCCAGGTCTCCGTCGGCTCCGACCATAGCTGCGCGCGGCGCACCGACGGCAGCCTCTGGTGTTGGGGCGATAACATGTACGGGCAGCTCGGCGACGGCACGGCCCCACACGGCCAGTCCTGTTACCAGTACATCGGGGCGCCCCCCCACGACTGTAGCTCGACCCCGGTGCGAGTCACGGCTCTCGGCACCGCCGTCGCCGATGTTTCAGCAGGAGCACGCTTCGCCTGCGCACGGCGCACCGACGGAAGTCTTTGGTGCTGGGGGCAGAACACCTCCGCCGGCTACCTGGGGGACACCACGACGGCGACACGCTTCAGCCCCGTGCTCGTTGCGTCATTGCCAACCACCCCAAGTCGCATCTCGGCGGGTTGGTACCACAGCTGCGCGCGCCTTGCGGACGCAAGCCTCTGGTGTTGGGGAATGAATGACTATGGCCAGCTCGGCGTGCCTTCGGTTGGCCTCTACTCGCGTTCGCCGGCTCAGCTCACCCCCTGCGGCGACGGTCTGTGCTCCTTCGCGGAGTCCCGCGACAGCAGCTGTCCGGCTGACTGCGCCACGACCTGCGGCGACTGCGTTTGCGACGGCGTGCTCGAGGATGCGACGACGTGCCCTGCGGACTGCGTACCAGGGGGCGCGTGCACGCCGAGCCAATGCGGCAACGCGCGCTGCGAGGCGGACGAGACCTGCGCGCTCTGCCCGGGGGACTGCGGCAGTTGCTACACGACCTGCGGCAAGCATGGCTGCGAGCCGGGGGAGACCTGCACGAGCTGCGCCGAGGACTGCGGCGCGTGCGCGGCGCCGGCCTGCGGCAACGCGAGCTGCGATGCGGGCGAGAGCTGTGGCTCCTGCCCGACCGACTGCGGAGCCTGCGCGGGCACGGCCTGGGGCGCGCCTTTTGCCGCCATCAGCGCGAGCCTGCACGCGGTGACCTTCCCCTTGAACACGACCGTGGGCTTCGCCGCGGGCACCATCGGCACGCTGCTCAAGAGCAGCGACGGCGGGGCGAGCTGGACGGCACTGAGCGCGGGGACGGCGGCGACGCTGCGGGCGCTGGCCTTCGTCGACACGCAGACGGGGCTCGCGGCCGGCGAAAGCGGCGTGCTGCTCAAGACCACCAACGGCGGCCTGGCGTGGACGGCGCAGAGCTCGGGCACGACGGCGACGCTGCGGGCCCTGGCCCTGCTCGATGGGCAGACGGGCTTCGCGGCGGGCGATGGCGGCGTGCTGCTCAAGACGACGAATGGCGGCGCGAGCTGGAGTGCGCTCAGCTCGGGCACACCGGCGGCGCTGCACGCGCTGGCCTTCGTCGACGCGCAGACGGGCTTCGCCGCTGGCGACAGCGGCGTGCTGCTCAAGACCACCAACGCTGGCACGAGCTGGAGCGCGCTGACCTCGGGCACACCGGCGACGCTCCGGGCGCTGGCCTTCATCGGCCCGCAGACAGGCTTCGCCGCTGGCGACAACGGCACCATCGTCAAGACCACCAACGGCGGCACGAGCTGGAGCACGCTGACCAGCGGCTTGCACGGCGCGCTGCATGCGCTCTCCTTCCCACTGGGCGCGCTGCAGGGTACGGCGGTGGGCGAAGGGGGCCTGGTGCTGCGCACGACCGATGGCGGCGCTACGTGGACGCAGGAGAGCTCAGGCACCAGCGAGACGCTGCTGGCGCTGACGCTGCCGGCGGATTGGACGATGGGCGTGGCCGTGGGCGCCAACGGCGCCGTGGTGCGGCGCATCCCGCCCTGGGAGCCGTCGATCCTCTACGACACCGAGGTCGCGAGCCTGGCGCCGCCGACGGTGTTGCCGAACACGGTGATGAGCAAGCGCGTGGCCTTCGCCGGCAATAACAGCGGCTGGCTCTACGCGCTCAGCCCCACCGAGCGCGTGCCGCGCTACAGCCCGGCGCGGCTGGCAGATGCGATGCAGGGCCGCAGCCCGGTGGGCAAGCTACCGGGCGACAGCTTCAACACGCTCTACGCCGCAACGGCCTCGGGCCTCGGCTACGCGGTCAACGCCGACACGGGCGCGCTGCGCTGGACGACCGACGGCGACAGCGGCCTCGCCGGCGATCAGCCGCTGGGCGCGGCGCTGGTCGCGGCCCCAGTCGTCTCGCCCTCGCGCAACCTGGCGTTCTTCGCCACGCGCAACCTCAGCGGCGCGCAGAACCGCGTCTTCGCCTTCGACGCCAAGACGGGCGTGTGTCGCTGGGTGCTCAACGGGAGCTGCGCCGGCGCCACCGGCGCCCTCAATGTGGGCCAGATCAGCGGCAGCCCGATTCACGACGCGACGGCCCGCAAGCTCTTCGTGACGAGCACGAGCCTCAGCGGCGGCAGCACCCTCTGGGCCGTCGATGCGGGGGATGCGACGCCGGGGACGGTGAGCTGGAGCCGTAACCTCGGCGACAGCGACGCCTCGCCGTCCTTCGCCGAGGCCACGCGCACCAGCCTCTACGTCGGCACCAACGCCGGTCGCCTGCACCGCGTCCGTACGGCAGACGGCGTGAGCTGCTGGAGCACCGGCGGCAGCGGCTGCACGGCCTTCGGCGGCAGCGAGCAGGCCTTCTGCACCGCCACCGACGCGCTCGGCACCGCCTGCGCGGCCGACAGCGCCATCGCCTCTGGCGTGGTCGTGCTCTGGAGCGGCAGCCACCTCGGCCGCCTGCTCTTCGCCACGGCAGACGGCCACCTGCGCCTGCTCAACGCCGACGGCTCGCTGGTCTGGAAGACCGCCAGCCCAATCCCCGGCGCGAGCCTGCCCTTGGCCATCCCCGAGCGCGACAGCCTCTTCGTCGGCGCCAGCGACGGCAAGCTGCGCGAGCTCAGCCTGACCACCGGCGCCCTGCTCAGCACCCAGACCGTCGGCAGCGGCAGCGCCGCCGTCGGCAGCCCCACCTACGACACCCGCGCCCTGATGCTCTACGTCGGCACCAGCACCGGCACCCTCTTCAGGTACAACCTTGCGCCCTAGCGCCTGTTCCAGGTGTGTTCTCCCGCGGGTCTCGCGCTCGCCGCAGCGGTGGCGCTTGCGGAGCGTCACTGCGGCCCGAGAAGGAGCGATGGGGAGGCGATCGGTGAGGCTGCTGGTGTCGCAGGAAACGACGGGCAGGGAATTATAGATTGACCCGCCTTTGTACTGATGATAACAGTAAAAGAACAAGCAAACGGCCACCCTGCGCTCCGCGAGCAGCTCGGAGCGCCTGAGAACTGGCGGAAGGAGAGTGCCATGCGCGCCACAGCAGTCGGTTTCGGACGAATCCTAGCGCTGACAGCCGCGCTTGGCTTCGGCTGCTCGAATGAGGCCACGTCGCCACCGGGCGGCTCGACAGCGGATCCCCAAGACACGACGCAGATCTCGGCACCGGCCGGCACCAATCCCGCCGCCGCAAGCGACCCCACGACGGTTGGCCAGCCGGCGACGCCAGCCATTCCCAACGCGGTCGTTTTTTCGGGGACACAGAAGCTGTGCAGCGCGGCAGAGTGCAGTACGACGCGCTACGGCATCGACAGCGTGCGCGAGCTGCACGTCTATGGGCTATGGAAGGGCGTCAGCGGCGATCACATCGAGCTGCGCAAGTACTACTCGCCGGATGGTTCGCTCTACTACCAGAAGCTCGTGGCCTTTTCGACTGACCCCGCGCATGCGGACAAACCCTTCGCGCCGACCGCCGATCTCCCGCACACGGGAACCGTGCAGCTCGCGCCAACCAATCCGACCGGCCAGCGCGTGGTCTGGGACTACCTGCCCGTCGGCGGCACCTGGATCACGCAACACGGGATGACCGGCACCTGGCGTGTCGAGGTCTACCTCGACAGGACCGCTGGCACACCCGATGTCGTCAAGACCTTCCAGCTCGAGTCGACAGCGACGCTCTAGGCCGGCCCACCCGCGAGCGTCCCCCCAACAAACGGCTTGCCGCCAGGCTAGTGTCCTGTAAACTGACGCACTCTGTGGCGGTGATTTGCAAGAGGAATGGGGCGCGGGTACGGTCCCAGGCGCGCTGCTACCGAGCGGTGTGCCATGTACATGTAACGCGCGGGGGTGGATCAGCATGAGCAAGGAAGCGAACACGGCCGCCGAGGGAACTCGGCTGTGCCACGCACCTTCCGTCGCCTGGCAACGCGTCGGCGATGAGGTCGTGGTCCTCGACGTGCCGCGGCGGACCCTCGTCGGTCTCAACCCCACCGCCTCGGCGCTTTGGGAGTCGATCGCCTCCGAAGGTGAGGTCGCCGCTAGCATCGCCACCGTGGCGGAGCGGCTGCAGCAGCCGGTGGCGTCCTTGAACGACGAGATCGCGCGCATAGCCAAGGCCCTGCTGCAACGCGAGCTGCTCCAGGTCGTCGGAGCGCAGTCCATCCCAGCCGCCCAGCGAGTCCCTGGCGACTCCGGCTTTCCCGCAGCACTGCCCGGTATCGCCTGGGAGGAGCAGCTCGAGGACTCCGGGGTCTACGCCGCCTGCGCGAAGGACCCCTTCGGCGAGATTTCTCCCGGCTGCACGGCTAGCCCTTCGGCGGGCAGCTCCTAGCCCTTCGGCGGGCAGCTCCTAGCGTCTGCAAGCAGAGCTTCTGGCGCTTCGGCAGGTAGCTCTCCTCACTGGGGCGCCTCCGTTCCCTCGTCCCCTTCTGGCCCATCGCCGCGCGAGGTTCACCACGATGACCATGCTCGGGTCCTACCGCATCGCGAACCTGCACCTCTCCGTCGCGCAGACGGAGCAGGGAGGGCCTGAGGCCGCAGCTATCGCTGGCCTGCCGCCGGCCTACGCTCCCTTCGCCACGGCCTCGCCTGCGCGCGACCCCGAAATCACCGTGCTGTCGGCTTCGGGGCTACCGGAGCAGCCCACGCCGGACCCGGAGGGCCCGCGCTGCGAAACGACGCAGTGGATGAGCTACCGATCCGAGGACCGGCCTGTCTTCCTGTTCAAGTCCGTCCACGCCGCGCTGCCGATTTGGCGCTCTGCGGTGCGGGAGCAGGCCACGCAGCGTTGGCGCGTGCGCACCGCCGCCGAGGTCCGGGCGGTGACGGGCGTCGAGCAAGACCCGCATCCACTCGCCTTCCCGCTCGGGGAGCTGATCTTCCTCGATGGTCTGACCGAGCAGGGCGGCTTGGTCTTTCATTCCTGCGGCGTCCGCGACCAAGGTCGCGGCATGATCTTCACGGGTCGCTCGGGACGGGGCAAGAGCACGATCGGTGCGCTCTGGGACGCGGCAGGCGCGACGGTGCTCTGCGACGATCGCATTGCGGTGCGACGCCACCCCGAGGGACACCGTTTGTACGGCACCCCCTGGCACGGAGACCTGCGCCAGGTCAGGGCGGAAGACGGGCCGCTACACGCGGTCTTCTTCCTCGAGCACGCCGACCGGACGCAGCTCGAACGTCTCACTCCCGACGAGGCACGGCGGCGCATGCTGACCACGGCGTGGCAACCCGTCTGGACCGGAAAGCCGGGCCTCGTGGCGACCTGGGAGCGTTGTGCACGGCTGGCACACGAAGTCCCGATGTACCGCCTGCGCTTCCGCCCGGAACCCGCGACGATCGACCTCCTGCGGCGTGAGCTGGCCGCGCTGGCCTAGGGGCCTCGTCTGCGGATCGTCGTCTGCGGATCGCTCACGGCTCCTGCGAGGGCCGGGGACCGGTCGGCACCTTATGGGTGCCAAAGATCCCGTTGAGCAAGCGCTGCAGCGCCTCCCGCTCGAAGGGCTTGTGCAGGAAGCCGTCGGCACCGGCCCGCAGCATGCTCTGCGTGCTGCCCTGCGGCGCGAAGCCCGACATCAGGGCGATCGGCAGCGCGGGCCGCAACGCCCTAAGCTGGTGAAAGACCTGCTCGCCGCTGACCTCGGGCATCACGATGTCGAGCAACACCAGGTCGATGCGCTCCTGATGCTCGCCAAAGACCTCGAGGGCCTCATGGGCGCCGCCGGCGGCGAGCACCCCGTAGCCGAGCTGGTCGAGCAACCGCACCAGGCTGCGGCGAACGTTCTGGTCGTCGTCGACCACCAGGATCGTCTTCTCGGCGGGCTTGTCGGTGGCGATGCGCTGCGTGCGCATCGGCGTGTCGCAGACCAGCGCCTCCTCCTGATCGCTCGCGGCCATGGCTGGCAGATAGATGCGGAAGGTCGTCCCCTGCCCCGGATGCGACTCGACCTCGACGTGGCCGCCATGGTTCTTGACCACGGCGTAGACCGTCGAGAGGCCGAGGCCGGTGCCCTTATCCGGACCCTTGGTCGTGAAGAAGGGCTCGAAGGCCCGTTGCGCCGTGTCCTCGTCCATCCCCACGCCCGTGTCCGTGATCTTGGCGACGATGAACGATCCGCGACCCGCCAGGAGGAGCGGCACTCCGCCCGGCACGCTCGCGTCCACCCGCGCGAGGGAGACAGCCACCGTCCCACCACCGCACCCGCTCATGGCGTCGCGGGCGTTGACGCAGACGTTCATCAGGGCCTGGTGGAGCTGCGCGCGCTGCCCCATGACGAACATTCCGGGCGCGATCGCCTCCTCGACCTGGATCTCGCCAGGGAAGGTGCGCCGTGAGAGCTGCATCACCTCATGGATCACCGCGGAGACATCGACCGCGGCCGGGCGTCCTAGCTCGCGCCGCGAAAGGTCGAGCATGCAGCTCGTCAGCTCAACGGCGCGCCGCGCTGCCTGGCGAATGTCGCCCAGGCACTCATCCAGCACCGGCGGCTTGACCGTCCCCTCGGCCGCTGCCTGGATCAAGAACTCGACCGTGCTGGTGATCGCGGCCAGCAGGTTGTTGAAGTCATGCGCGATGCCGCCGGCCATCCGTCCCACGGCCTCCATCCGCTGGGACTGCAGCACCTGCTCCTCGAGCTGATCGTAGCGCGTGAAGACGAACATCACGTGGCTGCCGATCTGCACACGGTCGCCGAACTGCAGGGGATGGGGCTCGTCGCCAACGGGCGTGCCATTGACCATCGTGCCGTTGCGGCTGCCGAGGTCCTCGATCACCCAGCGACCGGTGATCTTGCGCGAGATCAGCGCGTGGCGGCGCGAGATCTCCGGCACCTCCAAGCGCACCAGCGCCTCGCTCCCGCGCCCGATCAGCGCGCTCTCCTGCAGCGAGTAGACCCGGCCCGTATGCGGTCCGGCCAACGCAATCAACCGCGCTCCCGTCGGTGGGAGGTGGATCTCGCTGGTCGCTCGGTCGAGCGTGACTTCCTGCCAGGGGTTTTCACCACGTCTAGTGCCATCGACGCCCCGGCGCGGATGTTGAGAGCCAATCGCCAGCCGACCGTGCTGAGGCGGCAACTCCCTCTCAGCCGCCAAAGAACCGGCGCTCGGCCTCGGCCCCGAGCGCGAGGCCGCCCGCACGCGCCTGCCGCACGAGCCTCCAGGCATCGCGATAGGTCCCGCGATCCTGGAGCTGGCCCTCGAAGGCCACCGGCCCCCAGCCGGCATCCTGGGCCTGCGACAGCAGGGCCAGCGCCCGCGGCAGCCGCGAGAGGTCGGGCGCCATTCCCGCCAGGATCGCCTCGACCTGCGTCGGGTAGATGCTCCACATCCGCAGGAACCCAAACTCGCGCCGCGCGCGCTCGGCATCCGCGCGCGTTTGCTCGGCGTCCTTGAGGGCGAGCGTGACGTTATGGGCCGGCACGATCCCATGGGCCAGCGCGGCGGCCACGACCTCAGTCTTGGCGCGGGTGACCAGGCGATGCTCGAACTGCTCGGGGGAGCGCATCGCCGTCTCGGGGATCGCGCCCTGGTGGTCGCTGACGAAGTCCATCAGGCCGAAGTCGAGCACCTCGACCCCTGGGATCGCGGCGATCTTCCAGACGTCGCGCAGGGCGCCCTGGGTCTCGATCAGCACGTGCAGGGGTGGTGTGCGACGCTCCCCCTGCCGGTCGCAGGCGCTGCGAATGTAAGCTGCCATCGTCGCCACCTGCGCCACGGAGGTGGCCTTGGGCAGCGTCAGATAGGCGAGCTCGGCCGCCGCGCCGGCCAGCAGCAGGTCGACATCTTGGCGCCAAGGCGCGTCATGATAGCCGTGGACTCGGACCCCCAGCCGTCCGTGACGGTTGAGCGGGTCGTGCAGCAGCGCCAGAGCCAGCTCGATCTGCTCACGCTCAGCCCCGGCGCGCGCGCCATCCTCGCAGTCCACCGTCACGTCGAAGACGCCACCGAGCTGCGCCTGCAGCTCGAGCGCCTTGCGCAGGAAGCGCTCGGAGCCGGCGTAGTGCTCACAGCTCGCCATCAAGGGCAGCTCGCGCGCTCCGTCGGCGAATAGGACCTCTTGTGGCTGAAGCGGGGCCATTGGCGGTACCGTGCAGTTGTCCGGGCGCTACGCTACGCAGCGGGGCGCCCGATGACAAGAGGCAGGGCAGACCCGCAACAGAGGCTTGGGCAAGGCATGACCCCACCAACGACCGAAACGCCGGCGCGCACGCGCCCGGCGCCGCTGCACCAAGGGCACCTGCTGCACGACTGGGCCGAGGCCTGTCGCCGCCGGGGCGGCGTGCTCGCCTTCCTCGCGCGCCAGGTGCAGGTCTTCTTCTTCACCGTGCACACGATCAATAACGGCGAAATCACCCGCCGGGCCGCGGCGCTCACCTATCACACGCTGCTGGCGATCGTCCCGTTGCTCGCCGTCGCCTTCGCGCTCTTCAAGGCCTTTGGTGGCCTGCAGCGCCTGGAGGAGCCGCTGCGGCAGCTGATCCTCGAGAACCTCGCCGTCGGGCGAGCGGACGAGGTGGGGCGCTGGCTCAACCAGTTCACCGCCAACATCAGCGCGGGCGCGATCGCCGGGGTCGGGATGCTGCTGCTCTTCTACTCGGCGGTCAGCCTGCTGGTCGAAAGCGAGCAGGCCTTCAACCGGGTCTGGGGCATCGCGCGCGGGCGGCCGCTGCATCTGCGCTTGGCCGTCTACTGGTTGATGATCACCGTTGGCCCGATTCTCGTCGGCGTCTCACTCTCCATCTCGGCGCAGCTCCAGCGCTCCGCCTTCGCCACGGTCGCCAGTCAGTGGCTCCCCTGGGGCATAGGGCGCTGGCTACTCTCGCTCGGCTCGACGCTCGCCGTCTGCGCGCTCTTCATCACGGCCTACGCGCTGGTGCCGAACACCAAGGTGCGCCTGCGCAGCGCGCTCGCTGGCGGCCTCGTCGGCGGCCTGCTCTGGACGGCCCTCAAGGCACTCTTCATCTGGCTCTCGGCCAGCTTCCTGCGCTACAGCGCCGTCTATGGCGCGCTCGGCGCGATGCCGCTCCTCATGCTCTGGCTCTATTACAGCTGGGTCATCGTGCTCTTCGGCGTCAGCTTCACCTACGCCAGTCAGACCGTCGCCACCGATCGGCTCGAGTCCGCGCCCCTCGTCCTCAGCCAGGCCACGCGCGAGACGCTCGCCCTGCGCCTGCTGGTCGAGACGGTGGACGCCTTCCAGCGAGGCGCGCCGGCGCCGACGGCGGCGATGCTGGCCAGCGCCGCGGCAGCCCCGCTGGCGGTGAGCCAGCCGCTGCTCGATCTCTTGCTCGACCAAAGGTTGGTGGCGGCCACCCGGGAAGGCGACGAGCTGCGCTACCTGCCTGCGAGAGCGCCAGACACGGTCGCGGTCGCTGAGGTCCTCGACGTCCTGCGCCACCGCGAGGGTGACGACGTCGCGCTGGTCAACGACGCCCTGCAGGCTCGCCTGAGCGCGCTGCTCTCGAGCGCCGCGGCCGCGAGTCGGGCCCAGACCGCGACCTCCCTGGCGGCGTTAGCCAACCCGCCAGCCACGCCGACGCCGACGCCGATACCGGCACCGAGAGCGGCACCGATGCCTGGCGCCGGACCGTCCTAGGCGCGGGCGGGGCGCGGCGGCGCGATCCGGACCCTACACCCCGACGTGACCGTGGCTGCTTTGCAGCAGGCAGTTCGCCAGCGCGGCGCGCGTCTCTTTCGACAGCTCGCCGAAGTGCAACCCCATCCCGCTCGGCCGGTCGGACATCGCGCAGGACCAGATCACAATACCGCTGACCACCAACGGAACCGCCTGCGTGGGAAGGCTGATCGTCACCTCGGCTGGCGTGCCGATCGGATCGACGGCGGAGCAGCGCAGAAAGAGCCCAGCCTGGCTCAGGTTGGAGACACGAGCATCGATGATCAGGTTGGCCGAGCAGTAGGTCGCCGGGAGGTTGACGGGCAGGCGTGGATGCTGTCGCAAGTCTTGGTCGCCCACCGCTTCCTCCCCCTGGCCCTGACTCAGGATCCCGCCCAGCATAACCCAACCGGCCCGCCACCGCGAGCACCGGGGGGCGCGCTGAAGCGCGGCTGGTACGCGCCAGGCTCGGGCGTGATCACGCTCAGGGCGTCAGCGCGCGAGCTGGGCCTGCAACGCCCACTCGAGCGGGAACCCGGGTAGCAGGCCGAGCAGCAGCACGAGCAGCGCCGCGATCCCCAGCATCGCGTGGACGCTGGGTCGGGCCAAGGGCTGGGGCTGGGCCGCGCCCTCCTGGAAGTACATCGCCACCACCGGGCGCAGGTAGTAGTAGACGCTGACGACGCTGTTCAGCACGGCGATGACGACGAGCGTGACGAGCTGCGGGTCACGCAGCGCCGCCCGGAAGAGGTAGAACTTCGCAAAGAACCCGCCCGTCGGCGGTACACCGGCCAACGACAAGAGGAAGATCGTCATCACCAAGGCCACGCCCGGATGATGCCGTGCCAGGCCCGCCCAATCCTCGAAGGTCAGCCGCTCGGCGTGTCGCCGCCCGATCCACGCCACGACGCCAAGCGCGCCGAGCGTGGTCGCGGTGTAGGCGAGCAAATAAAAGAGCACGGGTGCCAGCTCTCCGGGATGCAATCCGACGGTGATGACCCCCAGCAACAGGTAGCCAGCGTGCGCCACCGACGAATACGCCAACATGCGCTTGAGGCTCGGCTGGCGCAGCGCAGCGAGGTTCCCCAGCGACATCGTCAGCGCCGCCAAGGTCCAGCAGGGCGGGAGCCAGCCGGTCGGGCCATAGGCGAGCCCGTCGCCAGCGAAGGCCGTCGCCAGCAAGCGCAGCAAGGCACCAAAGCCGGCGACCTTGACGGCAGAGGCCATCAGCCCCGTGACGGGCGTCGGCGCTCCCTCATACGCATCAGGCACCCACATATGCAGCGGCACGATCGCCACCTTGAAGGCCAGCGCGCCCAACACGAAGACCAGACCGAGCAGGAGCAGGGGCTGGCCTGCCGCCTGCGCCGCCGCCTCGGCGAGCCCGCGGTAGCTGGTCGCGCCCGTAACGCCATAGAGGAGCGCCACCCCGAAGACGAGGAAGGCAGAGGCTACCGCGCCCATCACGAAGTACTTGAGCGCCGCCTCTGCGCTGGTGGCCTTGCCGACCCAGAAGGCGACCAGCGCGTAGACCGCCAGCGACATCGTCTCGATTCCCAGCAGCAGCATCACGAAGCTGCTCGCGTGGACGAGCAACATCATCCCAGCGACGGCGAGCAAGACGAGCGAGAAGAAGGCATCGTCAGCGAAGTCGTGCTCCTCGAGATAGGCGCCCGAAACCATCACGGTCAGCGCGCCGCCGAGCAGCAGCAGGGCGTCGAGAAAGAGCGCAAAGCGATCACTGACCGCGAGGCCGCCGAAGAGCACGCGTCCGCCTTCGCCGACGAAGCGCCAATCCCAGACGACCGCCACCAACGCCAGCAGCAGCCCACAGAGCGCCAACGGGCCGAGGCGCAGGCTGCGCCCTGCTGCCAAGGCGCTCACCAGGAGCAGGAGCGCGGCCCAGCCGATCACCACCAGCAAGGGCGCCAAGGCCTGCAGCTCAACCATCTCGACGCCCCCGGTCATCTTGCACCTCGCGGGCGGCGAGCGCTCCGCAAGGAGGGCAGCGGCGAGCGCCGCGGCGCCACTACCCGGCGTTCGGCCCCGCGCCCCGGCGTCGGCACGCCGACCACGGCCGGCGTCGGAGGCGGCGCGCTCGGCGCCAGCGCCACCTCGGGCTGCGTCGCGGCCGCTGCGCCCAACCCGGCGAGCTGGCGCACCCCCGACCCCGAATGCTCACGACTGGCCGCATAACGCACCCGGTAGTCGTGCAAGAGGCGGTTCACCGAGGGCTCCATCGGCGCCAGGAAGGGCCGCGGGTAGAGCCCCATCACGAAGGTCAGCACCACCAGCGGCGCGAAGACCGCGATCTCGCGCGCGTCGAGGTCCCGGAGCTCGGCGTTCTTCGGCTGGGTGATCGGCCCGAACATTAGCTTCTGAAACATCGCCAGCAGGTAGACCGCACCGAGCACGACCCCGAGCGCGGCGAGGCCAGCGACCACCCGCGGTCCCCAATGCCAGACGCCAGGCAAGGTCAGCAGTCGGAGTTGCTCGCCACCATCGACGAAGAAGCGGTGGGTGAACGCGCCGACGAGGATCAGGAACTCGCCGACGAAGCCGCTCAGCCCGGGAAGGCCCGCCGACGAGAGCATCATCACCATGAACAATCCGGCGAAGATCGGCATCGGCCGCCAGATTCCGCCAAACTGCGCCAGCTCGTTCGTGTGGCGGCGCTCGTAGAGCACGCCGATCGCGAGGAAGAGGCCCCCGGTCGAGATCCCATGGCTGAGCATCTGGAAAATGCTGCCCTGCAGCCCCGTGCTGTTCATCGCCAAGAGCCCCAGCATCACGAAGCCGAGGTGACTGACGGACGAGTAGGCGACGAGGCGCTTGGCATCCTGCTGGGCGTAGGCGACGAGCGCGCCGTAGAGGATGCCGATCACGGCCAGCGCCACGAGGTAGGGGCTGCATTGAGCAGCGGCCCAGGGAAAGAGCGGCAGGGCGAAGCGGAGGAAGCCGTAGGTCCCGAGCTTGAGCAAGACGCCAGCGAGCACGACCGACCCTGCGGTGGGCGCCTGCGTATGCGCGTCGGGCAACCAGGTATGCAGCGGGAAGAGCGGCACCTTGATCGCGAAGGCGAGCGCGAAGGCGAGGAAGAGCCAGAGCTGGTCGCCGTGGCCCCAAACCGAGAGCATCAGCGTCGTGTAGTCGAAGGTGTAGTTTCCGGTCGCCTGGCCGTGCGTCACGTAGAGGTAGATGATCGCCGCCAGCATCAAGAGCGACCCGACGACCGTGTAGAGCACGAACTTGAGCGCGGCGAAGATGCGATCGCCGTGGCCCCAGATCCCGATGATCAGGTACATCGGCACCAGGACCAGCTCCCAGAAGACGTAGAAGAGGAAGAGGTCGAGGGCGAGGAAAACGCCGAGCATGCCGGCTTCCAGCACGAGCATGGCGACGAGGAATTCCTTCACTCGAGTGTTGATCGCCCGATAGGTGCTGAGCAGCACGATCGGCATCAACAAGGTCGTGAGGAGCACGAGCCAGAGGCTGATCCCGTCGACTGCCAGGTGAAAGTCGATCCCCAGGCTCGCGACCCAGGGCCGCCGCACGACGAACTGCCACCCAGCCTCCGCCGGGCGAAAGGCGACCAGACCGAGCGAGACCGCGAAGGTCAAGAGCGCAAAACAGAAGCCGAGGTGGCGCGCGGCGCGTTCCTCGGCGCGTGGCAACAACGCCACGACGAGAGCGCCGAGCAGCGGCAGCAGCACGATCGCCGTCAACAGCATCATCCACCCCCGCCGAGCAGCGCGGCACCGACCACACCCGCCACGAGCACAGTGAGGCCGATCACCAGCCCGACGACGTAGTGCTGCACGTTGCCGGTCTGCAAGCGGCGCAGCAGGCGACCCACCCCGTCGACGCTCCGCGCGACGCCATGGACGCCGAGTCGATCGATGACCAACCGGTCGACGAGCTGGAACAAGACCACGGCGAGCGCCTTGTAGGGCCGCACGATGATCCAGTCGTAGACCTCGTCGACCCAGTACTTGTTGAGCACCAGGCGGTGGATCAGGCGAATCCGCGCGGTGAAGCGCGCCACGGCGGCGTTCGGTCCGGCGCGGTAGAGCCGCCAAGCGATCGCGCTGCTGGCGACGGCGACCACGACCGAAAGCAGCAACAACAGGGCCTCGACGCTGTGGCTCGCGGCGAGCGGGTTGGCGGCCACGCGCTCGCCCGCCGCCCAGCGATCGGCGAGACGCGCCCCCTGGTCCACCACCGGGGCCAGCCAGCGCTCAAAGACGTTGATGTGCTCGATGCCGAGCCAGGAGCCGACCAGCTCGGGCAACCCCAAGAGACCGAGCACCGCCGCACCGCCGGCCAGAACGATCAGCGGGGCCTCCATCGCGGGGCCGGGGAGGTGCAGCGCGGGGGCCGGAGCCCCGCCCTCGCCCTCGCCTCCCGCTGTCGCGTGCGCCGCGCCGCGGCGCGGACCGAGGAAGACGAGTCCGTAGAGGCGAAACATGTAGAAGGCCGTGCAAAGGGCGCCGGCCAGCGAGAGCACGTAGAGCACGGCCGGCAGCCAACTGGGGCCGAGCGCCGGATTGGCGGTGGCGATGGCCCGCCAAAGGATCTCATCCTTGGAGAAAAAGCCCGACAGCGGCGGGATGCCTGCGATCGCCAGCGTCGAGATCAGGAAGGTCCAGTGGGTCGTCGCCATCGGGCGCCGCAAGCCGCCCATGTTGCGGAGGTCCTGCTCGTCGTGCAGCGCGTGGATGATCGCGCCGGCGCCGAGGAAGAGGCAGGCCTTGAAGAAGGCGTGCGTGAAGAGGTGGAAGATCCCGGCCGAGAAGGCGCCGACGCCGACGGCGACGAACATGTAGCCCAGCTGGCTGACCGTCGAGTAGGCCAGCACCTTCTTGATGTCGTTCTGCGCGAAGCCGATCGAGGCGGCGAAGAGCGCGGTCGTGGCGCCGACCAACGCGATCAGGCCCATCACCGCTGGCGAGAGCATGTAGAGGAAGTTCATCCGCGCCACCATGTAGACGCCGGCCGTGACCATCGTCGCGGCGTGGATCAGGGCGCTGACGGGCGTCGGCCCGGCCATCGCGTCCGGCAGCCAGACATAGAGCGGGATCTGGGCCGACTTGCCCATGGCACCGATGAAGAGCAGCAGTCCCGCGACGCCGGCCACGCTGAAGGGCCCGAGGCCGAGGGGGTGCAGCGGCTGCAGCAGATCCTGCGCCCGCAGCGCGAGGCTGTCGATGCTGAGCGTCTGCGTCGCGGCGAAGAGCACCAGCATACCGAGCAGGAAGGCGAAGTCGCCGACGCGATTGACGAGGAAGGCCTTGCGGCCGGCCATGGCGTTGGCCAGGCCGAGGCGCTGAGTCCCGTCCTTGTCGTACCAGAAGCCGATCAAGAGGTAGGAGCAGACGCCGACGCCCTCCCAACCAACGAAGAGCAGCGGCAGGTTATCCGCCAGCACGAGGATCAGCATCGCGCCGGTGAAGAGGTTGAGGTAGCCGAAGAAGCGGGCGTAGTCGCGCTCATGCGCCATATAGCCCGTCGAGTAGAGATGGATCAGAAAGCCGACGAAGGTGACGACGAAGAGCATCACCGCGGAGAGCGGGTCGCAGAGCAAGCCGACCGGCAGGTCGACGCTGCCGGCCGTGATCCAGGCATAGGCGTTCTGCACGAGGCGCGGTGCGACCCCCGTGCCTTCGGCAGCCCAGACGAGCGGCCAGAGCCGACCGAAGATCGCGAAGACGACCACCCCGAGCGCGCCGGCGACGCTGCCACAGGCGACGACGTTGACCGCCCGCCGCGACAGCGCGCGGCCGAAGAGCAGATTGATCGCCGCCCCGAGCAGGGGCAGGAGCGGGATCCAGAGCAGTGGAAAGGTCGTCGTCATGGGCCAGAGCCTCTATCCGAGGGCGGGGTCCTTAGCGGCGCAGAAGGTTGACCTCGTCGGCGTAGACGGTGCGCCGACTGCGAAAGACCGAGACGACG
This sequence comes from Pseudomonadota bacterium, assembly GCA_016711215.1. Taxonomy (NCBI): domain Bacteria; kingdom Pseudomonadati; phylum Pseudomonadota; species Pseudomonadota bacterium. The sequence goes on along the minus strand of JADJTL010000001.1, from coordinate 333,511 downwards.
ATCGCCAGGCCGACGGCCGCCTCGGCGGCCGCCAGCGCCACGATCAAGAAGGCCAGGGCCTGACCCTCCAGGTCGCCGCGCGCGCGCGCGAAGGCGACCAGCGCCAGGTTCGCCCCGTTCAGCATCAGCTCGACCGACATCATCACGATCAAGAGATTGCGCCGTACGATGACGCCAGCGAGGCCGATGCAGAAGAGCAGCGCGGCGAGAGCGAGCACCTGAGTCGTCGGCACCATGGCAGCTCAGCCCTCCCCCGCGGCGCGGCCGCGGTCTGGCCGCCGCGTGATCGCCACCGCGGCGACGATGGCGACGAGCAGCAGCACTGAGATGGTTTCGAAGGGCAGCAGGTAGCGCGAGAAGAGCCAGCGCCCCAGCGAACGCACGTCGCCGAAGCCGGCGGGCAGCGGCACAGCACCGACCGCCGCAGCGCCTGCCTGGAGACAGACCTGCAGCATCCGATGCAGCAGCAGGCCCACGGCCCCGACCCCGATCAGCTTCCCCAGCGTGCCCTGGGCCAGACCCAAGGCCTCTCCTTCGGTATGACTGACGGACATCACGACGAAGAGGAAGAGCACCATCACGGCGCCCGCATAGACGAGGACCTGGATCGCCGCGAGGAAGCTGGCGTGCAGCACCAGGAAGAGGCCGCCGGTCGCCACCAGCGTCAGCACGAGAAAGAGCGCCGCCTGCACCGGACTGCGCCGCGTCACCGTCCCCAGCGCGCCGAGCAGCGCCAGACCGCCAAACAGCCAGAAGGCCCACTGAATCATCCTGCGCCTCTCGCTTCCTTGGCCTCGAACTCGCCGCGGAACTTGGTCAGGAACGCCAGCATCGGCCAGGTGACGGCGTCGCCGAGCGCGCAGATCGTATTGCCGCCGATCTGTCCGGCGACCCGACCGAGCAGGGCCACGTCGCCGGGCGCGCCCTGATCGCGCGCGAGGCGCGAGCAGACCTGCGCCAACCAGCCGCTGCCCTCCCGGCAGGGGGTGCATTGCCCGCAGGACTCGTGGGCGTAGAAGCGCATGATGCGGGCGCAGAGGGCGACCATACAGGTGCCCTCCTCGATGACGGTGACCGCCCCCGAGCCGGGCATCGAGCGCAGCGTGCCACCGGTGCCCCAGCGGAACTTCACGCCAGGCGACTGCTCGACCTCGCGGATCTGCTCCGCCTTGAGCATCGACTGGAACGCATAGGGCACGTCGATCTCATCGGCCGTCAGCACCGGCATCGAGCTCCCACCGGGGATCACGGCCTTTAGCGGCTTGCTGGGCTCCCGCATGCCGCCGCCCTGCTCGAAGATAATCGCGCGCAGGCTCGTGCCGACGGGCACCTCGTAGATGCCCGGGTTCTTGACGTGGCCGCTCAGCGCGACGGCGCGCGTGCCGCCATCGCCCGGGAGCCCCAGGTCGGCGAACCAGTGACCGCCGCGCTCGATGATCGTCGGCACGTTCATCAGCGTCTCGACGTTATTGACGACGGTCGGTTGATCGAAGAGCCCCCGCAGCGCCGGATAGGGCGGCTTGAGGCGCGGGTAGCCGCGCTTGCCCTCGAGCGAGTTGAGCAGCGCGGTCTCCTCGCCGCAGATGTACGCGCCGGCGCCGCGGTGGACGACGGCGTCCATCGCCCAACCGGAGCCGGCCATCGAGGCTCCGAGGTAACCGCGTTCGTAGGCCTCGGCTACCGCCCGCTCGAGCACGCGAAGCTCACGCGAGAGCTCGCCGCGGATATAAATGTAGAAGCGGTGGGCGCGAATGGCGTAAGCCGCGATGCAGGCGCCCTCGATCAGGCGGTGCGGATCCCAGTACATCAGCCAGCGGTCTTTGAAGGTCCCGGGCTCCCCCTCGTCGGCGTTGATGACCAGGTAGACCGTCGCCGCGTCCTTGGGAATGAAGGACCACTTCTTGCCGGCCGGAAAGCCGGCGCCCCCGCGTCCGGTGAGGTTGGACGCGAGCATCTCCTCGATGATCCGCTCCGGCGTCAGCGTGAGCGCCTGGCGCAGCCCCGCGTAGCCACCAAGGGCCTCGTAGCCAGCGAGCTGCTTGGCCTGCTCGTTGCCGAAGTTCTGGGTGACGATCCTGACCATCGCGCGCTCAGCCCCGCCCGGGGGTGGGCGATCCCGGCCCCGCCATGGGCGATCCCGGCCCCGCGGCGCGTGTCGCCGGAGCCTCGATCCGCAGACGCGCGACGAGCGCCTCGACGTCCTCGGGGCGCAGGGGCTCGTGGTAACGCTCGTTGACCCGCACACAGGGGGCCGTACCACAGGCCGCCAAGCACTCGACCTCGGTCAGCGTGAAGGTGCCGTCGGGCGTGGTCTCACCCGCCTTGATCTCGAGCGCGCGCTCGAAGCGCGAGAGCACCTGATAGGCGTCGCGCAACATACACGCCACGTTGGTGCAGACCTGGATCTGGTAGGTGCCGACCGGCGCGCGGTTGTACATCGTGTAGAAGGTCACCACGCTGTAGACGTGCGACTCGGGCAGCTCCAGCGCCGCGGCCACCAGGCGCATCGCCTCGGCCGAGAGCCACCCGAACTCCTCCTGCGCCACCCACAGCACGGGCAAGCAGGCCGCCATCCGCGTGGGGTACTGGGGCAGTAGACGAGCGATACGCTCGCGCGCCTGCGGGCTGAACGACAACGCCATGGGACTCTCTATGCACGCCTTGAAACGAGGCGGTGGAACCGTAGGGAACTTGCCCAGAGGTGTCAAGGGAAGGGCATGGCCAGCATCGTGTAGAAGTTTTCCATGTAATCACCGAGCGCGTCGAAGAAGTCGACCGCGAAGACCGAGCTGGCGCCGACCATCGCGACGACGATCAGGGCGACGACGATCGCGTACTCGGTCATCGCCTGGCCTGAGTCGTCGCCTGCCTGGCGACCGAGCAGCCACCCCAGCATCAGGGCGCTCCGATCAGCGCCAGGTGCACGCGCGTGCGCTGGGGCTCCAGGACCGTGATCGTAACGGTAGCCTCCCGACCCTCGGCGTGGCGAAAGACGAGCATCGCCGTTTGCGCGTCGAGCGCCTGCAGCGCCGCCCGCTGCTCCGCACCTGGTCGCGCCACGTCCTCCGTATAGCCCGCCTGGCGCAGCGCGCGCCGATAGTGAGCGACATTCTCCTCCAGCGTGCCCGCGTTCAGCGACAGCACGGTGCGCGCCAGGGCGTCGCGTCCGTCGGTGGTCGAGTCCAGCACCTGCTCGGAGCGCGGAAAGAGCGCAATCGGCAGCGCCCGAGGGCTCCCCGAGCGCTCGCGGCCCGGCGCGTCGCCGACAGAGGGCATGACCAGGGTCGCCCCAGCACCGCCGGCACCGGTGCTGATCATCACCTGCAGTACCCGCCCGTGCGCGCCATCGACGGCGGCGACGGTGCCGCCGCGATGCGTCACGTCGCTGCGCACCCAGAGGCCCCGGGCGCGCCAGAAGCGCGCATAGAAATCGGCCACACGATCGGGCTCGTCGGTGGTCTGGAAGTACGACATGCGCAGACGAGCGCCCTCGACCTCGCCCCGGGCGCCCGTCGGCACCTCCTGCACCTGGGGATAGCGGGGCATCTCTGGCGGGTAGTACCCCGCCAAGGGATCACGCCCCAGCACTGCGTCGGCCAGGGGCGGCTCGCCGCCGCTGAGCAGCCCGAGCCCGGCGATGCCGGCGCAGAAGAAGAGCGCCAAGAGCACGCGAAGGGGGCGCGCGCGGCGCGCGGCCGCCGGGGCCCGGCTGCTGCTCGGTGGCTGACGTTCACGAACCTTCATCGACGCCCGTCCTCAATCCCGAGAGAGCCGTCCTCAATCCCGAGAGAGCCGTCCTCAATCCCGAGAGAGATAGTTGCCGAAGGGATTGTGCTGCACCAGCGTATCCGTGCAGCCCTGCTGCTGCGCGTCCGGGCAGCCCATGAAGAACTTGCCCCGCTTACGCAGCGTGGCGCCATACTCGCCGATCGTCGGCGCGGTGTTGTAGAGCTGGGCGCCAAAGTCCTCGGGTACGGCGATCACGCCGCCGCCCGGCTTGTCCGTCTTCGCATCGATCACGTAGGGTACGGAGACGACCGCCGCCTTCATCCAGTCGTCCACCGCGGGCACGGAGGGCAGCCCCTGCAGGTAGCCAAGGAAGCCGCCGCCGATGGCGAAGGCCCCATGCATCAGCGTCAGAAAGGTCCGGGCCACGCTGCGGGTGCTGTCGTTCTGGAAGTACATCCGCTCGACCTGCGCCCGAAAACCGGGGTCGTTCGGTTGCAGCGTCCCCCGCGCCAGCAGCGATTGGCCGGCCTGCAGCCACTCGTAGGCCTGCTTGGCCAGCCCGCCCAGCTGGTCGCCAGCCTCCTCCAGCAGGCCCCGCTGCAGGTTATCCGAGTCCGTCGCACTTTCCACGCGCAGCTTGGTGTGGGCCACCGCGCCACCCTCGTTGAGCCGCCACGAATCCGCCAGCACACCGTGCGACTCGAGGATCCGCAGGGTCCGCCGGGGAAAGATCGACTCCCCGCCCAGCTTCACGTCAAACCACGGATTGAGCACCTCGAAGAGGGCGTAGGCCCGCACGTAGCCGCGGGTATTGAAGCCCCAGCCGGGCGGCCCGGCGAAGGTCGTGGCACCAGCGCCGCCAGCGGCGTTGACGCCGAGGGCGCTGCTCGCGCTGGTCAGGCCGATCATCGTCGCCGCCATGCCCAAGGCCATCGGCGCCACGGTGCTATCGGCGGCGTGGCGCAGATCGGCGCTGTAGGTCATCGCCGAGAGCAGCATCACCGCCGGTCCGAGGATGTTGAGCAGCAGATTGGCCATCGGCCCGCCGTAGACCATCTCCTCGCGCTCGTCACCGCAGAGCGCCCCGCTTGCCGTCGCCGTCGCGTCGAGCGCGCTGTCGGCGATTTCTCCGCCGACGTCGCCGAAGGCGCCGAAATAGGACAGCGCCCCGCCGATCGCTTGCCCACACGAGGGCGGCACGATGATGCGGGGCGTCTTCCAGCGCGCCATCAGCAACGAACGCTTGCCCTCGGTCGCGTTCGGCACCGAGTCGAGGTCGGCGTAGCGGGCGCTGGCCTCCAGCGACACGGAGGCGGCCATCACGCCAAAGCGCAGGAAGGGCAGGCTGGCGGGTATTCCTGGGATCATCCCCAAGAGGCCGTCGGCTCCCGCCAGCAGCGGCGCCGTGCGGTAGTCATGAAGGGGATAGGCGGTCGCCTCCCAGGCGGCGTAGCGGGCGGCCTCCTGCGCCTTGAGCCGGATCTGCCCCAGCTCCCAGAGCCACTGCGCGAAGAGCAGCAGCATGACGAAGAGCGGCAGGACGATGGCCAGCTCAACCAGCGCCTGGCCGGAGGTCTCGCGCCAGAGCCGCCATCCGCGGAGCCGCGCTGCTACAAAGCTCTGCACCAGCCGAACCCTCCCCGCCTCAGTGCGTGGCCAAGGTGGTGATCGCCGCGGTGAAGAGGTCCATCTGGGCGTTGCGCACCACATTGAGCAGACCCCGCACCACCATGTTGTCGGCCGTGCTGCTGAGGTTGCTGCCGACGTAACCTTCCCAGAGCGCTTGTAGCTTCTGCGCAACGGGCGCCAGGCGTGCGCGCCAGAAGGGGTTGAAGAAGTTGGGCTGCTCGGTCCAGCTCCCCGGCCGGTGGTAATAGGCCATGCCCCGCGCCACGACGTTGAAGCCCTCGAAGGGGTAGCTGCTGGCATACCCACCGGGCGAGAGGTCGACCGTCGCCTGGCGCCCCGCCTGACGCCAACTGAACTCGACGGGTAACGCGTCGCTGGTCCGCGCGCGGCCGGCGCGGCCGAAGTCCTGGTGGTACTTGGTGAGAAAGATCCAGGTCGAGGGCTGGTTGAAGTCGCGCGTGCGGTCGCTGCTGGCGTTGAAGGCGAAGTAGGGCGCGAAGCCTGGCCACCAGGCGTGGCATTCGGGGCCGCTGCAGCTCGGTCCCCCCGCACCATGGACCCCGAGGTCACCGCTCACCGGATCGTGAGGGAGATCGTCGACCGGGAAGCCGATCTCGCCGAGAATGCGCCCCAGCTCACCGAAGCCGTCGGGAAGCTCGGCGCCGGTATCACCCATGCGGCCGCCAATCAGCCCACCGCCGAGTCGCGTGGCCCAGTCCCCCGCCTGCTTGACGAGCGCACCGGCCTGACCCACCACCTTGTTCTTGGCGTAGGCGACGACATCCCCGCTTTCGACCGCTCCAAGGACTTCCTTTGCGGCCGGCGAGACGGCGCCCAGCGCCCCCTTGGCGGCACCCACCAACTGCTCGGTGATGTGCTTGTCGAGCTTGCCGGTGGCGACGAACGCCTTGACCTGATCGAGCATGCCGTCGAGCTTCGCCATCCCGCCCTTGACGAGGGAGTCGAAGGAGAAGCCAGGGCCGAAGGCGTCGGCGACGCCCACCAGGAGCGTGGCGATGGCCAGCACGGAGCTGCTCTCGTAGCGCTTATGGAGACCCTCAGGATCGTCGTAGGCGGCGATGGCGTCGCCAAGGCTGTCGCCGCCCGCCCCCAAGACCTTGCTGAGGGCGAGGCCCAGCACCGGCACCCCGGGGATCAGCGCGCTCAGGCGACCACTGTCGACGTAATCATCGGAGCCGAGCACGGTGCCCAGCGAATAATTGCGACTCTTGCCGGGCTCGGGCGGACCGAAATCGGCGACGTTGCTGCCGTCGAGCGCGTAGCTCGTCGTCGGCTGGTGCAGCTCGCGCAGGCCGCCGTGAGTGATCGCCGCATCCTGGATGAAGGCCGTTTGACCGCGCTTGCCACCGCGATAGGAGGGCATGAAGGAGCCGAAGCCGACGGACCAATGCGCCACGCCCCGGTTGGAGACGAACATCGGCCAGCGCGTGGCGTTGCAAAGCTCGGCCATCACCCGATAGGCCTGGACCTCCGGCGCGCTCGCATGGGTCTCGCCGCGATGCCGCGTCACCCCGGCCACCGAGTACGCGCCGCCGGAGGCCACCCGCCCGAGATCGCCCAGGAAGGTGACGAAGGAGGGATTGACGCCGCTGCCGCGATCGAAGGCCTGATAGTACTCGAGCGAGTTGAGCGCCCCGTTGACGACCGTATTGAGGAAGGCGCGCCGGCTGCCGCCCGCTGCCAGGTCGGGATCGTTCTTCTCGACGTAGCCCTGCGCGCCGCCGAGCAGGTTGAGGTTCATCAACAGGGCGCGGCTGAGCTGCGTCCTCCAGACGACGTCGCGATTGAAGAGATGGATCGCCGCCACCATCGCATGCGCCATCGTCTCGGCCTTGGGGTAGATCTGGTTGCGTAGCTGGCCGAGCATCCAACGCAACGCCGCCACGACCTGGCCCAGCCCGGCCAGCGGAGGCGATAGGGCGGCCGCCTGAACACAGCACTTATGATGGTTTGCGCTGCAACACGCGCGCAGGCCCTTGAGCACCGCCGAGCCGATCAGATGCAAGGTGCTGAGGGTGTCCGTGCCCATGGCGAAGACGCCGATCTGGAAGCCGACCCAGGTGATGTAGCTCTGGACCATCATCGCCGTGTTGTAGTGGGCGATCTGAGCGCGGTTGAGGAAGGCGATGTAGTTGAAGGTTCGCGCTTCCTGGGCCGCCAGCGTATAGGCCGCCGAGTCGGCGGCGTTCTGCAGCTTGATCTTCTCATGCACCGCCTGTGTGAGATTGACCGTCGACATCAGCCCGAGCGCCAGCACCAGCGCGCCGAGCGCCGCCAGCGGCAAGGCCTGGCCCTGCTCCTCGCGGCAGCGCCGACCGAGCAGCGAGCGGCGCAGCGCGGGGCCGGCCATCAGTTCAACTCCAGGCTTTGGCGGTAGGGGTTGGACTGCATCCGCATCGTGTAGCTGGCGTAGATCGGCCACATGTAGACGCCGAAGCGCGAGAGCCGGATCGCCGCCGCCAGATCGCGCCCCTGAACCACGCCGCGCAGCAGCGCGGCGTAGTCTCGCCGCTGGGAATTGAGCCGGGCCACGCTGCGAAAGCCCGTCTCGCCTTCGCGCTCCTGCGGATTCCAGACCGCACCAAAGAGCTGCTGGCCGCCGCGCGCCGCCAGCCAGGCGCTGTGAATGACCCAGTTGGCGAAGGGCACGCGCAGCATGTACATGTAGCGCACCCGCACGCTCAGGCGCGTCCTGGGGGCCTGCCCCGGCTCTTCCGTATCGAAGTCGATTTCATGCGCCGCGCCGAAGTCGCCGGTGAGGGTGCCGACCATCTGCTGCAGACCGCCCGTCACCAGGCTGCCGACCGCATTGGTCAGCTCTCGGGGGTCGCGAATCTGCTGCACGCCCGCGAGCAACGTATCCATGCTGAGGCTGGGTAAGGCGTGCGTGCCCTGCTGCGCCGCACCGAGCTGCGGACTGAAGATATCCACCCGCACCAGGCGATCGTCGCTCGAGCCGAGCGCCTGGGCGATCGCGCCCGAGGCCGCCAGCTCGGCGGAGACCTGCGCCTGATTGAGCACCGCGTTGGCGCCGAGGGCGAGCTGAGCCTTGGCAGAGTTCATCACCTTCCCTGTCAGCCCTCCACCCTTCCCCAGCGGCTCGATGATGCCGGCGACGCCATCGCGAATGACCCCGACCGCCGCAGAGATCTTGCGGTGCACCTGGTAGATCAGCGCGCGCTGAATGATTCGGCGCATGAGCTGGAAGGGATCGCCGAGGCCCGTCTTCTCGCGCAGTCGCTCGTTGGTCGGCAGCAGCGAGATGATCGCCGCGTTCTCCATGATCAGGCGATCGGCGTTCCAGACGATTCCCGAACGCGCGGCGTTGAACGCCGCATACTCGGTCATCAGCCGCGCGTGCTGCATCATCACGAGCTGGATCACGCCGAGGACCAGAAAGACCAGCAGCGGAAGCACCAGCAGCGACTCGACGACCGCCTGGCCCTCCTCGTGCCGGCCGCGCTGTTCCGAGGAGCGGCGCCGGGGCGGGAGCGTGGGCGTGACGACGCAAAGGGGCATGGCGATCATTGTACCCGTGCCCAGCGGGAGCTCCATCGGTCAAATGGGGCGGCGCCGCGCGATGGCTGGGGCCCGAGGGTCGCGCCCGCCGCCGCGGGCCTTGCCCCCCGAGCCGGTCGTGGTTATAGAACGTGGTTAGAAAACGGGGCGCTGGCACAACAGCCGCGGTCGAGCAGCATGGCAGCCACATCAAAAGGCGGCGAGGAGCATCTCGGTTGCGGCCTCTACCGCACCACCGAGCCGATCGACGAGGACGTCCCGGCCGGCGCGCTGGTCTACTTCCACAACCACGGCGACCCCGGCCCCGGCGTCTATCTGCCCCAGGCCTGGAAGAACAACCGGGCGGTCTTTCACGAGCGCGGGACCGTCCTGCCCCATCCGGCCTACCGGGCGACCCTGCAGCCGCTGCGACACGAGGGCCTCTACCGCGTGCGTGAGCCCTTCTTCTGCTGCGAGGACCGCTGCCACTACTTCGAGCAAGAGCTCCTCGTGCAGCTCGGTTACAACGCCCGGGCCGACGCGATCCTCTTCGTGCCCCAGCTCGTCGAGGGCACGCTGGCGCTGCCCTCCGAGGGCACTCGGGTCGGCGACGACCAGCTCGGGAGGCTGACCCCGCTGCGGGTGGCAACGACCGCCGCCGAAAACGACGGCTCCGCCACCGACGCGCGCCCGCCCGGCGCCCCCACCTTGCATTAACAGCCCGTTGATCTATTGCGGACCGAGCGAGGTACGGAGCTGCGGCCCCCGCGGTGGGGGAGCGTCAAGAACGGGCTAAAGTGCGTCAAGGTGCGTCTAGGTGCGTCTGGGCGTGAGAGCCTCGCTAATGCCAGTCGCTCGGAACGAGCACGAAGGGCACCCGTACCGGGCTCGCCGACTCCGCCAGGGCACGCCAAAGGGTCGGGGGGTCGCTGACGAAACCCGAGCGCACGCCGAGCAGCTCCTCGACGCTCTCGCCGGCGTTTCCTACGGGCAGCCGAGCCAGCCCCGTGGCGCAGTTGAAGCCCTCCAAGGGTGCGTGGCCCCACAGCGCCGCGATCACCGGTTCATTCGGTTCAACCTCAAAGCCAGAAGAACCGTCGCAGAGCACGTCCACATCGATGCGTCTCGGCCGCGACGCGACCTGCGCCTGGCGGAGCAGAGCCGTGAGGCGTTCGAGCTCGCGTGCCTCGAGCATCAAGGGCGCGAACTCACTGGCGCGGGCGGGACCTGGGAAGGCGCACGGTATGTCAACCCTCAGCGACCAGCGCCCACTCCGACGCAGGAGATCCAGCCCCACACCGGACGCGCCGTCGCGCCCCGGCAGCCAGATTCCGGCATGCGGCTGGGGCTGACGCGTGAGCGCGAGCCACACCGCGCCCTCGGGGCCCGCCCCGAGGTCACGGCCCTTGCCGCGACCCCACCGCGCGTCGCTGGACTCCAGCTCGGTCCTGGGCTCGAGCTTCAGGCCTCTTGCGTTGGCCAAGGTCAGCCAGCTCTCGCTGCGGCGCTCGCCTCGGACGGCTCGCTCGACGTATCCGCACGCCCCGTGGGCAGCGTTTGCTTGGAGCGAGGGTCGCGCGACTCCGCCCCCCGCCGCCACGGCGCTTCCCGCCACCGTTGCGACGAGAAGCAGGCCGACGACTGCCGGCTTCAGCGCGCCCGCGCTGCTCCGTCTCATCCTCTCCTCCTCCCCAAGCCGGCATGCCCGCAAGAACGCTTGGCCACGCCAGCGTCGCCCGCTCTTGGGCAGACGATGGCCCAGCGTCGCTGAGTCGCGGCAGCAAATGGCGCGCCAGTCCCTCGAACGGCCAAAGAGTCGATCGGCGAGAAGGAAACGAGGTCCTGCCCCGCGATGCGGAATACCGGGAATGACGCTCAACTCGCGGCGCGGTCGAAGAATCAAGAACAGACGAGCGGATCGCGTTTCAAGCGCGCGAGACGCGCAGCAGCGCAAGCGCCAGAACTGGCCATCGACCGAAGCTCGGACATCCATCGCCGGAGTTCGAGCACCTCGACGGACCGGCCGCGGGAAGGGGAGGCTCGCCTCCGGCGGGGCAGCGCGGGCTGGTCGACCAACGGACGACTCCGCGTTCGACCCATCTCTTCATCTGTTCGACCCATCTACCAGCGCCCGCCGGCGCGCGAGGGGGCACGTCCCGCCTCACGCTCGCTCAGGGTTTGACGTAGAGCGCCCCGACCTGGAAGGTCTTCTGCTTGAAATCGGTGCCGCAGATCTTGGCGACGAGCCGCGTCCCTTTCGGGTAGTAGCAAGCGCCGAGATTGCTCTGGGTGGCCTCATCCTTGAGGTCGAGGACGCCGCGCTTGCCCAGCTTGAGCACGGGCGCGAAGCGGTAGACCTTGCCCGCCCCGATCAACCTGAAGGCCTTGTCCTTGGCCTCCGCAGCCTTGAGCACTCTGGCCGTCATGACGCACTTCGGAAAGGCGGCGTCCTCCACCTCCTGGACCTGGAGCAGCACCATATCGGGCTCCATCTTCGTCAGCTTCAGCTTCGCCCGCAGCGACGCGCTGCCATCGCCTTCGTTGACGGCCAGGGCGTCGACACCGGCGGCGAAGGGGTCCTCCTCGGCGCGAGCGTCACCGACCAGCACGAGCAGTCCGCCCAAGGCCAGCACGGCCACGCCGCGCCGAACCCAGGGTCCCACGGTTTTCCGGCGCCCGGCACTTCGAGTTCGCTTCATTTTCGTCGCTCCTTCCGCTTCTTCGCCGGGCCACGCCCGGAACCCTGTTGGACATCGATCGGCGGGGCCGCCTGGCAACGCAGCCAGCCGAAGGCGGCGGGTCGCAACGCGCGCCCCGCCAACTCGCCGACGATCCAGACCTTGCAACCGACGCGCGCGCGCAGGCGCTGGCGCAGCGCCGTCGAGGACTCGAGCAAGAGCACACGATCCGGCTGCCGCAAGACGAGGCGACCATCCCCCTCGAGGCGCAGCTCGCCGACCTGCGGACGCTGCCCGCCGACCTCTAGCAGCTCATAGCGCGCCACGACCACCGTCGGCTGCAGGAGCTTCTTTGGCCCCAGCTCGCCCCAGATCTTGACGGTGTGGCCGTGCAAGCGGAGCAGCTCCTCGGCCCCCCCGCCCGTCAGCAGGAAGCGGCGCCCCTGCTCATCGGTGATCTGCGGCAGCGCGCGATCGAGCTCGCGCACGACGGTGATGCTCCCGACGAGCACGACCTTGCCGCCGAGCGCCTTGCCGGGCACGGGTGGCGCTACCGCGGCGGCGCAGGCGCCGCTCGCCAGCAGCAGCCACCAGGCCACCGCCATGCGCTGAAACAATCGCATCGCGATTCCTCACCTCTCCCGCCGCGGTCTGCGAGGCCCCGCGCTCCGGGACCTCGACTGGCAAACCACCGCGCTACTTGAGCGTGATGACGGCATAGCCGAAGTCGGCGGCTGCGCTCGTCACCTTGACCCGGGCCTGACCACTCAGACCGTCCAAGAGATAGTACTTGGCGCTGGCGTTGGCGATCGCCCCGCTGGTCGTCCCCACCGCCAAGCGCTCCTCGAGCGGCCCGGCAAGCTCGACCTCGACGCCAGTCGCATCGCGCCGGCGACCGCGAAGCGTGACGCCGATCTTGGCGCCCGTCGTCGCGTCATCGATTGGCGCGCGATAGCTCACGAGCGGGGAATCGGTGACGCCGCGGCCGGAGACGCCGACCGTCACCAACCAGCGCTCGAAGGCGCCCTTGAAGCTGCCGTAGGTGGCCTCGACCGCCGCTCGTCCCTGCTGCGGCGAGCTGTGCAGCGCGGCGAGCCAGGCGGCTCCGCCGCCGTCGCTGATCGCGCCCTGGGCGCCGTAGCTGACGGCTCCCTTCTGCTCGAAGAGGAAGCGCACGAAGAGCAGCGCCATCGCACGCAGGCGCAGCGTGTCCTCGCCGCTCAGCAGCGCCGTGTCACCGAAGGTCGGGAAGAGCTCCTCGGCCAGCAGGGTGACGTTCTCCCCGCCGAAGCCGCAGGCATCCTCGGCAAAGTGCGACTGGCCCTCATCGAGCCAGAGCGCCTCGATCGCAGCCTGGCCGCCGCGCACGGCCGCGCGATACGACTTGGTGGCGAAACCGATCAGGTGCTGCAGCTCATGGGCGAGGATCGTCGAGAGCGCCGTCACGTCGGTGTCGCTCGACGGGGCTACCAGGTAGAGGATGTCCGCCTCGTTCGACTTCGGCTCCTCGGCCACCGGCACGAAGTCGCTGGCGACGAAGAAGCCGACGGCGTTGCCCTTCTGGGCCACCTTCGGCGTCACGACGATCCAAACGAGGCCGTCACCGTTGCGGTCCGAGGCCAGCGTCGGCTGGCCCTCGCGCAGCGGGGGATCGCCGAAGAGCGCAACATCTCGCGGATGGATCACGTCTTCGAAATTGCGCAGCAGCTCGTCCAGCGCGCCCTCGGCCACCGTCGTGCCGGTCTCGACGAGAATCGCCCCGCGGCTGCCCTTGCGCTTGACCTGGGCCGTGATCGTCTGAGCGGAGCTGGCAAAGGCCCCGACCTTCACCGTCGGCTGCGCGGCGCAGCTCCCGTGCGCGCAGACCTCGCTGGCCGCGCACTCACTGCTCAAGACGCAGCTTGCGCCGCTCAGCAGCCGGACGCGCTCCCCCGAGGGAGGCGCGGCGGCGAACTGGCGCGTCGCCTTGGCGGCGGTGGCCCGCGTCCACGCCTCTACCGCAAGCCGGCGCTGCCAGCGCTCCTAGCGGGGCCGATCGCGGACCCGCAGACCATAGGCCTGCGAGGCCACCCTCGGGTCTCCGGCGCTCACGCTGCGGGCGGAGGTGTTGCGCACCCCGCCGTCGGCGCCCGCGGCGCTGACCTCGACACTGAAGTCCAGCGCCTCGGCCTGAGCGCTCGCCGTCGAATAGGGCACGACGAGATACTGCGCGCCGCTGCGGGTGAAGCTCAGCTCCGTGGTCGCTCCGGCGGCGCGGAAGGTCACCAGCCCGGCCGGGAGCGTGGGCGGGACGACGCCCCCGTCAGTCCGCGCCGCACCACGGTCGCGCGTGCTACCCCCATCGGCCTCGTCGGTCGCGTCGCTGCAAGCGCCGACCGCCACCAGCGCCGTGGCCAGCGCGCCGACCCACCAGCAGGCGCTCCTGCTTCGCCTCGTTAGCCTGATCGACATTTGCGCCGTCCTCCATTGCGTTGCCCAGGGGCCTGCAGCGTGGTCTCGGGCGTCGTCGACTGTCAAGCGCCGGCTGCGCAAGCGTCGACGCCACGGCCCGCCTGTAGGGCGCGATCTTCAGCGCGGCGCGGGCCGCTGAAAGAAGCGCACGCCGAGCGCCTGCATCTGACGCTGATAGCGCTCGGCCCGCGCGCTATCGCCACGCGCCGCATAGTACTTCAGCAGCTCGCCGAGGGCCGCCACATCGGCCGGATTGAAGGCTGCCGCCAGCTCGAAGTGCTCGAGCGCGCGCTCCGCCTGCCCACGCTGCTGCAGGAGCAACGCCAGATTGTAGTGCGCCTGGCCGTTGCCCGGGTTGAGCGAGAGCTCGGCATGCAGGGCGCGTTGCGCCTCGTCGAGCCGCCCCAGCCGCAGCAGCACTGCGCCGAGGTTGCCCTGCAGCAGCGGCAGACGCGGCGCCAGCGCGATGGCCGCGCGGAAGTGCCGCTCGGCGCCGGCCAAGTCGTCGGCGAGGGTCAGCACCATGCCGCGATTTCCCTGGGCCAACGCCGAATGCGGTGAGGTGCGCACAGCCTGCGCCGTCAGTGCATCGCGGTCACGATAGGCCGCGCTGAGATCCCAGGACAACCACGCCAGCAGCGCGACCAGCAGCAGCGCGGAGGGGACGTAGGCAGGCGCCAGGCGCCGCGCCAAGGGTCTGTGGGCCAGCCCGCGCACGAGCGCCAAGGCGGCCACCAGCAGGCCGAGGAAGGGCACACCAGATCCGGCTCTCGATGATGATGAAGTCGGCGACCGGCAAGGAGGGCGCGATCCAGATCGCGAACCAGGCCAGACCCCAGAGCACCCGCCCGCGCTCCACGGGCCGCACCCAGCGAAGCAGGGCGAGCAAGAGCAGCAGCGCGACGATTCCCGGCAGCCAGCGACTGTCGCGCAGAATCGGCAGCACGGAGAGGTCGCGCGGCCAGACGATCTTGCCGAGGTAAACCAGGGGCGCGGCGGCATGGGCGAAGAGCGCTGCGACGTAGGCGCCCGCCTGCTTCTGCGTGCCGGCCAGCGCGACCGCCTGCCAGGTCGCAAACCAGGCGACCAAGACACTCGCCCAACCGATCCACAACGGCGTCAACCGCCTGGAACGTGGCCCGTCGGCCACCAGCCAGTGGTGGAGGAGCAGGGCCACGGGGAGCACGACGGCCGCCTCCTGGCAGAGCAGCGCGCCGCCCAGGCCAAGCAGGTGGACGGCCAACCAGAGGGGGCGTCGCCGCGCCAGCCACTCGATCCAGCCCAGGAGCGCGACCACGGTAAAGAGCCCGAGCAAGAGGTAGACCCGCCCGGGGATCCAGACCACCGCGCCGACCAGAATCGGATGCACCGCGAAGATCGCCGCCCCGGGGACGGCCAGGCGCAGCGCGAAGCCGAGCCGCAGGAGCAAGACGAGACAGAGCGCGCTCACCAGCGCGTGCAGCACGATATTCGTCGCGTGGTAGGCGGTGAGCCGACCGCCGGAGATCGCCGCGTTGAGCACGAAGCTGCCCGTCACGAGCGGCCGGTAGTACTTCTCGCCGGCGACCTGCGGGCGAAAGAACGTGCGACCGAAGACGCGCGGCAGGTTGCCGAGATCCGTCAGGTAGGGCAGGTCATCGGCGATCAGCAGGTTGTCGTCGAGGTAGGTGTAATCGAAGCCGTAGCTGCGCGCGTAGAGGCCACCGGCCAGCAGCGCAATCGCCACCGCCCAGATCACCGCCGCCCAGCGGCCCCTGCTGGCCGCCGGCACGCCCGCCGCTCGCCTCGGCGCCGCCGACCCACGGGGCTCGCTGAGTCCCGCCGCTGCGCCCGAGGCCTCGGGCGAGCGAACGCCCCTCCGTCTACGCGTCATCGTCCACCTCGTGGTCAACACTCCGCGCTATAGTCGCGACGTGCGCCGCGAACCGCCTCCACGCGAGCCCGTGATCCGGCCTTCGGCCCCCGTGGCGCTACTCGCGCTCGCGACGCTGACCGGCGGCTGCCTGACCTATCGTCCGATCATCGTCGATCGCAAGACGGACTTCGAGGCGCAGCTTCTCGGCCGCTTCGAGCGGCTGCACGAACGGCCCAGCGCCGCGGCCGCGCTGCCCCTGGCACGAGGCGCGACGGCGCTGGGGCGCGCCGACCGGCTGCTCGTCCAGGCGGTGCTCGACAGCGAGCTGCTGCGCGAGGCCACCCACCAGAGCAAGCGCGCGCAACTCGTCGGCGAAGGCCGCGAGGGGCTGCTGGTCGTCGTGACAATGCCAGCGAGCGACGATGAGCGTGAACGCCTCGCTCGGCTGGTGACCGAGGTGAACGCCTGGCGCCAGTCGTTGATGCAGGCCGTCATCGCCTCGGACGCCACGCTGAGCGCCAGCGACCTGCCAGAGGTGCAGCGGGTCTTTCATCGACTCCAGCGCGCGACCGCCGCGCCCGGCGACCTCGTCCAGGACGCGGACGGTCGCTGGACGGCGGCCGGCGCTCACTCACTGACGCCATCTCGACCCGCTGACTTCGCCCGATAGAGCGCCTGGTCGGCTCGGTGCAGGAGACCCGCCACCGCTTCGTTGTCGTCGCCGGACACCGCTACACCGCCGCTGATCGTCGTCTGGACGACGCAGTCGTTGAGCGCGTAGCGCCCCTCGCGCACCCGCGCACAGATCAGCTCGGCCAGCGCTCGGGCGCGAGCCAGCGACGCACCCGGCAGGAAGATGCAGAACTCGTCGCCGCCGAAACGGCAGGCCTCACCGTGTCCCTCGACCAGCTCGCCGATCAGGCGTCCGACCTCGCGGATCGTATGCGCGCCCATGTGATGGCCGTGGGTATCGTTGATCCGCTTGACCCCATCGAGATCCAGCATCAGCACGGCGAGCGGCCGACGCAACAAGGCAGCCGCGCGCACGGCCTCTTCGAGCAGCGAGTCGAAGCGGTGTTTGGCCAGCAGGCCGGTCAGGTCGTCGGTGCCGGCGAGCTGCTCCATCCGCCGCAGGTAGGTCGCCTCGGTCTCGTCGACGAGGGTGAACTTGATCACGGTCCGGCCGAGGAAGACCTTGTCGCCGTCCTGCAGCTCATGCGGCTGAGCGACGCGCGCCCCGTTGATCAGCGTGCCGTTGGTCGAGCCGAGGTCGTGCAGCAAATGCTTCCCAGCCGCGGAGCGCTCGACGAGCGCGTGGCGCCGCGAGATGCGACCGTCGCGCAGCTGCAGGCCGTGCGGTTCGCGCCCGATCACCGCCGCCTCGTCGATCAGCAGGTGCGAGCCGAGGTCGGCGGGAACGCCGTCGATGACGATCAAGGAGCCCTTGCGTCGCGTGTGATGGAAGCGCTGAAGGGCGTCCAGATCGATCGGAATCGTCTCGTCGGGACGCAGCGTCTCCGCCATCACGGGCACGCCGCTCGCGGGGGTCGTGTTCTGCTCTTCGCGCTCGACCGAGGGGTCCTCGAAGCTCGGACGGTGGTCGGTCATCAACTCCCCGGGGCGGACTTGATAGCATCCCGCTTGGAAGTGGGTCAAACAAGGTCGACCCGAGGGCGCGCGCTCGGCGGCGCCGCCTGAGCGCCCATTGTGCTATGGATTCGGCCAGGTGGGTGACCGGCGCTTGACCGGCGAGTAACTGGCGAGTAACTGGCGAGTAACGTTTGAGCGAGCTGCTGCACGGCATCGTCTTGGCAGCCGGCCACAGCACGCGGCTGGGCGCGCTGGGTCGCGAGCGCCCGAAGCCGCTGCTGCCGGTCTGCAACGAGCCCTTGCTGCGCTGGGCCCTGGCCCTGCTGCGGCGCGTCGGCGTCGTGGACGTCTCGGTCAATGCCCATCACCTCGGCGATCAGCTAGCAGCGCTGCTCGCCGCGGAGCGGCGCGACGACCTGGCCATCGAGCTCGTCGCCGAGGCCGAGCTGCTCGGTACGGGCGGCGGGATCAAGGCGTTGGCGCGCCGGGCCCCGGACCGCACCTGCCTCGTCGTCAACGGCAAGCTCGTCAGCGACGTCGACCTCGCGGCGGTCCTCGCCTTTCATCGCGAGCGGCGCGCGCTGGCGACGCTCGTCGTCTATCCCCATCCGCAGGCCAGGGCCTGGGGCGCGATCGGCGTCGATCACGCGCAGCGCATCGGCAGCATTGTCGGGCAAGAGGCGCCCGCCGCCGGCAAGCTCACGGACTACCTCTTCACGGGAATTCAGCTGCTGGAGCCCGAGGTCGTCGCCGCGATCCCCTCCGGCCCGTGCTGCGTCGTTCGCACCGCGCTGAGCGCCCTGCTGCGCAGCGGAGCCCCCTTGGCCGCCTGGATCCACGAGGGCTACTTCTACGAACACAGCACGATCCCTCGCTACCTCCAAGGCAACCTCAACCTGCTGGCGGGCGCGGCCGCGCAGGCGCCACGGCCAGGGCCTGTCGTGGGCGTCGACCCCACCGCGCGAATCGAAGCTGGGAGCCGCTTGATCGCGCCGGTGTTGATCGGGCCGCACGCTGTCGTAGGCGCTGGCGCGACGGTTGGCCCGGCGGCAGTGCTGGGCACGAAGAGCCAGGTGCGGCGAGGCGTCAGCGTCACCGAAGCCGTGGTCTGGTCGGGCAGCGATGTACGAGCGTCGATCCGACGGGCGATCGTGACGCCCGAGCAGATCGTTGCCGTCGATCTCGACCACGATCCCACGGCGGCGCCACGGTAGCGCCCCCCATGCCACGCGAAAAGACACGCGAACGCCTGGACCTGCTCTGCGTCGCCCGTGGGCTGGCGCCCAGCCGCGCGCGCGCGCAGGCGCTGATCGCCGCGGGGCAAATCCTCGTCGATGAGCGCGTCGTCGCCCAGGCCGGCACGGCGATCCCGCTGAAGGCCGAGCTCCGCCTGCGCGGGGAGCCCCTGCCCTTCGTCTCGCGCGGGGGCCTCAAGCTGGCCGCCGCGCTCGACCACTTCCAGGTCGCCTGCGACGGTGTCTTGGCGTTGGACATTGGCGCCTCGACCGGTGGCTTCACCGATTGCCTGCTGCAGCGCGGCGCGCGCCACGTCGTGGCCATCGACGTCGGCTATGGCCAGTTGGCCTGGAAGCTGCGTCAAGACACGCGGGTCAGCGTGATCGAACGGACCAACGCGCGCCAGCTCAGCGCCGAAGCGCTTCGGCAGCGGCTCGGTCCGGCGGAGGGATGGCCGCCAACGCTGGCCACCGTCGACGTGTCGTTCATTTCGCTGCGCCTCGTGCTGCCCTCGATCGTGACCTGCCTGGCGCCCGCGGCGTCGATCGTCGCCTTGGTCAAGCCGCAGTTCGAGGTCGGACGCGCAGGCCTGGCGCGTGGCGGCGTGGTGAGGGATCCGGAGACCCGCGCCAAGGCAATCAGCGACATCGCAGCGTGGGCGCGCGCGCGCGGGCTGACCGTGGTCGGCGGCGTCGACGCGCCGATCGCCGGCCCGAAGGGCAACCTCGAGCACCTCTTGCTGCTGACTACGCCGGCTCGAGCCGCGCCAGCACGACCGTGATGTTGTCCGTGCCACCGGCCTCGTTGGCCAACGCGATCAGCCGCTCGCAACCGCGGTCGAGGTCCTCCTCAGCCGCGACGGTGCGCTCGATCAGCGCATCGCTGAGCATGCCCGACAGCCCATCGGAACAGAAGAGGTAGAGGTCGCCGAGGCGCGCAACCTCGCGCCGCGTATCGACGCCGACCGCGTCCTTCATCCCCAGCGCGCGCACGATCACGTTCTTCTGCGGGAAGCGATCGGCGTCGCGGCGGTCGATCCGCTTCATCCGAATGTAATCATTGAGCAGCGAGTGGTCCTCCGTGAGCTGGGTCAGGCAGCCGTCGCGCAGCCGATAGATCCGGCTGTCACCGACATGCGCCAGCACGACCTCCTCGTCGCAGAAGAGCCCGGCCACCAGCGTCGTCCCCATCCCACGCAGGGCGCTATCGCGGCGCGCGGCCTGGTAGATTTCCGCGTTGGCGAGCCGAATCGCCGTCACCAGGCGGCTCTCGTGCCGCCGCCGATCACGGTCGAAGTGGAAGGGCCAGGTCGCGTCCTGTTCGTCGACGGTAGCGCTGAGATGGGCTGCGACGGTCGCCACCGCGAGCTGACTCGCCACGTCCCCGCAGGCATGGCCCCCCATGCCGTCGGCCACCAGGACGACGCGCTCGTCGACCGGCAGGTGCAGGGTATCCTCGTTGTGGGCGCGCTTCCGACCACGGTCGGTCTCGCCGGCGATCCGGACCCGTAGCCCTTCGAGGGGAAAAGACGAACTCATGGCAGGGGCCACGACGTTAGCATTCCGCTGGCACGAACACCACCTCGTCGCCGATCGCGCTTTGACTCAGCGTCACCGTCCCGACCGGCAGCTCGAGCGCGGCGCACGCCCCGCGAAGAAATCCGGACTGGCGCCACGGCCGCAGCGGTGCCACGAGGCCCACCACCCGGCCCTCGGCATCGAGGAAAATCACGTCGATCGCCACCCGCATCCAAGCGCCGTGGACGGCGGCGCAGGGCCGCAGCAGCAGCGCCTCGCCCGCCGCGAGCGGAGGCCGCCCGATCAGGCCGCGCAGCCGCTGCCACGACGTCAGCGCCAAGGCCAGCCGCTCCGCCAGGGGCCGGGCGCGGGTCGCGTTGAACACCCGGAGCCGTGCGCCGGCGCAGATCGTCGGCAGCGCGACGGCGGAGGAGGCGGCCAGCGGCTGCATGAGCGGCGGGTCGTTTGACATGGCTGCGATTGTCACCCGACAATGGTGCGCCTCCGAAATGAATCACGCCAAGGTGAACTCGTGGTGGAGCCGCAGACCGATGCGTCCCCAGATGTGCAGGGTGACCTGCAGCGCTATCCGCTGCCGCGGCTGCTCTATTACCTCTACAAGCGCTCGCTGCTCGGCCGGCTCGAGATCGACCGCGCCGAGGGTGGCACCGCAAAGGTCTTCTTCCGCGAGGGCGTGCCGATCCACGCGGATCTTCCCACGACCGAGGACCTCCTCGGTCGCGTCCTGCTGGAGAACGGCTGGATCACCGGCGAGCAATTCGAGCGCTCGCTCGCAGAGTATGCCGAGGGGCGCCAGCTCTACGGCCAAATCCTCCTCGGCATGGGCGCGATCACGGAAGAGCGCCTGGTGAACGCCTTGCAGCTCCAGCTGCGGCGCAAGCTCAATCGGGTCTTCTCCTACCAGGGCGCACCCTTCCGGCTCTTCAGCGGCGACCATGATCAGGGTCTGCGCGCCGACGCCGCTCGCGTCCGCGTCGATCCCCTGTGGTTGATTCACAATGGCGTGCGCAACGCGTTCGGCGCCGAACAGCTCGCGGGCGAGCTGAGCAAGCTCGCCGACACCACCGTCCAACTGCGGCCGGACTTCGCCAAGTGGTTGCCACGCTACGGCTTCGACAAGGAAGAGGGCGCGCTGCTGACGATCCTCGAGCGGGGCGCGCTGCCCGTGCCTCGCCTGGCGCGCATCAGCAATCTAGGACCCCTGGCGACGGATATGCTGCTCTACGTGCTTTGGGTTACCGAAGCCCTCGTGCTCGGCCAGGAGGAGATAGCGCCGAGCGCGAGCGCTGGGATCGCCAACAGCGCCGAGCCACCTCTGCGCGGCGGCTCGCCCGCGGGCACCGACCCGCAGCGACCTACCTCGGTACCCGATCTCACAGCGCTGGCCGGCCAGTTCGCGGGCACTCCGCCGGCCGGCGCGGTGGCTCGCGGTGCCGCCGGGCAGGGCGAGCCGCCCGCGGCGGCAGCGCGCTCGGGTTCTGGCGTCTATGCGGTCCCGCGACCCGGCCCGGGCAGCGCGGCCGCCAGGCGCGCCAATGCCCCCTCGACCTCGCCGGGCACAAGCGCAGCGGCCGGCAGCAGCCCGCGCGACGCCAGCAGCGGAGCCAAGCAGCGGGCGGCCGCCCGTGACCTGCGCGAGCTGATCGAGACGGCCAGCGCGGCGCTCGGCGGCAAGACCCACTTCGAGGTCCTGGCGCTCGAGCCGACGGCGACCGCGGCCCAGGTCCGCGACGCCTACTTCTCGCTGGCCAAGCAGTTCCACCCCGATCGGGTCCTTGGCCTGGGCCTGCGCGATCTCGCACAGAAGGCCGAGGAGCTCTTTCGCCGCACCAACGAAGCCTACACCGTGCTCGCGGACGCCAAGGCGCGCGCGGCCTATGAGGCGAGCCTCAGCCAACCTGCCGGAGCGAAGGACGAGGCCCGCACTGCGCTCGAGGCCGAGTTCTGCTTCCAGCGCGGCACAGTGGCCTTTCGCAAGAAGCAGTTCGCCAAGGCCTTGGAGGAGTTCACGGAGGCGCGTCGGCTCAGCGGCAGCGAGGGCGAGCATCTGGCGTGGATCGCGTGGACGACCTTCTGCGACCCGCAGGTGGACAAGGCCGCCGCGCTACCAAAGATTAAGCAACTGCTGCTCGAGTCGCTCGAGCTCGCGCCCAAGAACGCTCAGATCAACTACTTCCTCGGCGAGACCTACTTGGCGCTCGGGGAAGAGAGACGCGCGGTGGGGGCCCTCAACCGCGCGCTCGAGATCAAACCGGACCACGTCGATGCCCAACGCCGGATGCGGCTGATTCGCATGCGCGGCGAGAAGGAGGGTGGCGGCAAGGGCCAGGGGGCGCTCGGCGGGCTGCTCGACCGCTGGCGCAAGAAATAGAGAAGCAAAGGCGATGCCGCGCACGACCCCGCAGGGCGAACTCGGAATCAAGATCTACTACGAGGACACGGACTGCCTCGGGCTAGTCTACCACGCCAACTACCTGCGCTTCTTCGAGCGCGGTCGCACCGAGCTAATCGGCGCAGCCCTCGAGCGGCCGATCGCGGAGTGGAATGCGGCGGGATATCTCTTCGCCGTCTACAAGCTCGAGATCACCTTTCGCCGCGCCGCGCGCCTGGGTGAAAGCTGCCGTGTTCTGACGCGCTTCGACCCACCCCGGAGCGAGTACAGACTATGCGTCGATCAGCGGCTGCTGCGTGGCGATGAGCTGGTCTGCGCGGCGCAGGTTCAGCTCGTCTGCCTCGACGCGAGCTACGGCGTCCGCGCCTTCCCCGCGGAGCTGCTCGCGCTCCAGCCGGCGGCGACGCGCCGCTAGCGGCTCCAAGCGGCGAATGCCCGTGCAAGTCCATCTCAGCACGCTCGGCTGTCGCCTCAACGAGGCTGAGCTCCAGCGCTGGGGCAGAGCGCTGACGGCAGACGGGTTCACGGTCATCGAGGACGCCCGCGGCGCCGACGTCCTCGTGCTCAATACCTGCGCGGTGACGCGAGAGGCCGCGCGCAAGTCACGCCAGGCGCTGCAGCGCCTGCGCCAGGCGTGCCCCGAGGCCGCGCTCGTGCTCACGGGCTGCCTCGCGACGCTCGACCCTGCCGCGATCGGCCCGCTCCCCAGTGCCACGCTGCTGCTGCCCAACGCCGAGAAGGATCGCCTGCCCGAGCTGCTCCGTGAGCGCCTCCTGGGGCACGGCGCAGGACGCGCGCCCCTGCCTCGGCCGACGCCGAGCTTTTCCACGCGCCCGCTACGCCGCCGCACCCGAGCCTTCGTCAAGGTGCAAGATGGCTGCCGCTACCGCTGTGCCTTCTGCGTGGTGACGCTGGCGCGCGGCAGCGAGCGCAGCGTCGCCTGCGAGGCGGTCGTTGCCGAGGTGGCGGCGTTGGCGGACGCGGGGTGGCAGGAGGCGGTCTTGACCGGTGTCCACCTCGGAGGATGGACCGAGCGACCTGCCCAACGGCTCGACACGCTCGTCCGGGCCGTGCTGCAGCGGACACGCATCGCGCGCCTGCGCCTCTCCTCCCTCGAGCCCTGGGACGTGCCGGCGGCGCTCTGGGCGCTCTGGGAAGACCCACGCCTCTGCCCGCACCTGCACCTGCCGCTGCAGAGTGGTTCGGACCGCCTCCTGCGACGCATGGGGCGCCGCGGCGACCGCGCCAGCTACCTACGTTTGCTCGCGGCGGCGCGCCGCGCCATCCCCCACCTCGTGCTCAGCGTCGACCTGCTGGTCGGCTTTCCCGGGGAGACCGACGAGGACTTCGCGCAGACCCTGAGCCTCTGCCAGGAGGCCGGGCCTGCGCACGTCCATGTCTTCCCGTTCTCGCCGCGCCCAGGCACCGCCGCGGCCCGTTTCCCCCAACACCTGGCGCCCGCGGTGGTGCAGTCACGCGCCGCGCAGCTGCGCGCGCTGAGCGACGACCTCAGGCGGATCGAGCTCGCGCGCTGGGTCGGCAGCCGTCGTCCGGTGCTCTGGGAGGGAGCGGGGGCGCCGATCGAAGGCGGAGGCGCTCGGCGTTGGTGGGGGCTGACCGATAACTATCTGCGGGTCACCAGCACGACCGCCGCGACGGTCGTGCTGGCGAATCGAATCGAGTCGACGCGCTTGGTCGCGGCGCACTCGGCGCACCTCGTCGGCGCGCTCACGCCACGGTGATTTCCTTGGCCAGGTAGATATCCTGGATCGCATTGAGCAGCGCGATGCCCTCGGCCACCGGCCGCTGAAAGGCCTTGCGCCCCGAGATCAGGCCCGTACCACCACCGCGCTTGTTGATCACGGCGGTCCGCACCGCCTCGGCCAGATCGCCAGCCCCGCTGGAAGCACCGCCGGAGTTGATCAGGCCCATCCGGCCCATGTAGCAGTTCGCGACCTGCCAGCGGACCATATCGATCGGATGATCGCTGCTCAGCTCACTGTAGACGCGCGGATGCGTCTTGCCGAACTTCAGCGCCGTGAAGCCCGGCGCGTTGGTGGTCGGCAGCTTCTGCTTGATAATATCGGCCTGGATCGTCACACCCAGGTGGTTGGCCTGCGACGTCAGGTCGGCCGCCGTGTGGTAGTCGACGCCGTCCTTGACGAAGCCCGGGTTGCGCAGGTAGCACCACAGGATCGTCGCCAAGCCGAGCTCGTGCGCATGCTGGAAGGCCTGCGAGATCTCCACGATCTGCCGGTTCGACTCCTCGGAACCGAAGTAGATCGTCGCGCCGACGGCCGCCGCGCCCATGTTCCAGGCCTGCTCGACATCCGCGAAGAGCACCTGGTCGAAGGTGTTCGGATAGGTCATCAGCTGGTTGTGATTGATCTTGAGGATCAGCGGCAGCTTATGCGCGTAGCGCCGCGCCACGGCGCCGAGGGCGCCGAGCGTGCTGGCCACGCCGTTGCACCCGCCATCGAGCGCCAGCTTAGCGATGTTCTCCGGATCAAAGTAGATCGGGTTCGGCGCGAAGGAGGCAGCACCGGAGTGCTCGATGCCCTGATCGATCGGCAGGATCGACAAATAGCCCGTGTTCGCCAAGCGACCGGTGCCAAATAGCCGCTGCAGGTTGACGAGCACCTGGGGATGACGATCGGACTGGACGAACACGCGATCGAGGAAGTCCGGCCCCGGCAGCGCGAGCTGCTCCTTGGGGATCCCCCTACAGGTGTGGCTCAGCAGGCTCTCGCCGTCCTTGCCAAGCTGTTCAACAACACGACCCATCGTACTCATCGGCTCACCCTCCTGACGCGCCCGCCGCCTGACGTAGCGCGCCGACTCATGCATCGCTCTGAGGCGGATTTGCTGTTAGCGCCATCGTGGCCCAACCGCGCGGGCTTTTACCACCAGCCTCGCCAATCCGCAAACAGACCGGCGCCGAGCCGCCGAACGATCCTCTCCCGACTCGCTAACGGCCCTCCTGAATCGCTAAGGGCGCCTGGATCGCTGCCGGCCCCTCGACCGCCACCGGGTCGATCGCCACCCGACGCTCGGGACAGGCCCTGCCCTGCCCTGCCGACGGCGACGCGCTTTGCTGCGCTGTTGCTGCGCTTGCCTTGCCCGACGGCCCATGGTATCCGGGCGCGTCGAAAACACACGCTCTGTGGGCTTCTATCCGGCGTGCTCCCATACGGGGGTGAAAGTAGAAGGCGACCCGCGGGCGGAGGAACGGTCACGCTGGCCCCATGACCATGGAGCCAGCCGGCCGCATAACGCCAGGAGACAAGAAGATGAGTGACCTGAGCTCGGGGACCCTCCCCACAGCACCGGCGCCGAACACCGTGCCGAACACCGTGCCGAACACCGTGCCGAACACCGTGCCGAACACCGTGCCGAACACCGTGCCGAACACCGTGCCGGTGACAACGGCGCCGCCGACCACCGCTGACGGCGAGTCGCTGACGATGCGAGCCCTGCTCGAGGCGGGCATGCACTTCGGGCACCAGACCAAGCGCTGGAACCCGAAGATGCGGCAGTACATCTACGGCACGCGCAACGGCATCCACATCATCGATCTGCAGCAGACGCAGCCGCTCTTTCAGGCCGCGTTCAAGAAGGTGATCGAGGTCGTGTCGAACGGCCAGAGCGTGCTCTTCGTCGGCACCAAGCGCCAAGCCCAAGAGGTGATGCGCGAGGAGGCCACGCGCTGCGGGATGTACTTCGTCACCAACCGCTGGCTCGGCGGCACCTTGACGAATTTCCGCACCGTGCGCGGCAGCATCGAGAAGCTGCGAACCATCGAGACGATGATCCAGACCGAGGGCGAAAAGCTGATAAAGAAGGAGCGCCTGCGCCTCGATCGCAGCGCCCTGAAGCTCGACCGCAACCTCGGCGGCATCAAGGACATGGCCACGTTGCCTGGCCTGCTCGTCGTCGTCGACCCGCGCAAGGAGCGCATCGCCGTCGCTGAGGCGCGCCGGCTCGAGATCCCGATCGTCGCGCTCACGGACACCAACTGCGACCCCGACACGGTGGACTACGTTGTCCCGGCGAACGATGATGCCATTCGCTCGATTCGACTCTTCGCCGCCCGCCTCGCGGATGCCTGTCTCCTCGGACAGCGCTTCGGGCGCGTACGCGCGGTGGCGGTCAATCGCGAGCGCGACCAACAGCGTGAGCACGCCGCGTCTGAGCCGATTCGCGTCGCCTCCGGCGGTGACGGACCGAAGGTCGAGGTCGTTTCGCGCCGCAGCGGCCCACGCCCCGAGCCCGAGGCTGCGGCCACGCCAGACGAGAACGCGAAGTAGGGATCCAACGGGCCTCAGGCCGCGCGGGGACGAGCCGCCGGCGGCCGACCCCGCGCCACCGGGCCCAGGTTTCAACCCGTCCCGTGCTCGCACACCCTCGGCCGCCACGCGCCGGCGCCATAGCGCCAGCAGCGGATTCGCGGCCCTAACGAAGTATCAGGGAGAGTAAGTCATGGCTGAAGTCACCGCACAAATGGTCAAGGAGCTGCGCGATCGAACCTTCGCCGGCTTCACCGACTGCAAGAAGGCGCTCGTCGAGTGCGACGGCGACCTCGAGAAGGCGGCCGAGTTCCTGCGCAAGAAGGGCCTCGCGACGGCCGCGAAGAAGGCCGGCCGGAGCGCCAGCAACGGCCTCGTCCACGCCTACATTCACTCGGGCAGCAAGATCGGCGTGATGGTCGAGGTCAACTGCGAGACGGACTTCGTCGCCAAGACCGATCAGTTCCAGGGCTTCGTCCGCGACGTGGCGCTGCAGATCGCGTCGATGGCGCCGCGCTTTCTCGTGCCGGCCGACATCCCCGCCGAGGTGATCGAGAAGGAGCGCGAGATTCGCACGGCCCAGGCACGCGAAGGCGGCAAGCCGGAGGCAGTGCTCGCCAAGATCGTCGAGGGTCAGATCGAGAAGTGGTACGGCGAGGTCTGCCTGCTAGAGCAAGTCTACGTCAAGGACAGCAAGCGCAAGATCAAGGACCTGCTGACCGAGCTGATCGCCCAGCTCGGCGAGAACTGCAAGATCCGGCGCTTCGCGCGCTGGGAGGTCGGCGAGGGCATCGAGACGACCGCGACCTAGTCCGCGCCGAGGAGGCCTGCGTGCCCTTCAGACGAGTCCTGTTGAAACTTAGCGGCGAGGCTCTGCAAGGCGGGCCCGACCGGTCGATCGACACCGCGAAGCTGGCGGCGATCGCCGCCGAGATCGACGGTGCGGTCGCGCTCGGCATTCAGCCGGCCGTCGTCATCGGCGGCGGCAACCTCTTCCGCGGACTGACCGGCGCGGCCTCGGGGATGGACCGTACGGCCGCGGACACGATGGGCATGCTCGCCACCGTGATGAACTGCCTCGCGATGCAAGATGCCTTGGTGCGGCGCGGTCGCCCGACCTCGGTGCTATCGGCCATTCCAGTGATGCAGGTCTGCGATCCCTTCACGCGCCGCGAGGCGATCGCCCGACTCGACGCAGGCGAGGTCGTGCTGCTCGCCGGCGGCACCGGCAATCCCTATTTCACCACCGACACGGCGGCGGCGCTGCGCGCGCTCGAGGTCGGCGCCGAGGTCCTGCTCAAGGCCACCGGCGTCGATGGGATCTACGACTGCGACCCGCGTGTGCACCCTGAGGCGCGCCGCTTCAACGAGATCACCTACCTCGAGATGCTCGAACGGCGGCTCAAGGTGATGGACTCGACGGCGGTCACGCTTTGTCGCGACCACGCGCTGCCACTGGTGGTCTTCAGCATGGCCCAGGCGGGAAACATCGCGCGCGTGCTCGGCGGCGACCACAGCGTCGGGACGCGCGTGCTGGAGCGCTAGGTCCAGCGTGCCGAGCACCCGGCGACGACGCTGGGGACGGAAGGAGACTCGCAGATGATCGACGAGGTAATTGCCGAACTCGGCGTCAAGATGAGCGCCACGATCGAGAATCTCAAGCGCGACCTCGCCCGGCGGCGTACCGGCCGCGCGAACGTGGCGTTGCTCGAGGGAATCAAGGTCGAGTACTACGGCACGCTCTCGCCCCTCAATCAGGTGGCCTCGGTCCAGGTGCCCGACCCGCGCCTGATTACGGTCAAGCCTTGGGATAAGGCGTTGGTCCCGCTAATCGAGAAGGCGTTGCAGCAGTCGTCGCTCGGCCTCAACCCCAGCTCCGATGGTGAGCTGGTTCGCGTCCCGATCCCGCCGCTCACGGGCGAGCGGCGCAAGGACCTCGTCAAGGACGTGCGCAAGGTCGCCGAGGAGATGCGGGTGGTCCTGCGTGGGCATCGCCGCGACGCCAATGAGATGGCGCGCGAGCTGGAGAAGGATGGCACGGTCTCGGAAGACGCCCTGCACCGCGGCCTGGCCAAGATCCAGGAGCTGACGGACGAGCACGTCAAGCAGGCCGACGAGCTGGTTGCCGCCAAGGAAAAGCAGATCCTCGAGGATTGAGCGCGCCGCGACCGACGGCGTCGTGACGAGGAGGTGAACGCCCCACCCTCGGCGGCGCTCCGGCGGGGCGCTACGTAGTGATCCGCTACGTAGTGATCCGCTACGTAGTGATCCGCTACGTAGTGATCCGCTACGTAGTGATCTGGGCGCGCACGGCAGCCACCAGCTCCGTGACCATCCTCTGCCCCTCGGCCAGCAGCTCGGGGCTTCGGATATACTCGCCCTTGGCATCGAGGAAGGGCCCCGCCGTAAAGCGCATCGCGCAGCGAAAATTGGGCGCCTTCAGCAAGTAGGCGCCGCCCCGCTCCTTCAGCGAAGCACCCTTCATCGTCAGCGCAACGACCTCAGCCGCGCCCTTCTCGGGCGTAACGATTCGCACGAGCGTCCCCGAGGTCGTCAGGCCGAGGTAGCCTTCGGTCTGACCGAAGACGAGCCGCCTCAGGCCGTCGAAGGAGAAGAAGAGCACCCGGACGCGCAGCAGGGGACCCAGAATGGCGTAGATAATCGCCCAGATGCCGACCGGAACATCCTCGTAGACCAGCGCACCAGTCAGCGGCGTCCCGGCATCCTTGCTGACATGCGCCGTAAGCGCCTCCCGCGAGCTCGACATGACGCCCCCTCCTCGTATTCTTCCCGTGCATAGCCGTGGTCGTCCTCGCAGCGCCGGAACAATCGACCGAGCGCCATCCAAGCGCTGTCCCGCCACGCCCTTCCTGCTCCGGTATCGTCGACGGCAGCGCAGAAGAGGTCAAGTAACTCCCTTGAAGCAGCCACAAGTGCTTCCCCGATCGTAGTCCCTAGCCGGGAGCAGGGCGGGGCCGCCGGAGGGCCAGCCAGCAGCCGGCGGCGAAGACCACGGTAGCGAGCGCCAGATAGGCTGCGTTGAGCCCGAACGCTACGGAAGACGCGGCGTCCGTTGGGGGAACGAGCCGCGCCACGAGCACCGTGGCCGTGTTGTTCGCCAGGTGGAAGACCATCGCCAGGACGATCGATCCGCTGCGCACCACCAGCAGGGCCAGCACCAGGCCGAGGAGCAGCGTCGGCAAGAAGCGATAGACCGAAAGATGAAAGGCACCAAAGAGCAGCCCGTTGACCACGACGGCCAGCCACGGACGCTGCTCTGCGAGGCTCGCCCGCAGCAGCACGCCACGAAACAACAGCTCCTCGCAGATCGCCGGCGAGATGGCGAGGACCAGAAGATCGAGCGCGAGCGGTCGCTCGGCGGCGAAGACCGTGCGCCGGAGCTGCTCGACGACTTCGGGGGGGATCGGGAGCACGCGCTGCTGGAGCTGCTCGACCACCGCGGCGACCAGGTACCAGCCGCTGCTGCCCGCCAGCACCGCGCCGATCAAGCCGGCTGCCGACGGTCGCCGCCAGCCGAGCACCGCCCGCGGCGCCAACCCGGCCCAGCGCAGGAAGGCCATCACGGGTAACGCCACCATCAACCACTCGGTCAAGAGCACCCCGGGGATGAAGCGCGCCTGCTGCAAGGGCTGACCGACCAAGAGCATCAGCGCCAGCACGACCAGGAGCAGCACCGCGGCCTCGCTCGGCGTCGGCTGGGTCCGTCGCCACTGGCGCGCACCCGTTCCGGACGCGAACGCGCGCGGCTCGTCTGGAAAGAGCAAGCGCTCGGTGTTGAAGTTGCGCGCGGCCAGGCCGAGGGCCAACGCGGCATGGGCAATGCTCGAGAGCAGGGCGAGCCAGAGCGGCCCGGCCGCGATCCTGCCACCCGCCAGCCCCTGCATCAGCATGGAGACGTTGACGCCCGGCAGCAGCGCCGCCCCATAGCCGAGCTGCAGCCCGGGGAGCTGAGCCGCCATCGTCGGCAGCACGCAGAGCACGTAGACCGGCGCTAGCAAGGTCTGGGCCTCTTTGAAGCTGCGCGCCAGGGTTGCCGCAGCGAGCAGCACCGCGGCGAAGAAGAGCGACGCGGGCACGAGGCCCGCCAGGGCGCCGAGCACGGCAGTCCACGGCACGGCCGTGCTCAGACCCGCCGCCCGCAGCGCCGGACCGAAGCCGAGCAAGAGCGTCAGCCCCATCGAGAGCAGATTGACGACCCCGGTGACGATCGCCACGGTCGCGACCACCAAGAACTTGCCGCCGATCAGCCCCCAGCGTGGCGCCGGCGTCGAGAGCAGCGTCTCCAGCGTGCCGCGCTCCTTCTCGCCGGCCGTCAGGTCGATGGCCGGGTAGAAGGCGCCAAGCAGCACCATCAGGACGATCAGCAGCGGCAGCAGGCCGCTCACGGCCTGAGCCCCCGCCGCGCCCG
Source organism: Pseudomonadota bacterium (assembly GCA_016711215.1). NCBI lineage: Bacteria > Pseudomonadati > Pseudomonadota > Pseudomonadota bacterium. Next base: position 302,179 of record JADJTL010000001.1, on the reverse strand, counting down.
CCGTCGCCACGTCATGGTCCTGCAGCCGAAGCGGCTCGCCGAAGTCGGCCGCCAGCCCCCGTGCCGCCAGTCGTTGGGCGAGCTGCTGCCGCCCGAAGCGCTGCAGCCGCTGCCGAAGACGAGCGCCGGCCCGCGCCGAGCTAGCGCTCGTCTCATCGCGATAGAGCTCGATCGGCACTGCGGCGCCGCGCGCGAGCCGTGGCCCGAGGTCGTCGGGCAAGCGCAGGAAGGCGTCGATCCGACCCGCTCGCAGGGCCCGCACCCCGCTCAAGTGATCGCCGACTCGGAGCAAGCGCCTGGCACCGAGGGCGCCCCGCAGCTCCGCCCACTCGGGCCCCTGCCAGCCGACGCTGATCGCCGAATCCGGCACCACGCGCTCGCGCTGCACGCCAAACCACTGCGCTACCGCCAGGGCCATCAGCGGATAGAGCGCCAGCGGCAACACGACCATCACCACCAGCGTCCGCAGGTCGCGAAAGGTCTCCAACGCCTCCTTGCGGTAGACGAGGCCGATCACCTGGAGGGCTCTCATCGTGGCGCCCCCTCGCCCCCGCTCGTCGCCGCCGCGAGGCCTTCGTCCTGGAGCCGCAGGAAGACCTGCTCCAGCGAGCCGACGCCATAGCGCTCCTTGATCGCGCTCGGGCTGCCCTCGGCCGCTAGGGATCCGCCGTAGAGCAGACCGATCCGATCGCAGAGCAGCTCCGCCTCGGTCATGTAGTGCGTCGAGAGCAGGATCGTGCGCTGTTGATCGCGCAGGCGTCGAATCGTGTCGGCGACGGCGCGTCCGGCGAGCACGTCGAGCCCGGCCGTGGGCTCATCGAGCACGAGGACGGGCGGATCGTGCACCAGGGCCCGCGCCAGCGACACCCGCTGCCGTTCGCCCGTGCTCAGCCGCCCGCAGCGTCGCGCCAGCAGGGGCTCGAGCGCCAGCAGCGCGATCAGCGCCGCTGAGCGCGCCCGACCCTCGGCGGCGCTCAGGCCGTAGAGCTGAGCGTAGTAGCTCAGCAGCTGTTCCGGCGTCAGCCGCTCATACAACCCGGTCGCTGCGCTGACGAAACCGAGCTGCGCCTTGGCCCGCGCGGCCTGCGTGACGGTATCGGCGCCGCAGATGAGCGCGCGCCCGCCGCTCGGACGCATCAGCCCGATCAGCATGCGCATCGTCGTGGTCTTGCCAGCCCCGTTGGGGCCGATCAGCCCGTAGATCTCGCCGGGTCGCACGACCAGATCCAGGCTGCGCACGACCTCCCGGCCACCGAAATGCTTGGCGAGCTGCTCGGCGACGATGGTCATTGGGCGTTCGCTGGCGTGCTGGCCCGCTCGAGCACAGCCCGCAGGTAGCGCCCCGTATGTGAGCGATCGTTCTCGGCGAGCTGCTCCGGGGTCCCTGCTCCCACGAGCTGGCCCCCGGCGTCGCCCCCCTCGGGCCCCAGGTCGATGACCCAGTCGGCGAACTTGATCACATCGAGGTTGTGTTCGATCACCAGCACGCTGTTGCCACCCTCGACGAGCTGCGCCAGCGCGCCGAGCAGGACCTCGATGTCGGCGAAATGCAGCCCTGTCGTCGGCTCGTCGAGAATATAGAACGTTCGGCCGGTCGCGCGCCGGCTCAACTCGCGCGCCAGCTTGACCCGCTGCGCCTCACCCCCCGACATCGTGCTCGCAGCCTGCCCGAGCTGGAGGTAGCCCAGGCCGACCTGCGCCAGGGTCGTGAGCTTGTCACGCAGGCGCGGCACGTTGGCGAAGAACGCCAGCGCCTCGTCGACCGTCATCCGCAGCACCTCTGCGATCTGCTTGCCCTTGTAGCGCACGCGCAGCGTCTCCTCGTTGTAGCGCGCGCCCCCGCAAACCTCGCAGACCACGCTCACGTCGGGAAGGAAATGCATCGCGATCCGCGTCACGCCGTCCCCGCGACAGGCCTCGCAGCGCCCGCCCTTGACGTTGAACGAGAAGCGGCCCGCACGATAGCCCCGCAGGCGAGCCTCGGGCAGCGCCGCAAAGAGCTCGCGGATCACCGCCAGCAGCCCAGTGTAGGAGGCGGCATTCGAGCGCGGCGTGCGCCCGATCGGCGCCTGGTCGATGGCGATGACCTTGTCCAGCCAGCGCACGCCCTCGAGCGCGCGATGAGCGCCGGGGCGCTCCTTGCTGTGGTGCAGCGCGCTGCGCAGCGCGGGCAAGAGCG